>JBAPUB010000279.1:0-10453 GCA_049282455.1 Actinomycetes bacterium
TAGGGCAGGCGCCAACCGAGAACCTCGTCACCGGAGCCCAGCGGTGCCGTCGCACTCTTGCCGATGAA
This sequence comes from Actinomycetes bacterium, assembly GCA_049282455.1. GTDB lineage: Bacteria > Actinomycetota > Actinomycetes > JAHEKZ01 > JAHEKZ01 > JBAPUB01. The sequence goes on from JBAPUB010000279.1 coordinate 69, forward strand.
CTGGAGCACCGCCGCCTTGTGGGTCGACGCCAGCGTGCGGAACACCAACCGTCTGCTCAACGTGTCGATCAGCGCCCCGTAAGTGGCCGGGAGTCGCTTCGGGAGCAAGGAACGCAGCTTGGGCTGCACGAGCTCGTCGGGCCACCAGTGCGCCGCCAGCGAGAGGTGCGAGTTCCAGCGCGCCAGGGTCGTTCCGGAGGACTCCCAGGCGACCGCAACGTCGGGGTACCCGTTGGGCATGTGCCAGGCGCAGGGCGCGTGCCCCATGTCGTCGATCATCCAGTAGAGGCCTCGCATCCCCTGCTTGCCAGTTGCGTCCGGCTTGTAGCTCAGGATGCGAAGAGTGGCTACCACGTCCTCCATCGGACGCCGGACCTTGCGACCCACGCTGTTGGCGAAAGCCTTGGACAGCAACAGCTTGCGAAGCACGGGCTTGATGTCTGTGCCGTTGGCCAGGTAGGTCGCGGCAAGCGAGTCGACCAAGGCCGGGTCCGGGGTGTCGGAGATGAACCGCTCACACAGCTTGGTCGCGATGGTGCGGGCCGTCTGTGGGTGGTTCGCCAGGTACTTCACGTAGGAGATGCCGACGTCGTGCCCGCCGGCCCCTGTTGCGTTCGTGTGCTCGAATCCCATGACGGCCACATGGCCGCGGTAGTGGTCGTTGGCGCTGTAGGCGAAGAGCCCGGTGTCCCAGTCGACACCGAACCCGGTCATGACCAGTGCCGAGTTGTACATGTCCTCCTCTGAGTAGCCGGCGTCCACCCCCACGGTGTGCAGCTCCAGCAGCTCGCGTCCGTAGTTCTCGTTCAACGTGAACCGCGACGAGTCGGCGTTGTTGAGGTACCGGAGCATGGCTGGGTGCTGAGCGCTCGCCAGCAACATGTCCTCGTAGCGCCCCAGGGCATAGCGACGGATCACCCGACGGTCGTAGTCCTGGCGGTTGTCCCACACGTTGTCACTGGGGTTGGTTACGTTGAGGTGGTTGGACCAGAAGTCGCACATGACCTCGAGCAGCTGGCGCTTGCTCCACACCGCGCGCGCGATCGTCGCGACGCCGAGGTCGAACATGAGGTCCCAGCTGAAGGCAGCAAGGTTGGCGCGCGCCTGGGTGATGGACCAGGACAACCCGGGGAACCGGGTCGCCAGGAGCTGGTCGCAGAACGAGTCGTCGATCCCGGCCGGGTGGAGCTGGTCGTCCACCCAGGCGACCCGGCCCTTGCGCTGAACCGCGGCCAAGGTCGCGGGCGTGGGCCCGTAGGTCGCCCGCCGCAGGAGGTGCAGGTCAAGGTCGGCCGGGACGAACGAGGACCCCGCAGGCACCGATGCGGCTCGGGCGCTCGTGGCGGTGGCACCGACCGAGACGGCGGCGGCCACCGAGCCGGCCGCACCCAGGCCGGCCACCCGCAGCACATCACGTCGTGTAGGACTAGTCATGTCGAACTAGTCGACCACCGACCAGGCCGGTCTTGAACGCGTTACACGGATTCACCCGGATGGACCTGGGTCGACGTCGACCGCGACCAGGGTCACACCTTGACCTTGAAGGCCCCGACCCGCTCGGTCGGCAGCCCTGGGAAGACCTGGGTCAGCGACCCGGCACCGCAGCGCTTCTCCAAGGCCTCAGCCAGCACGCTGCGGTAGTCGGTAGTTCCGGCGAGGTCGCCGTCGACAAGCTGGGAGGGTGCCAGGCCGGGCCACTGGCCGAGGACCTGACCTCCCTTCACACCGCCGCCGAGCAGGAGCACCGCCTGGCCGTGACCGTGGTCGGTGCCGCCGGACCCGTTCTCCTTGAGCCGGCGTCCGAACTCGCTGAGGGTCAGCAGGGTGACCCTCGACATCGTGGGGCCGAGGTCGTGGGCGAAGGCCGCCAGGGCGCGCGCCAGCTCGCTGAGGTGGTCGTGCATCCAGCCGCTGCCGACGGTTCCCATGTCGGCGTGCATGTCCCAGTCGCCGTAGTCGACACTCGCGACCTGGAGACCGACCCGAGCCTTGATGAGCCGAGCGACGTCGCGCAGAGCGAGCCCGAGCTCGGTGTGGGGGTACGACGAGCCCTTGCGGGGGGTGTAGCCGGCACGCTGCAGCTCGGCGGCCGTCCCCATCGCTGACAGGGCCGTCCGCGCTGGTGCGGCCATCGATCGGGGTGCGTCGGCGTTCATGTCCAGCAGTGCGCGCCGCCAGCGCCTCCGGTCGGCTCCGTCATGGACTCCGGACATCGTGAACGAGTCGACGGACGTCATCGCGAGCTCGGGTGTCGGCCCGTTGAACGAGGCCGCCGCCATCGTGTCGCCGAGCTGCACCCCCTGGTAGGACGTACCGCGTGCCCGAAGGCCCAAGGTTCGGTCCAGCCAGCCGCTGCGCAGTGCAGTACCAGGGGCCGCCCGCTCCATCTCGGCCATGGCCTGGAAGTGCGAACGGCTCGGGTCCTGCATGCCGACCGCGTGGACGACACCGAACGAGCCCTTGTCCCACAGAGGCTTGAGCGGCTTGAGCGCGGGATGCATGCCGAATGTGCGGGTCAGAGGGATCAGCGAACTGTGCGGGATGCCGATGTTGGGTCGCAGAGCGTGGTACTGAGCGTCGCCCCCGGGGACGATGGCATTGACCCCGTCGAACCCGCCGCGAAGCGACAGGACGACCAGGACGTCGCCGGCGTACCCGGCCTGCGCGAACGCCAGCTTGGTCGACAACCCCTGGGTGGCCAACCCGGCCACGGACCCAGTCCCGGCCAGATGCTTGAGGAACGACCGTCGGCCCATCCCCCCGGCTTCGGGGTTGTGCTCGCAGCCGCAGCCTTCGTGCTCGGTCGTCGTCATGGGGTCACCGCATCCCGTGGTAGGGCGAGTCGAGGATGAGGGCCACGACCGACGGAAGCTTCCACCCCAGTGCCGGGGAGTTGCGGTCGAGCGGGTCGGTGGCGCGACGGCCGAGAAAGTGCAGAACGACCTTCTCGTGCTCGGCAGCTAGCGACCTGAAGACCAGCCGCTTGGCGAGGTCGTCGACCAGGGCGCCATGGGTACGTGGCAGCCGCTTCGGAAGCAGCGTCCGAAGGTCCGGCTGCCGAAGCTGGGTGGGCCACCAGTGGGCAGCCAGGGCCAGGTGCCGGTTCCACCGGTTCATCGTGGTTCCGGCCGATGCCCACGAGACTGCGTCGTCGGGGTAGCCGTTGGGCTGGGGCCATCCGAACGGCGGCTGGCCCACCTCGTTGCACACGAAGTACAGGGCGCGCATCCCTGTGACGCCCTTGCGCTCGGGCTGGTACCCGAGGATCCGAAGCGTCGCGACGACGTCCTCGAACGGGCGGCGTGTCTTCTGCCCGATGGAGCTCGCGAAAGTGGCGCTCGAGAAGAGGTGCTGAAGCACTGGTGCGATGGCGGTGTCGTTGGCGAGGTAGACCGACGCCAGCTCACTGACGAATGCGGGGTCGGGGGTGTCGGAGATGAAGCGGACGCACAGCTTGTAGGCGAGGTGCTGGGCCGTGGACGGGTGGTGAGCCAGGTACTTGACGTAGCTCAGGCCCACGTCGTGGCCCCCGACGTCGCTGGCGTTGGGATCGCTGAAGCCCATCACAGCGACCGGACCGGTGTAGTGGTCGGCCGGGTGGTACTTGAACAAGCCCGAGCTCTTGTCGAACCCGAAGCCGGTCATGATCAGGGCCGAGTTGGCCATGTCGGCTTCGTTGTAGCCACCGTCAACGCCGACGGTGTGCAGCTCGAGGAGCTCCCGCCCGTAGTTCTCGTTCGGAGCGAGCTTGGTGGACTCGTCGTTGTTCAGGTAGATGAGCATCGCCGGATGCTGCGCGCTCGCCGTCAACAGGTCCTCGAAGCGACCGAGCGCATGCTTGCGGATGACATTGCGGTCGTAGTCACTGCGACTGAAGTAGATGCCTTTGCCGGCAGGTGCCGTGACGTTGAGGTGGTTCGACCAGAACTCGCACATCACCTCGAACAGCTGGCGCTTGCTCCAGACTGCACGCCCGATGGTGGCCATGCTCAGCGAGATCATGTACTCCCACTTGTCAGCACCGACCTTGCGCTTGGCCTCCGGCATGGTCCACGACAGGTGGGGGAACCGGGTCCGGATGAAGTCCGTGCAGGCGGAGTCGTCGATCGACTGCGGGTCGAGCTGCTGCGCGAGCCACTTCGCGCGCCCCTGCTTGCGCAGGGCCGCCAAGGTGTCAGGGGTCGGTCCGAAGGTTGCCCGGCGCAGCAGGTGCGTGTTCTGGTCCGACGGCAGGAAGGCCGACCCCGGTTTGGGGGCGGCGGCGGCTGGCGCTGCGCTGACGGCGACGCCCGCTGCACCCAGGGCGCCGGCTGCGCCGACCGCTCCTGCAGCGCGGAACAGGTCGCGCCGGCTCGGAGAGGTCATGATCGGTCTTCGACGCGTTGCCGGGAATTCCTTGAGCCAGGTGGGGACTATCACCCATTCGGCCCAACGTCATCGCGCCGCCCCAGCGGCTCTAACCCCCAGCGACGGTCATGAGGGAGAACAGCAGGTTGCTCGGCGGGTCCCGCCGCACGGCGACACTTCCGCCCGGTGCAGCCAGTCGCAGCCAGCTGCCCGAGGCGTAGGCGACAGCCGGCCCGTCTGCCGGACCCAGCAGTCCGAGGATCTCGGCGGCATGTGCAGCACGAACGGGAACCTCCCCCAGGCAGGCTCGCTCCCAGACGTCCTGTGCGACGGAATCGAGCGTCACACGATCGGTGACCCCCTCGGTCCTCTGGCCGAAGAAGAGCTTGGCCTGGTCGACCGCCGCCCGCACGTAGCCGACGTCCCCCCTCGCACGCTCCTCCCATCCAGCGCGCGGTGGAAGCAGCCCGACCCAGGAGGGCCCAGGCACCGTGGCCGGAAGCTCGACCTCCGACGCGGCGAGATTGGCCAGACCCTCTTGTGCATCGACGACCCGGTCATGCAGTCGTTGCGCCGAGACGGTGAGGTCGAGGTCCTGCGGTTCCTCAAGTCCGATGGGGCGCAATGCGACGACGTCGAACGGTGGACCGCTCCACACGCCCAGCACGGCCCCGGCGGCCTGCAGGCGGACCGCGGCCCGAGCGTCGAGGCGAGTCAGTCGGTCCAGGTAGTCGACCAGGGCGTCGGACTCCCCCACGGCCAGCGTGAGCGACGTCATGTGGTGACGAGGAAGCGCTGAAGCGCTTCGCGCTCGACGTCGGAAACCCGGCGCGGACGACCCGCCTGCACGTCGTAGGGGACCATCACGCTCGAGGCACGTACGTAGACCGGGCCGGCGTCGTCCCTGACCTCGTAGCCCAAGGTGAACGACGCGTTCCCGAGACGCTCGACCCAGACGTCGATCGGCACGGGTTCTGGACGGAAGACCAACGGTGCCGTGTAGTCGATCTCATGGCGCGCGACGACAATGCCCGAGGCGAGCTTCTCGGTTGCGGCGTCGCTCCCGGCGTTGACGAACAACATGTCGACCCGGGCCTCCTCGAGGTAGGTCAGGAAGACGACGTTGTTCACGTGGCCGTAGGCGTCCATGTCGGACCAGCGCAGCGAGCACTCGTAGCGGTGACGGGCCACGCGATCAGCCGCGGGTCAGCTTGCGGTAGGTAGCGCGGTGTGGCCGCGCGGCCTCCGGCCCCAGTCGCTCGACCTTGTTCTTCTCGTAGGAGTCGAAGTTGCCTTCGAACCAGAACCACTGCGAGTCGCCCTCGTAGGACAGGATGTGTGTCGCGACTCGGTCCAGGAACCACCGGTCGTGCGACGTGATCACCGCGCACCCAGGGAACTCCAGCAACGCATCCTCGAGACTCGACAGCGTCTCGACGTCGAGGTCGTTGGTGGGCTCGTCGAGCAGCAGGACGTTACCTCCCTGCTTCAGCGTCAGCGCCAGGTTCAACCGGTTGCGCTCTCCACCCGACAGCACCTTCGCCGGTTTCTGCTGGTCGGGTCCCTTGAACCCAAACGCTGCCACGTAGGCGCGCGAGGGCATCTCGACGTGTCCGACCTTGATCCAGTCGAGCCCGTCGGAGACGAGCTCCCACACGTTCTTGTCGCCGTCGAGACCACCCCTTGCCTGGTCGACGTAGGAGATCTGCACGGTCTCGCCGACCTTGATCTCACCGGAGTCGGGCTTCTCGTCGCCGATGATCATCTTGAACAAGGTGGTCTTGCCGACGCCGTTGGGACCGATGACCCCGACGATGCCGTTACGAGGCAGCGAGAAGGACAGGTCATCGATCAGCACCCGCTCGTCGAACCCTTTGGTGAGGTTGTGCGACTCGATCACGGTGCCGCCCAGACGCGGCCCCGGCGGGATCTGGATCTCCTCGAAGTCCAGCTTGCGCTGCTTGTCGGCCTCCGCGGCCATCTCCTCGTACCTGTCGAGGCGCGCCTTGCTCTTGGTCTGGCGAGCCTTCGCGTTGCTGCGAACCCACTCCAGCTCGTCTTGCAGCCGCTTCTTGCGCTTGACGTCCTTCTGCCCCTCGACCTTCAGCCGGGCTGCCTTCGCCTCCAGGTAGATCGAGTAGTTGCCCTCGTAGGGGTAGGCCCGGCCCCGGTCGAGCTCGAGGATCCACTGGGCCACGTTGTCCAGGAAGTACCGGTCGTGAGTGACGGCGACCACGGTGCCCGGGTATTTCTCGAGGTGCTGCTCGAGCCACAGCACGCTCTCGGCGTCGAGGTGGTTGGTCGGCTCGTCGAGCAGCAGCAGGTCGGGCTGCTCGAGGAGCAGCTTGCACAGCGCGACCCGGCGGCGCTCTCCTCCCGACAGCACGGTGACGTCGGCATCACCTGGGGGACAGCGCAGCGCATCCATGGCCTGCTCGAGCTGGGAGTCGAGGTCCCACGCGTTGCGGTGGTCGAGGTGCTCCTGCAGCTCGCCCATCTCCGCGAGAAGCGTGTCGTAGTCGGCGTCGGGGTCGGCGAGCAGGGCTGAGATCTCGTTGAAGCGGTCCAGCATGCCTTTGGTCTCGGCGACGCCCTCCTCGACGTTCTGCAGGACGTTCTTCGTCGAGTCCAGCGCCGGCTCCTGCAGCAGGATCCCGACGGTGTACCCAGGGCTGAGCATGGCGTCGCCGTTGGACGGCTGGTCGAGACCGGCCATGATCTTCAGCACGCTGGACTTGCCCGCGCCGTTGGGACCGACGACGCCGATCTTCGCGCCCGGGTAGAACGCCAGCGTCACGTTGTCGAGGATCAACTTGTCGCCGTGCGCCTTGCGCGCCTTGGACATGGTGTAGATGAACTCAGCCATGGGCTCTGACCTGCGAAGACATTGTGTTCCCCTGTACCTGAATACTGAGTGTGACTCGAATGGTGCGGCGCTCGGTCAGGGACGTGCCCCGCGACCTGCTGCTGGCCAATCTATCCGGTCACGGACCGCCGTTCGGCGCGGCCCGCTCCCCGTGGCCGACACCGGCGGGCTGGCCGACCGGGTCTGGTGGGCCGACGTGCAGCATGCTTGGCCCCGTCCCGACCTGGGACGTCGGAGCCGATGTGGGGTACTGGTGGGCGAGACGCTGGGGCTGGCGCTGGGGATCGCTCTTTCGCCATTTCCCGTGGTTCCGGCGATCCTGCTGCTGTTCAGCCCACGACCGCGGCCGACGTCCCTGGCGTTCTTGGCTGGCTGGATCGTCGGGATCGGCGTAGCGACGTCAGTGTTCGTGATCTTCGCCGAGGCGATCGGATCCACTGACGCATCACCGGCCTGGCTGGCGTGGCTGCGCATCGTCGCCGGCGCCGCACTGGTCGTCTACGGGGTCCGAGAGTGGTTGTCCCGGTACTCGTCCGACGACCTGCCGAGGTGGATGCGGTCCCTCCAGGATGCGACGCCGCGCAGTGCCGTCCGGCTGGCGTTGCTGCTCTCGGCGGCGAACCCGAAGATCGTCCTGCTCGCAGCCGCCGCCGGCGTCGACATCGGACTCAACGCCCAGACGACTGCGGGCAGGGCTGCTGCCGTCGCGATCTTCACTGCCGTGGCATCCGTCAGCGTCGCGACGCCGGTGCTCGCCTACGCGATCGTCGGTGAGCCAGTCCTGCCCCCGCTGGAACGGGCGAAGGACTGGTTGCTTCGCAACAACGCCACGGTCATGGCCGTCGTCATCACGGTCATTGGTCTGGTGTTGATCAAGAACGGCGTGACCGACCTCTGACGTCGGTGCGCGCCACGGCGAGGCTCGAACTCGCCGTCAGGAGCTGGTCCCCTGGAACAGGGAGGACAGGTCAAGAGAGGGGACGTGTCGGCGACAGGCCAAAGAGACGTACTGACGGGCCAGGGCATCCTTACCCGCGCCGAGAACCGTGCTGAGCAGCCCGATGGCCTCGGCCAGGTCAGTAGGTGGTTCCGCAAGGACCACGCGTCGCCACATCGCTTCTTCGAGCGCGTTGAACGCTGTCTGGACCTCCGAGACGTCGAAGCCGCTGTTGAAGCGCTCAACCGCAACTTGCTCAGAGTAGGTGACCACGGCCGACAGGTCTCGGTCGCGAATGGCGCCCACCACGAGGTTGAACAGCTCAGCGAGTCGTTGCCGAGTGAGCTGTTCGCCTGCGGTTTCGTAGTGCAGGACATGCGAGCGCTGAAGAGCGGAGAATGCTTCGTCCAAGACCTGTGGCTCGGCCTTCACCAAAATGGCGTCAAGATCCATGGTGCTGCACCTCCGGGGGTTGGATGGATCTTGCCACGCTCGCTAGCCCCCCTGAGCTAGGCCGCCTGCCCCGCCTGAGGTGCCGCCTCATCACGCGTCGTCGCGCCGTTCCCGGCGGCCATCGCCGCCCCGATCTCCTGGAGCGCGGCTCCGGCTTCCTCGGAGTTCGCAGGCCGAGCCCGCCGCTTGAAGGTTGACGACCCTCGAGCGAGGTCGTGGCCGAGGTGTCTCGCCTCGATCTCGAGCGACGTGCCTCGGCGCCCGTCCTTCTCCCAGTCGCGGGCTGTGAGGCGGCCTGCGACGACCACGGGGTCGCCCTTGCTCAGGGAGGACATCACGTTCTCGGAGAACTCGCGGAAACAGAACACGGTGAACCAGGTGGTCGGGCCGTCGGTCCACTCGCGACGAGTCTTGTCGAAGTACCGGGTCGACGACGCAAGGCGGAACGACGACACCGGCGTCCCGCTGCCGATCTTGCGATGCACGACGTCGCTAGCCACGTTGCCCGCGACACTGACGGTGATCTCGTTCATAGGAGCCCCTTCCGGCCGATGTGACCCCATGACCCAACGGGCTGTCGATGGTGCCTCGGGCATGTCCCTTGCTGGCTGTGGACGCCCGGACTCGATGCCGGCTGTGGAGTCAGCGGCTGTGGCGCTGGTAGTGAGCTCGCGCCTTGGCCCGGTTGCCACACGTTCGCATGTCGCACCAGCGTCGGGTACCGCTTCGGCTGAGGTCGAGGAACAGCCAGCCGCAGCCACCGGACTCGGGAGGACACTGCTTGACGCCCAGCAGCTCGGGTTCGGTCAGCAGGTCCCAGGCGTCGATCGCCACCGGCCACAACACCTGTTCGAGGTTGTCCGACGTCCGCCAGGTCTCCCGAACCCCACCCCGGTCGTCGGGCGCCAGCGAACGGTGGGCGATACCCGCGCCCAGAGAGACGTTGAGCTGTGCAACGGCGGACGCTGGCGCCGGTCGCTGCGTCAAGGAGGCCTCGAGAACGTCGAACAGTGCCTCCCTCGTCGCGATCACCTGGCGGTGGGCTACCTCGGCTTCTGCGCTTCGTCGCCGTGAAATGCGCCTAAGCCAGGACGTCGGTCTCGGCAGCGAGACTCCGATGGCGTCGCACCAGTCCAGAACCGCGTCGTAGTCGGCCAGGTACTCGCGGCGTTCGCTTCCGAACCGAGGATCAACGGTGTTGACGAAGTCCAGGCTCAGCCGACCTCCCAGCCGGTCGGGCAGTGCTCGCATCTGCTTACTCTAACCGCAGGAACCGGGTTCAAGGTCGAAGCTGGTTAGCGTGAAGGGGCAGCCTGCACCAGGGAGGTCAGGTAGGGGTTGTCGATGTCGACCGCCAGAAGGGCCGCCGCCTCGGCATCACCGTCGAAGCCGATGGCCGCCCCATGGAGCAGAGACCGTACGGTCAGCTCGCGCATACCCGTTCTGGACGCACGTTCACGCATCGACTCGACCCACAGTCGCGTATCCGGGTGACCGTGCCGACGACCGAGAGAACACTGCGCATCGAGTATGTACCCGTCGAGCCACATGTAGGGATCGGCCAACCGGTTGCAGCGCACTCGTGCGTCAGCCAGCACAGCGAAAGCGCTTTCGATCTCACCCTTTGCGTCCGCAACCAGGGCAAGACCACGAGCCGACATACCCTCCCAGCAAGGATCGCCGAGCTGGCAGGACCGGGCAAACGACTGCTCGAGAAGCACAGATGCGCCCCCCACGTTCCCTCGTTCGAGCTCGACCTCTCCACGCATGGCCTGCGGCCAG
>JBAPUB010000280.1:0-1636 GCA_049282455.1 Actinomycetes bacterium
GGTGGGGACCACGCGCTCATCCAGGGATTCGAGAGTCGGACGGGCACTGCGGCGGGTGGTGTGCGTGGACATGGTCGGGGCTCTTCCCTTCGACAGTGCGGCATGGCGACGCGCGTCGGCACGTCCCATCGCCTGGAATGGATGGGTTCGAGGGAACGAGATGATCGCGTCCTCGCGGTGCCGAACCCGGTCCGGGACGCGTTGCTCGACGATCCGCACGGCGACGGCGGCCGGGACGACCTCCCGGTTCGTGGGGTCGTGGCGAGGGACGCCGTCGAGTCGGTGGGGCCGGCGGAGGCGAATCCTGATGTCTGTCCGTCGTCCTGACCCGCCATTCCCCGCCCTACGCCCTCTAAGTAGATCGCCACTGAGGTGCAGACAGGGAGTCCGATCGGCTGTAAGCTGACCTCCGGCAAGGAGGTCCGCCATGTCGATCCTCACCCTGACGAGCCGCGAGCGCGAACGCCTCGAGCACCTTGCACGCACCACCGACGACGCCGACCAGCTCCGGCGCGTCAACGCCCTGCTGGCCCTCGACGCCGGCCAGGGACCCTCGGCCATCGCCCGCACCCAGCGGGTCGGCCGGTCCACGATCTACGAGTGGGTCCACCGCTTCCTCGAGAACCGCCGGGGCGACCTCCAGGAGGCCACCACCACGCGCACCGCACCCGGCCGCTCCCGCGAGCTGCGCGACCGGCTCCTGGAGCGGATCCCCGAGCTGATCGAGGCCGAGCCCGCGGACTTCGGGTACCGGCACACCGGCTGGACGACCGGGCTGCTGCTCGAGCAACTCGGCCGGGAGGGCATCGCGGCCAGCGACACGACGGTGCGACGCGCCCTGCACGAGGCGGGGTACCGCTGGAAGCGGCCCCGATTCGTCCTGTCGCGGCGGTCGCCGACCTGGCGGCAGGCAAAAGGGGGCTCCGGACGGGTCTGAAGGGGCGCACGCGGACCGCCGTGCTGTTCTCCGACGCCACGATCCTGACCGAGACGTCGCCGTTGCGGGCAGGCTGGGCGAAGGTGGGCGAGCAGGCCGAGGTGCCGATCACCGGCAACCGCGCCCGCCGGGTGGTCTTCGGGGCGCTGAACGTGGGCACCGGCACGGTGTGCCTGGACCGGGCCGGGCAGTGGAACCAGCAGTCGTTCCAGGGCCATCTGCGGCACATCCGGTCGCTGTGGCGGGGCTGGAACCTGGTGCTGTTCGTGGACCGGGGCAGCCCTCACACGGCGCGGCGGAGCCGGGAGCTGGCGGCGGCGCTGGAGATCGAGCTGCGGTGGCTGCCGACGGCCTGCCCCGAGCTGAACCCGGTGGAGGGGCTGTGGCGGCTGCTGAAGGGCCGGGTGCTGGCGAACGAGCCGACGCCGAACCTGGACGCGTCGCTGGCCCGGGCGTTCGAGCACCTGGAGTCGATGTCGCCGAGGGACCGGCTCGAGGCAGCCGGCGTCCTGTCCGGAACATTCTGGCTACCTACTGAGAACTGGCGGGCGGGGCCAGGCTGCTCGATGTGGCACGTCGAGGGCGGGATGCCCTCCGACACGATCGCCCGGTGAGGCGGGAACTCCCGGTCGTGAACATCTCGGGGGCGCGGACGGATTGCGTGGGCGGTGTCGACGTACCGGACGATCGACGTACCAC
>JBAPUB010000281.1:0-4993 GCA_049282455.1 Actinomycetes bacterium
GTGTAGGTCTCCTCGATGTGTCCGTTCAGCCGCCCGGTCTGACCCCACTGCTCGATGAACAGCGGCTGCGATCGCTTGGCGATCTGAGAGGTGACGAGCACCGACAGCGGGACCGAGACGAGGGCCACCAGAGCCAGCACCGGCGAGATGGAGAGCATCATCGCCAGCACACCGACCAGGGTGAGCAGCGAGGTGAGCAGCTGGCTCATCGTCTGCTGCATCGTCTGCTGGATGTTGTCGATGTCGTTGGTGACCCGGCTGAGCAGCTCTCCTCGTGACTTGGTGTCGAAGTAGCTGAGCGGGAGTCGATGCAGCTTGTCCTCGACATCGCCGCGCAGGCGCAGAACCGTGCGCTGGACGACGCCGTTGAGGACGTACCCCTGCCCCCACATGGCGATGGCCGCCGCGACGTACAGCACGAGCACGAGGGCCAGGGTCCGGGCGAGTGCGGTGAAGTCGATGCCCTGGCCGGGCACGACCGTCATCCCGGACAGCACGTTGGCCAGGCCGGTCTGACCCGAGGCACGGGCCGCCGCGCTGGCCTGGTCCTGGGTCATGCCCGCTGGCAGCTGTTCGCCGATGACTCCGGCGAAGATGAGGTTCGTCGCGTGCCCCAGGATCCTGGGGCCAAGGACACTGAGCGAGACGCTGACGACGGAGAGCGCGACGACCAGGATGGCGCGCATCCGCTCGGGCCGCAGCTGTCCCAGCAGACGCCGTGCTGACGGCCAGAAGTCGAGCGACTTCTCCGCGGGCATCCCGGCCCCCATCGCGGCACCGGGGCCGTGCATCGGTCGGGTGCCGGCCGGCGGTCGAGCAGTGGTCTGCTGGCTCATGCCGCGGCCTCTGCGGGCAGCTGCGACAAGACGATCTCGGCGTAGGTGGGGCACGACTCGAGGAGCTGTGCGTGCGTCCCGATCCCGACGAGCACGCCGTGGTCGAGCACCAGGATCTGGTCGGCCTCGATGATGCTGGACACGCGCTGGGCCACCATCAGGACTGTGGACTGACGGGTGATCGGTTGCAGGGCGGCACGCAGCCTCGCGTCGGTGGCGAGGTCGAGTGCGGAGAACGAGTCGTCGAACAGGTAGATGGCAGGCTGTCTCACGACTGCCCGAGCAATGGCCAACCGCTGACGTTGGCCCCCCGAGAAGTTGGTGCCGCCCTGAGACACCGGTGCGTCCAGGCGTTCGGGCAGGACCGCCACGAAGTCGTCGGCCTGCGCGACGCGCAGCGCCGCCCAGAGCTCGTCGTCCGTCGCGTCGGGCTTGCCGTACCGCAGGTTGCTGGCGACGGTGCCGGTGAACAGAAACGCCTGCTGGGGCACGAGTCCGATCCGGGAGTGGAGCAGCTCCGGGTCGAGCTGGGTGACGTCGACGCCGTCGACGAGCACGCTTCCGGCAGTCGCGTCGAACAGACGAGGGAGCAGTGAGAGCAGTGTCGTCTTGCCTGACCCTGTGCTGCCGACGATGGCCGTGGTCTGACCTGGTCCGGCCCGGAAGGTGATGTCGTGCAGGACCGGGTCTTCCGCCCCCGGGTACTGGAAGGAAGCGCCTCGCATCTCGACACTGCCTGCCGCCTCGGATGGGGTCTCCGGCAGTGTGGCGGGCACGACCGACGACTCGGTCTCCAGCACCTCGGTGATCCGTTCGGCACAGACTGCAGCGCGCGGGATCAGGACCAGCATGAATGTCGCCATCATGATCGACATCAGGATCTGGATGAGGTAGCTCAGGAACGCCGTCATCGACCCGATCTGCATGTCACCGGCCGCGATGCGGTGGCCGCCGAACCAGATCACCGCGACGCTGGCCACGTTGAGCACGAGCATCACCGTGGGGAACATCAGAGCCATCAGGCGCCCGACCCGCAGAGCCGTGTCGGTGAGCTCGTCGTTGGCGGTGGCGAACCGCTGTCGCTCGACCGGCTCGCGCACGAATGCACGGACGACACGGATGCCGGTGATCTGCTCGCGCAGCACCCGGTTGACCACGTCGAGACGCGTCTGCATCCGCCGGAACTGAGGGACCATGCGCGAGACGATCAGGGCGATTGCGGTCACCAGCACGGTCACGCTGACGACGATGAGCCACGCAAGTCCGAGGTCCTGGCGCAGAGCCATGACGATCCCGCCCACGCACATGATCGGAGCCGACACCATCATCGTGCAGGTCAGAAGCACGAGCATCTGCACCTGCTGGACGTCGTTGGTGTTCCGCGTGATCAGCGAGGGTGCGCCGAAGTGGGTCATCTCGCGGGCGGAGAAGGAGCCGACCCGGTGGAAGATGGCTGCTCGGGTGTCGCGGCCGAATCCCATGGAGCTGCGTGCGCCGAAGTAGACGGCGGCGATCGTGCACGCGACCTGCACGAAAGTGACGAAGAGCATGATCCCGCCGATACGAAGGATGTACTGCGTATCACCGCGAGCCACGCCGTTGTCGATGATGTCGGCGTTCAGCGTGGGCAGATACAGCGCCGCGAGCGTGCCGAGGAACTGCAGCACGACCACCGCGGCAAGGGGCCTGCCGTATGGACGCAAGTAGGTGCGAAGCAGTGCGATGAGCACGGACTACCTCCCACCGTGGGCGTCGGCATGTCGGGTTGGTGCCAGGGTGATGCCACTGAGCAGGACGTCTGCGATCTGTGACGCCGACAGGGGGCTTTCGTCGGTGAGAGCGGGATGACTCGCGGCGAAGGTGAACAGCCGGATCAGTCGAGCGGTCTCGGCCGGTGGGTACCGCAGTCGGTCGGCGTCGGGTTGCAGCAACGCGGTGATCGTGTCAGTCAGCTGCTTGAGCCGGGTCGCCCGGCGCTCAGGGAGCTCAGCCCCGGCGACCTCAGGTGGCCCGCTCATTCCGAGAGCCGTCATCAGCTCGAAGATCAGCCGCATCCGCTGCCGGAGCACCTCGACGATCTGTACCACTCGGTCATGCAGCGGTTGGGCGCATCCGATCGCGGCGAGTTCCGCGGCCACCTGTCCGGGCTGCAGGACCGACGCGACAACGGCGGCGATCAGGGCGTCCTTGTCGTCGAAGACATGGAAGAGCGTGCCTTCAGCGACCCCGGCTGCCCCGGCGATCTGCCGGGTCGTCACGCTCCGGCCATGCGCCAGGACCAGTGGGAGTGCCGCCTGGGCGATCGCCGCGCGCCGCTCGTCGGCGGGGAGCGGGCGTGCCCGTCCGGTGATGGTCATCGGGTGACCCTAACTGAGTGAGTGCTCAATCACAACCTGCCTGTTCCGACTCGACCACGGCTCGGTGAGACCCCGGGGACGAAGTGCCCTGTCGGGAACGGGGGGTCCGATGTCTGCTGACCTCATGACGTCTCACCTCGGGGCCCGTCGTGCTTTCTTGGGCGCAGCCGTGTCCGCCGTCGTCCTCCTGGCCGGCTGTTCGGCAACCAGCTCGCCGAACGGGACGGGGATGATGGGGGGAGGGTCGGGCTCCGGCTCGACCCCCAGTGGGCCTGGCTCCTCGATGATGGGCCACAACCCCCGCGGCTACCACCTGTCCCGGCTGACCTGCTCGGCTCCCTCGTCGCTTCCGGGGACAACGGTGCGGGTCATGCTCGGCGACATGGGCATGACGCAGATGATGGGAGGGGCTGCTCCGCTCGGGTCGCACATGATGCTGCGTGCTGCGCCGTGGAGGGTCCCCTCGGGCCAGACCAGCTTCGTGGTCCAGAACATGGGATGGCGCACCCATGAGCTCGTGGTCCTGCCGCTCGCGCCGGGAGCCGCTGCGGGCCAACGCGTGCCGGGACCGAACGGCAAGGTCGACGAGGCCGGGAGCCTGGGTGAGGCCTCCGCGTCGTGCGCCTCCGGATCAGGAGAGGGAATCGACTCCGGGGCCGTCGGATGGGTGACCCTGGACCTGCCAGCTGGTCACTACGAGCTGGTGTGCAACCTGCGCAACCACTACGCGAACGGGATGCACCAGCTGATGGTCGTCACCTGAGGCCCCGGCACTCAGTACGACGAGAGCCGGGGGTTGGTCGGAGCGAGTCGCCGGGCCTCGGCGATGGACGACGCAGCCTCGACGTCGTCGCCGTGGCTTCGTTGCAGCCAGGCGGAGGTGATCAGGACATCGGCACGTTCGGCCGCCGGGCGGCGCCAGGTGAGAACCTCGTTGACCTCGCGACGTGCGGCCTCCTCGTCGCCGCCGACCGCATGCATCAGTGCTGCCCTGTGGGCGAAGGCCACGCTTCCGGTGAGTGAGGCCGCACTGCGCATCGCATCGGTCACCTCGCCGCGAGTCTCGTCGTCGTACTCGAGCGAGCCGGCCTCGACGGCACACAGCAGCGCCCACCCGTAGTCGGTCACAGCCTCGCGCCTGGCCTTGCCGCGCTGTCCGAGCAGTGCCAGGCGCTTCTTTGACTCCGCTGCGGACTCGACGAAACGGCCTTGTGCCATCAGTGCCTCGGCCAGCACGCCGAAAGCAGCCTGGTCACTCGGTTTGACGACGAGCCGCGCGCGCGCCGCCCTCTCGGCCTCGGCGATGTGACCCTGGGCCAGTGCCTCTGCTGCCTGCTTGTCACCTCGTGTGGGGATTCGGGCACCGACGACGAAGACGGGGTCGTACTTGGCGTCGACCACGCGCTCCTTCATCGGGATGATGCCGTTGTCGGTGATGTGGATGCCCTCCGGGCACACCTCGGTGCAGCACTTGGTGATGTTGCAGTAGCCGAGTCCGGCATGGTCCTGGGCGTCTCTGCGTCGGTCCCGGGTGTCCAGCGGGTGCATGTCCAGCTCGGCGATCCTGATGAAGAACCGCGGTCCGGAGAACTTTGGCTTGTTCTCCTCGTGGTCGCGGATCACGTGGCAGGTGTTCTGGCACAGGAAGCACTCGATGCACTTGCGGAACTCCTGGCTGCGCTCGACGTCGACCTGAGCCATCCGGAAGTCGCCCGGTGCCAGGTCCGGCGGAGGCGCGAATGCAGGAGTCTCGCGTGCCTTCTGGTAGTTGAACGAGACGTCGGTGACGAGGTCTCGCAC
>JBAPUB010000282.1:0-2585 GCA_049282455.1 Actinomycetes bacterium
GTTCATAGGAGACTCTTGGACGCTATCGAACGAGACCATTGAACAGGGATATCCATTGCCGGTGCATCTACCCCCGGGGACGTTCACGCGGAACGTGACTGACAAGGACATTGACGGGTACAAGGTTCAAGACACGTCGGAGCGATCCGGGGTCGTTACGACTACATCTCGCCGTTTGTCACCCGAGGCTTACTTTCCGCACATCGGGGTACGCATTTAGATTGAATTTCCCGGAGCCAATGACGGAGTCAGGCGAGCGCGCGGTAGGCGGACTCTGGAATGGCCAACAGGCCGAGGATCTGGCGCTGCAGATCGGTGAGTTCGGCGTCGAACAACTGCACGGTATGGCCGGACTGCGTTAGCCGGTGGCGCTGGGCGAGGCTGAACAGGCGTAGCACCTGCTCGGTGGTGGGGCGGCGGCATTGGCGCTGCTCCGGGTAGAGGGGTAGCTGGTCGAGCCCGTCGCGCTTCATGGCCAGGCGCAGATCGCGCTCGATGAGGGCCTGCACCAGCAGACCGAGGAAGTAGAGCGTGAACAAGGCCTCGATGCGCCCCTCGTTCTTGAGGTAGACGGGGGCGATCTCGTGCACGGTCTTGACTTGTTCGAAGCGCTTCTCGATGGTCGGTTGCCCCTTGTGGGCCTCGAGAATCTGGGCGGGGGTGAGGCTACGGTCGTTGGTCAGCAACGGGTACATTCCGTCGCTTTTTTCGTCGTAGGCAACGGCCGCCTGATCGATGCTCCACTCGATGTCGAAGCGTCGCCGGGTGATCTTGCGGTAGGCGGTATCCGGCCCTGGACGCCCGCGCTTGGTCTGCTTGAAGCTGTGCTCCTCCCGCACCACACGCTGGACCTTGAGATAGCGGCCGACGTGGTAGTGCTCGAGGATGATGGCGACGGACGCGTCGACTTCCTTGGCTCCCCGCAGCCGCGCCTTGGCCTTGATCAGACGTTGGTGCAATGCCGCCAGCTGTTCCAAGGCGGCGCTGATCAGACGCTGGCGGCGAGCGCCCTGGTGTAGCGTCAGCAGCGTGCTCCACACCCAGGTGATGGGCCAGACTTCGATTGAAGGAACCTGCGGCTGGAAGGTATACCAGCGGTCGCGCGGGCCGTCGCGTCGACGGGGGTGGGGGCGGTCCCACACCAGCTGCCAGTCCGGTCTCTGGGTCTGGAGCCACTTGCGAAACTGCCCGTCCTCCTGGCGGGTGCGTGGCATCACGGTGACGAAGCGCCCGCCCTCGCGGTGGATGTATTGCATGTTGTCGTAGGAACACAGCTTCGAGTCCGCCACGTACAGAAAGTCGGGCCGGCCGGCCACCGCGCGCAGCGTGTTCCAGGTCTCGACATGGGTCACCGAGTCGCCGGTGTTGCCGTCGGCGCAGCGAAACGAGGCCGGCACCCCGTCCTCAGTCACGCTCAGGATGAACAGCAGCTGCTTGAGGTCTGGCCTATGGTCCTTGCTGAAGCCGTAAACAATGGCCGGAGCGGTGCGGCCCCGCAGCTTGCGGCCAACCGCGGCGCGGTATTGGCCACAGAAGGCAATCGAGGTGGAGTCGTTGTGCAGCCGATCGAAGCTGACCCCGAAGCGCTGGCCTACCGCGACCACCACTTCAGTCAGCAGCGCCGCGCGGTCGGCGTCGAACAGCCGGTCCAGTGCCCGTCCGATGCGGTCGTCGCCCAGCCGCTGCATCGCCTCAGCACTGACCCCGAACAGTCCGGGGGCAAAGCCACATACGGTCTCCTGCTGGCGGTAGACCGGTTCCCGCTCGACGATGAGCGAGCGCAACAGCACGCCCAGAGCCTGGGCGTGCGACACGGCGTTGCGCCGATCGGTGGTGGCAACGTATTTGTCGAGCAACGTCTCCAGGCCCATGCGCTGGAGGAAGGCGTTGACCAGGGGCAGCGGGCCCAGTCGCTCGCGGTCCAGATTGAAGCGGGCGCCTTGTGCAGGTGGGACTTGCGGGCCGTTCACGTTGTCGTTATTATTAACGACATCACCGCAGATGTCAAGAGCCCCCTTCATGCCCGCCCGTCGACCCGCGACCGTCGCCAAGCAAGCCCGCGCGCGCATCGCCCGCATTCGGGAAGCCCTGGGTCGGATCGATTACCTGTGCTCGGGCACGCTGCTCGAGCGCACCAAGATGTGCGGTCGGCCCGGCTGCGCCTGCGCGCAGGATCCGGCGGCACGCCACGGACCGTACTTCGAGTGGGGGTACATGCGCGCCGGCAAGCTCGTGCATCGGCAGGTGTCGGCGCAGCACGCCGCCGTGCTGCGCCGTGCTATCAACAACTATCGAATGGCTAGAGAGCTACTGCGCGACTGGGAGGTAGAGACCGAGCGGCTCATCGACGCCGAGCAGAACCGCCAAGCCTGAGCCCCGGCCGGACCGCCGGCGAAATTCGTGATTAATGCCGCGGCCGATGTGCGGAAAGTAAGGTGCGTATGTGTTCGTCGGCTCCAAAAACGTGTCCCTTTGTTAACTCCAAACCGCGATCCTCTAAGACTGCGTCACCAAATTGATACCGATTGCCTGTACGAAGTCCCTGCAGCATTTCCGTAAGGAGCCGAACACCCACCGCTTTCCAG
>JBAPUB010000283.1:0-9572 GCA_049282455.1 Actinomycetes bacterium
GCCCGGACGAGGTGCTGCTGCTCGACGAGCCGGACAACTACCTCGACGTTCCCGGCAAGCAGTGGCTGGAGGAGCAGCTGCGCGTGACGGCCAAGACCGTCCTGCTCGTCTCCCACGACCGCGAGCTGCTCGACCGTGCCGCGACCCGGATCGTCACCGTCGAGGGGGGCACCGCCTGGACCCACGGCGGAGGCTTCGCCACCTACCACGCGGCCCGCCAGGACCGGCACGAGCGCCTGGCGGAGATGCTGCGCCGATGGGACGAGGAGCACGAGCGGCTCAAGCAGCTCGTGCGCACCCTTCAGCAGCAGGCAGCCATCAGCCCCGACATGGCCTCGCGCTACAAGGCCATGCAGACCCGGCTGCGCAAGTACGAGGAGGCCGGCCCCCCGGAAGCACCGCCACCCCCTCAGCAGGTACGCATGCGACTGACCGGGGGACGCACGGGCGTGCGTGCGGTGACCTGCGAGGGGCTCGAGCTGACCGGTCTGATGGAGCCGTTCGACCTCGAGGTCTTCTACGGCGAGCGCATCGCCGTTCTCGGCAGCAACGGGTCAGGCAAGAGCCACTTCCTGCGCCTGCTGGCAGCCGGCGACGCCGACCGTGCCGATGTGGCGCACACGGGACGATGGAAGCTCGGCGCCCGGGTTGTCCCCGGGCACTTCGCCCAGACCCACGACCACCCCGAGCTGGTCGGGCGCACCCTCGTGGAGATCCTGTGGGACCAGGCGAGCCTGCAACGGGGTCCAGCCATGAGTGCCCTACGCCGGTACGAGCTGCAGCAACAGGCGGACCAGACGTTCGACACACTGTCCGGGGGCCAGCAGGCGAGGCTGCAGATCCTCCTGCTCGAGCTGTCGGGCGTGACACTGCTCCTGCTCGACGAGCCCACCGACAACCTGGACCTCGCCAGCGCCGAGGCGCTGGAGGAAGGTCTGGCCGGATTTGACGGCACAGTCCTCGCGGTCACCCACGACCGGTGGTTCGCCCGGTCCTTCGACCGTTACCTCGTGTTCGGGGCCGACGGGCAGGTCACAGCTTCGGACGCGCCGGTGTGGGACGAGGGCCGGGTCAACCGGGTCCGCTGACCCCCTGTCCGCGCCGGCGCAGCACCAAGGACGACGCCGACGCGGCGGCGAACACCGCCACAGCGGAGACGAACGCCAGAGTCGGGGTGACCGCCGACAGAAGACCTCCCAGGGCTGCGCCACCGGACAGGCCGAGCAGCAACGACGTCGTTCCCACAGCGAAGGCGTCGGTGCGCCGTCCCGCCGGCGCCGACTCGCCGACGACGGCGTAGAGCGCGGCCAGCGACGGGGCCAGGGCGAGCCCGCTGGCGAACAGCGCGACCCCCAGCACGATGATCCCCACCGACCACACGGCGGCGACGACCGCCGTGCCGGCCGCGAGGGTCCCGAACAGGGGGGCCAGCCTCACCACCGGGGTCGACCGCCAGACGCGTCGCGACGTAGCCAGTCCACCGACGAGTGAGCCCAGGCTCCACACCGCGAGCAGGACCCCGGCCACCTTTCGTTGGCCGTCGATGATCGCCGCAGCGGAGACGGCAACCTCGGTCAGCCCGAGGCCCAGGGCCATCACAGCCATCACCGCCCACGGCAGGGCCATCACCGAGAGCAGAGCCCGCCCTCCACCCGGGTGCGGGTGCGGGCGCCACAGGGGACGGACCACCCGGGCGAAGACCAGCCCGCCCACGCCCCCGAGCACGGCGGTCGTGAGCAGGGCGGCACTGGCGCTGGCGATGCCGATCACGGCCCCCACCAGCGCCGGTCCGGCGATGAAGACGACCTCCTGGGTCGTCGCATCGAGGGTGTACATGGCGCCGAGCTCGACCTCGGTGGTGGCCAGGTCCGGCCACAGCGTGCGGGCCACGGGACTGATCGGCGGGGCGGCCAGACCCCCGAGGCCGGCCAGGGTGACCAGGAGCGTGGCGGCGTCGGTGGGGACCAGCGCCAAGACGGTGATCAGCAGTGCCTGGGTGACGGCCGCGACGGTGACCACCCGGTGGGCCCGCCCGCGCCCGGCCAAGCGCCCCCAGGTGGTCTGGCCGAGGGCCGAGCCCAGCCCCCACGCGCCGGTGGCCAGCCCAGCGGCAGCGATCGACCCGGTGCGCTGCTGGACCAGCAGCAGGGCAGCCAGGGGAGCCATGCCCTGGGGGAGACGGCCGAGCAGGGAGGTGAGGAGCACCACCCGCGCGCGCCCGGTCATGGAGGGGAACGCTAGCCGGGACGACGTTTTGACCCTGGATCGGCCCCGCAGGTACTCTGGCAAGTCGTTGCGTGTGCTTTGGCGCACTGGCAAGCCACGAGACAAGCCCTGAGACAAGCCCATCCACCTGTGAGACGAGCGAAGGTTTCCCGCGTGCGCACCTACAGCCCCAAGGCCGACGAGGTCAGCCGTGACTGGTACGTCATCGACGCCCAGGACGTCGTCCTCGGGCGTCTGGCCACCCAGGCGGCCACCCTGCTGCGCGGCAAGCACAAGCCGGTGTTCGCGCCGCACGTCGACACCGGCGACTTCGTCGTCATCGTCAACGCCGAGAAGGTGGCGCTGAGCGGGAACAAGCCGACCCAGAAGATGGACTACCGGCACTCCGGCCACCCGGGCGGCCTCAGCGCCGTCAGCTACGAGGTGCTGCTGGCCAAGGACCCTCGTCGGGCCGTCGAGAAGGCCGTTCGTGGAATGCTGCCGCACAACAAGATCGGCCGCCAGCAGATCAAGAAGCTCAAGGTCTACGCCGGCCCGGAGCACCCGCACCAGGCTCAGCAGCCTGCCGTGTACGAGATCTCCCAGGTCGCCCAGTAGGCGTCCTCGATCCACCGTTCGCAAGCCCCAACAGACAGAGGTTCCGCCGCAGTGAGTGACACCCAGCCAGAGAGCCCAGAGAACACCGAGGACGTCGTCGAGATCGACACGCTCATCGAAGCGACCGAAGCGACCGACGCGACCGACGCGACCGACGCCGACAGCTACACCAGCGAGACCGTCGTGGCGGTGAGCACCCCCCGCGAGATCACCACCGCGCCAGGCGCAGCCACGGGTCGCCGCAAGGAGGCCATCGCCCGAGTACGGATCGCCCCCGGAACCGGACAGTGGACCATCAACGGCCGCGCACTCGACGTGTACTTCCCGAACAAGGTGCACCAGCAGCTGGTCAACGACCCGTTCACGGTGCTCGACCTCGACGGTCGCTACGACGTCATCGCCCGTATCGAGGGAGGCGGCACGTCTGGCCAGGCTGGCGCCCTTCGGCTCGGCATCGCCCGGGCGCTGAACGGCATCGACGTCGAGACCAACCGCCCCGAGCTGAAGAAGGCTGGATTCCTCAGCCGCGACGCCCGGGTCAAGGAGCGCCGCAAGGCTGGTCTGAAGAAGGCCCGCAAGGCGCCGCAGTACAGCAAGCGCTGAGTACACCCCCCGTGGGACGCCTGTTCGGCACCGACGGTGTGCGTGGGCTGGCGAACCAGGACCTCACGGCCGAGCTTGCGCTTGACCTGTCGGTTGCTGCCGCTCATGTGCTCGCCGACGCCGGCGTGTTCGCCGGGCATCGGCCGTTCGCCGTGGTCGGACGCGACCCCCGTGCCTCCGGCGAGTTCCTCGAGGCTGCGGTCGTGGCGGGCCTGGCCAGCGCCGGGGTCGACGTCGTCCGGGTCGATGTCGTGCCGACACCTGGTGTCGCGTATCTCACCGCTGCCATGGACGCCGACCTCGGAGTCATGCTTTCGGCGTCGCACAACGCGATGCCCGACAACGGGATCAAGTTCTTGGCCCGCGGTGGGCACAAGCTTCAGGACTCCATCGAGGACGCCGTCGAGGCACGCATGGGTGAGCCTTGGCAGCGGCCGACCGGTGCCGAGGTCGGCCGTGTTCGCCAGTCGCCCGACGCTGTCGACGACTACGTGAACCATCTGGTCTCGACGATTCCCGGGTCCCTCGAGGGTCTGCGCGTCGTCATCGACTGCGCGAACGGCGCTGCGTCGTTCACCGCCCCCGAAGCGTTGCGGCGAGCCGGTGCCCAGGTCACGGCCATCCACGCTGAACCCGACGGATGGAACATCAACCGCGACTGCGGTTCGACGCACCTCGAGTCGTTGCAGCACGCTGTGGTCGAGCTCGGCGCCGATGCCGGGTTCGCCCTCGACGGTGATGCCGACCGCTGTCTGGCCGTCGACCACCTCGGTCGCGTCGTCGACGGTGACCAGCTGTTGGCGATCCTCGCCTTGTCCCTGCGTGACAAGGGTGAGCTTCGCGACGACACCGTTGTCGGGACGGTCATGGCGAACCTCGGCTTCCGCCAGGCCATGGACCAGCACTCGGTGACCGTGGTCGAGACCGCGGTCGGCGACCGCTACGTGCTGGAGGCGATGAACGAAGGTGGCTACAGCCTGGGCGGGGAGCAGTCCGGCCACGTGATCATGCTCGACCACGCAACCACCGGCGACGGCCTTCTGACCACGTTGCAGGTGCTCGCCCGGATGGCCGCCACGCGCCAGTCACTGGCCGACCTCGCAGCCGTGATGGTCCGCCTGCCGCAGGTGCTGGTCAACGTGCCCGGTGTCGACAAGACCCGGGTCGACGACCCCGCGCTGGTCGAGGCTGTCGAGCGTGCGGAGGCGGAGCTGGGCGGTAGCGGTCGGGTGCTGCTGCGTCCCAGCGGGACTGAGCCCCTGGTCCGCGTGATGGTCGAGGCTCCCTCGCAGAGCCAGGCGCACGAGGTTGCCGACCGCCTGGCTGCGGTCGTGTCCGCAGTCCTGGGCTGACACCTAGGGTGGGTCCATGTGCGGAATCGTTGGCTATGTCGGCCCGCTGCCTGCCGTCGACGTCGTTCTCGAGGGCCTGCGACGCCTGGAGTACCGGGGGTACGACTCGGCCGGCATCGCTGTGGTCGCTGAAGGGTCGTTGCAGACGCGTAAGCGCGCAGGCAAGCTCGCCAACCTCGAGAAGGCGCTGGGCGACAGTCCACTGCCCGACTCCGGAGTCGGCATGGGACACACCCGGTGGGCCACCCACGGCGCCCCCAACGACCGCAACGCGCATCCACACCTTGACGCACCCCAGCGGGTCGCCGTCGTGCACAACGGGATCATCGAGAACTTCGCTGCCTTGCGGGCCGAGCTCGAGGCCGAGGGCGTCGAGATGGTGTCCGACACCGACACCGAGGTGGTCGCACACCTGCTGTCGGCCAGTGTCGAGGAGACCGGCGACCTGGCCGAGTCGATGCGCCGGGTCTGCCGTCGGCTGGAGGGTGCTTTCACGTTGGTCGCGGTCCACGCCCAGGTGCCCGACGTCGTCGTCGGTGCGCGAAGGAACTCTCCACTGGTGGTCGGTGTCGGCAACGGCGAGAACTTCCTCGGCAGCGACGTATCCGCGTTCATCGCGCACACGCGCGACGCGATCGAGCTGGGACAGGACCAGGTCGTGGAGCTGCGCCGCGACGGAGTGACCGTCACGCAGTTCGACGGCACGCCTGCCGCCACCCGGGCCTACACGGTCGACTGGGACGCATCGGCCGCCGAGAAGGGTGGCTACGAGTACTTCATGCTCAAGGAGATTCACGAGCAGCCGAAGGCCGTGGCGGACACTCTGCTCGGCCGGATCGGCGCCGACGGGCGGCTTCACCTCGACGAGATGCGGCTGTCCGACGAAGAGCTGCGCGAGGTCGACAAGATCGTCGTCATCGCCTGCGGCACGGCGTACCACTCGGGGCTGCTGGCGCGGTACGCAATCGAGCACTGGACGAGGATCCCGGTCGAGGTCGAGATCGCCAGCGAGTTCCGCTACCGCGACCCGATCTTGACCCGGAACACGCTGGTCATCGCGATCTCTCAGTCCGGCGAGACGATGGACACCCTCATGGCCCTGCGTCACGCCCGCGAACAGGGCTCGCGGGTCCTGGCGATCTGCAACGTCAACGGGTCGACGATCCCTCGCGAGTCCGACGCCGTCGTCTACACCTACGCCGGACCGGAGATCGCCGTCGCCTCGACCAAGGCCTTCTTGACCCAGGTGGTCGCCGTCCAGCTCGTGGCGCTGTACCTGGCTCAGGTCCGCGGGACGAAGTGGGGCGACGAGATCGCCGCTCACGTCGCCGACCTTGCTCAGATGCCCGGCAAGGTCGACGAGGTCCTCGACACCGTCGAGCCGGTACGCGCCCTGGCCCGGTCGATGGCCGACGCCAAAGCGGTGCTGTTCCTGGGGCGCCACGTCGGATACCCGGTCGCACTCGAGGGCGCACTGAAGCTCAAGGAGCTCGCGTACATGCACGCCGAGGGCTTCCCGGCCGGTGAGCTGAAGCATGGCCCGATCGCCTTGATCGACGAGGGCCTTCCGGTGGTGGTGGTGGTTCCGCCACGGCGGGGAAGATCAGTGCTTCACGACAAGATCGTCAGCAACATCCAGGAGATCCGCGCGCGCGGGGCCCGCACGATCGTCATTGGCGAGGTCGGTGACGAGACCGTTCAGCCGTACGCCGACGTCTTCATCGGCGTCCCGTCGGTGCCGACCCTGCTGCAGCCGCTGGTGGCCACCATTCCGCTTCAGGTGTTCGCGTGCGAGCTCGCCTCGGTCAAGGGTTTCGACGTCGACCAGCCCAGGAACCTGGCCAAGTCGGTCACCGTCGAGTGAGTCACGCAACCGTCGGTGACCTGACTGACAGGATGCCGTCATGATCGTGGGGATCGGGATCGACGTCGTCGACATCCGTCGGTTCGGCGAGACTCTCGAGCGGACCCCGGGGCTGCGTGACCGCCTCTTTGCTCCCGGCGAGCGCGACCTGCCGTTGGCCTCGTTGGCCGCGCGCTTCGCGGCGAAGGAGGCCATGGCGAAGGCGCTGGGCGCACCCTCGGGCCTGCACTGGCACGACTGCCAGGTGGTGACCGACGACGGCGGGCGGCCACGCCTTGCACTGAGCGGCACCGTCGCCGACGAGGCCGCACGGCTGGGCGCCGCCGCGTTCCACCTGTCACTGAGCCATGATGCCGGCATCGCGTCGGCGGTCGTGGTGGGGGAGACGTCAGGAGGCCCAGATGCGACCCGCTCATGAGGTCGCCGCGGTCCGTGCCGCCGAGGCCGCGATGATGCGCACGGTCGACGCGGCTGTGCTGATGGACCGAGCGGCGGTCGGGCTGGCGCGCAGCTGCGCCACGCTGCTCGCCGGCGTCGGTGGTGTGTACGGCGCCCGGGTTGCCCTCCTCGTCGGTTCCGGCAACAACGGAGGCGACGCACTCGTCGCCGGTGCTGCGCTCGCGCTGCGCGGTGCCCAGGTGTGTGCGCTTCCGGTCTCTGACCGGGTCCACGAGCGCGGAGCGCGCGCGCTGATCCGTGCCGGTGGTCGAGTCGTTCGCGACGACGGTGAGCAGGACGCCGTCCTCGGGTGCGCCGATCTCGTCGTCGACGGAGTGCTCGGCATCGGCGGACGGGGTGGTCTGCGGGGCCGGGCAGCCGAGCTGGCCGCCCGGGCCAACGACAGCTCGGCCCTGGTCGTGGCCGTCGACCTGCCCAGCGGAGTCGACGCCGACACCGGCGCGGCGGCGGACGAGTCGGTGTGGGCCGACCTGACCGTTACCTTCGGGACCGTCAAGCCAGGACTGCTCGTCACCCCGGCCGCACTCCAGGTCGGTCTGCTCGAGTGCGTCGACATCGGCCTGTCCCCCTGGCTGCCCGATGCGTCGGTGTTCGAGCTCGACGCGGACGACGTGGCGCGGCTGTGGCCGACCCCTGGCCCCGAGGACGACAAGTACTCCCAGGGAGTGGTCGGCATCGCGGCTGGGTCGGCCCAGTTTCCCGGGGCCGCCGTCTTGGCCGTGGCGGGCGCGACGCGTGCGCGGTCGGGTCTGGTGCGCTATGCCGGTCCGGTCGCCGCCGAGGTGGTGCGCTCGGCCGCGCAGACGGTCGTCGTCGAGGGACTGCCGTCCTCGGCCGGTCGGGTCCAGGCCTGGGTCGTCGGGCCGGGACTCGGGCTGGACGGCGACGCCGGAGTCCGGCTGGACGACACCTTGGCCCAGCCGGTCCCGGTCGTGGTCGACGCCGACGGCCTGACCCTGCTCGCCGAGCGGCTGGCGCAGGACGTGGACCTGCTGCGCCGGCGTGCAGCCGCGACCGTGCTGACCCCACACGCCGGGGAGCTGGTCCGGTTGGCTGCTGACCTCGATCCCGACGGCGACCGGTTGGCGGCCGCGCGGACCCTCGCGTCCCGGACGGGTGCCACGGTCTTGCTGAAGGGCTTCACGACCGTGGTTGCCGACCCAGAGGGCCGGGTGCTGGTCAACCCCACGGGGACGCCGTGGCTGGCCGAGGGCGGAACCGGCGACGTGCTGTCCGGCGTCATCGGAGCACTTCTCGCCTCCGGGCTCGACGCGCCGGTAGCCGCGGCAGCTGCCGCGTTCGTCCACGGCCTTGCGGCCCGGATCGTGGCCGACGGGGCCTCGACAACACCGCAGGACATTGCCAAAGCCCTCCCCGATGCGGTGCGCAGGCTGCGTGCCGGGTGAGGTGAAAGACTCACCGGTGTGAGCGAGCACCTGCGCGAGGCGGTCATCGACCTGGATGCCGTCAGGGACAACACCGCAGAGCTCGACCGCCGTGCAGGTGATGCGGGCGTCATGGCGGTCGTCAAGGCCGATGCGTACGGACACGGCCTCGTGCCCTGCGCCCAGGCGGCCGTCGCCGGAGGGGCTCGGTGGCTGGGCGTCGCGTTGACCGACGAGGCGCTGACCCTTCGCCGAGCCGGGGTGAGCGCGCCGATCCTGGCCTGGCTGACCGGCCCTGGTGAGGACTACGAGGCAGTCATCACGGCCGACGTCGACGTGTCGGTGAACAGTGTCGGGGCGCTCCAGGCGATCGTCGAAGCTGCTTCGTCGTCGGGGCGCCCGGCGCGGATCCACCTCAACATCGACAGTGGTCTGGGCCGCGCCGGCGCCACCGTGGCCGACTGGCCCGGCCTGGTGGCCCAGGCCCGCCGCAACGAGCTCGACGGGTCGGTCTGCGTCGTCGGCGTGTGGTCGCACTTCGCCTATGCAGATGCGCCGGGCCATCCGACCATCAACCACCAGGTCGACGTGTACCGCGAGGCGCTGGCCGTTGCTGAGCGCGAGGGGCTTCGCCCCCAGGTTCGTCACCTCGCGAACTCTGCAGCCGCGCTGACTCGGTCCGACCTCAACTTCGACCTGGTCCGGCCCGGACTCGCGCTGTACGGGCTGTCGCCCGTGCCGACGGAGGCTCGTCCGGCCGACTTCGGGCTGCGCCCCGCGATGTCGTTGCGGGCTCGGTTCACGCTGGTCAAGGACGTTCCCGCCGGGTACGGGGTCTCCTACCAGCACCAGTACGTCACGACGAAGCCGACGTCGCTCGGCCTCCTGCCGGTCGGCTACGCGGACGGTGTGCCGCGCAACGCGACGAACGTGGGACCGGTCTTGGCCGCAGGTCGTCGACGGTCGATCGCGGGAACGGTCTGCATGGACCAGGTCGTCATCGACCTCGACGGCGATGCCTGCGCGCCCGGCGATGTCGCCGTCCTGTTCGGGTCCGGCGACGGAGGAGAGCCGACGGCCCAGGAC
>JBAPUB010000284.1:0-5375 GCA_049282455.1 Actinomycetes bacterium
TGGAGCGGCTGCCGGTCGGTGATCACCTCGTCGGTCAGGCGCACGACTCCTCGAACGACGAAGCGCAGGTCGTCGGGACGGCGCCCGGCCTCGTTCGCAGCATCCTTGACCACTCCGACCGACGCACCGATCGTCGTCAGGTCGGTACGACTGCTGCTGATCCAGCCGTCGGCGATCCGGCCGATTCGCCGAAGCGCCACGTCGGCGCTTCCCCCCATCAGGATCGGGGGGTGCGGGCGCTGGACCGGTTTGGGCTCCACCCGGCACGCGGCCAGCTCGTAGAACGCACCGTGGAACTCGACCTCGGGCTGGGTCCACGTGGCTTTGAGGTAGTCGATGAACTCCTCGGCGCGGGCGCCGCGCTTGGCCGCCGAAACCCCGACCGCCTCGAACTCCTGCGGTGCCCACCCCAGACCCAGACCGACGTCCAACCGCCCCCGCGACACGATGTCGAGCGTCGTTAGTGCCTTCGACAAGACGATGGGCGCGTAGAAGGGCAGGTTGACCACGGCCAGGCCCAGGCGCACGCGCGACGTGAGTCCGGCGACGTACGCCAGCGCAGTCACCGGGTCGAGGACGCCGTGATAGACCGACCCCCAGTCCTCGTCGACCGGGTGCAGCAGCCGCTGGAAGGTCCACAGCGACGCGAACCCGCGCTCTTCGGCGCGCACAGCAACCGTGCTCAGGTTCTGCGGGGTGGCCCACGCACCCGAGACCGGGAGTCCGACACCGAGATCCATGAAGTCCGCCTGCTACTCGTCGAGGTGACGGCCGCCGAAGTACATCAGCGGGTCGCTCAACAGCTCGATCTGAATCCCGTCGGGGTCCTTGAAGTACATGGACTCGGGGATACCGAGGTTGGGGCCGGCGTAGCTCACCCCGGCGGCGTCGAGCTTGGCCTGGATCTCCTCCCACCGCTCGCGAGTGGCCGAGATGGCGATGTGCTGCACGCCCCCGATGGCTTCGACCCCCGGCTCGAGGCCCAGCCCGGGGAAGTCGAAGAACCCGAGCATCGTCTTGTTGCCCAGATCGAAGAAGAAGTGCGACGAGCCCGCGTAGTCGCGGTTCTCGACCAGCTCGACCAGAGGGAACCCGAGCAGGCCCTGGTAGAACTGGATGGTCTGCTCGACGTCCGAGCAGATCAGCACGGCATGGTGGATGCCTCGGCCAGGCGACTGCGGCCGTCGATCTGCTGGCAGCACGTACTTGTCGCGCAGCTCGGCCCGTCGGGCCTCGAGCTCGACCAGCTCAGCTTTGCTGGGCATGGCTCACCTCTTTCCGAGCGTGGCTTGGGAGCCGAACGAATCCAACCCTATCCGCGGTCACGGGCCAAGGCCCGCCGCCTCGTGCTCGCAGAAGGGGACGTCCCCCCGGGAGATCTTGCCGACTACCCTGGTGACAGGCTCAGCACCACCGAGACCTTCGACCGAGACCTTCGACCGAGACTGCCGACACAGGGAGAGAAGCAACCATGGGTATCCGACTGGGCGACGTGGCACCCGACTTCAACGTCGAGACGACCGCTGGAGCCATCGACTTCCACGACTGGAAGTCCGGCAGCTGGGCCGTGCTGTTCAGCCACCCGGCCGACTTCACCCCCGTCTGTACCACCGAGCTCGGCCGGACGTCGGAGCTGGGCGACGAGTTCGCAAAGCGTGGCGTCAAGGCCATCGCCGTGTCGGTCGACTCCGTCGAGGACCATCGACGCTGGGCGCCCGACATCGCCGATGTCGGTGGCACAGCACTCAACTTCCCGATCATCGCCGACCCCGACCGCAAGGTGTCCGAGCTCTACGACATGATCCATCCGGGCGAGGGGGACACGTCGACGGTGCGCTCGGTGTTCATCATCGACCCGAACAACAAGGTGCGGCTGACCCTGACCTACCCGAAGTCGGTGGGCCGTAATTTCGACGAGATCCTCCGGGTCATCGACGCGCTGCAGCTCACCGACGCCCAGCCCGTGTCGACCCCCGCCGACTGGCAGCCGGGAGACCGGGTCATCGTGTCCCCGGCGATGTCGACCGACGACGCCAGGGCGCGGTTCGGCGACGTCGTCGAGGTCAAGCCGTACCTGCGCTGGACCCCTCAGCCCAAGGCGTAGCACCGCTAGCGCGTTTCGTCGGTCTTTGGTGCAGGTGGGTCAGCGCGGGGGACGCCGGTAGGCCTGGGCGTTCCCCGAGTCCGGCTGGAACCCGACGCTTCGGTAGATGCGACCAGCCGGGTTCGTCGTCTCGGTGAGGATCACCCACTCGTCGCAGCCTCGTTCCGCGGCCCACCGTGCGGCAACGCCCAGCAGGTGCGAGGCCAGACCGCGACGGCGGTGGTCCTCGTCCGTGCCGACTGTCTGGTAGCGAGCTCGGGTTCCACAGCGCACGATCCCCAGATCGGCGACCAGGACGTCGTCGGCGAAGGCGCCGAAGAAGGCGGCCAGCCCACGGTCGGAGATGCTGCGCCTGGAATCCGTCCGAGCCCGCACGAACCGCTCGTGGGATTCCGGCTCGTACTCGTCCCGACGTTTGTTCGCCAGCATCTCCCGGACGACCACTTGCTCCCAGTCGTCACCCTCGATCCGGCGGACTGTGTAGTCCTCGTGCAGTGGAGTCTGCCGAGGAAGGGTTCGAGTGGTCAGCACCTCGTCCAGCTCGAGCTCGACCCCTTGGTCCGTCCAGGCGCCCCGGTCCTCGGGCATCGCGATCAGGCCGATGGCGATCCATCCGGCATGAGGGAAGGTCTCGTGGAACGTGCCCATCCACCGGTCGGCGTCGTCGACCGCATCGGTGACGAACAAGCAGTTGCCCCAGTGGTAGTCCGGGTTCGAAGGGGTGCGGACCACCAGATGACCCTCACGTTCGTCGAGCGTGGAGCCACTGAACTCCAAGATGGAGAGGTCCGTGGCCCAGCCCGGTGACAGCTCACGCACGCGGTCAGCCTGCGACGTCGGGGCCGGCGCGCCTCGGGGTGATCCTCAGAAGCACTCGGCCTTCCTCCTGCATGGCGCTGCGGTACTCGTCCCAGCTCGGGTGCTCACCGGCGACCTGCCGGTAGTAGTCGACCAACGGCTCCATGGCGTCCGGCAGCTCGAGGATCTCGACATCGCCCTCTACCTGGATCCACGGACCGTAGAACTCGTCACTGATGACGCACAGCCACGCCATCGGCCGCTTGCGCAGGTTGCGCGTCTTCAGAGCGCCACGACGGGTGCTGACGACCAGATGTCCGTCGTCGTCAACGCCGACACCGACTGGTGACATCTGTGGCGAGCCGTCGTCTCGACTGGTCGTCAAGATCGCCCGGTGATGGTCACGAACGAAGGCACGCGCTTGGTCGAGGTCCATGACCACATCTTGCCAGCCCCGCGTCGCCTGGACCATGAAGCATGAGCGGGTCCGGTACGGACAGGCACGTCTCGTGCGCACCTTGGTCAGGGTGCCGGCGTGGCCTCACCGAGCGGGACCGGACCTGCGAACGTGAGGTCGACGTCGTCTGAGGGTCTGAGCACCACTTTCGCAGCTGCAAAGACCAAGGCGGCAATCCCGATCCCGACCACGCCGTCCATCCACCAGTGGTTGGCCGTCGCCACAACCACGATGAACGTCATGACGAAGTGCGCCACAAGCACCCACCGCCACAGGCTCGTGCTGACCATGACGGCAAAGCCGGCGATGATTGCGGCCCAGGCCACGTGGATCGAAGGCATCGCCGCCAGCTGGGCTGCGATCCCTTGGCCGCGCGGACCGTACATGGACTGCCCATAGAGCAGGCCCGTGTCCACGAATCCGAGACCAGGCATCAGCCGCGGCGGAGCCACCGGTATGTGCTGCATGGAGACGCACACCAACGTGGTTCCGGCGACGGTGACGCAGGCAAGGACGTAGTAAGCCCTGTGCCTCCACCACATCCAGATGAGGAAGACCGTCATGGATGTGAGGTGCAGACCCGCGTAGTAGGCGTTCAGCACTCGAACTAAGGCCGGGTAGGGCAGGACCCATTGTTGGACTGCCAGCTCACTGGGAAGGTGAAGCTGCCGCTCCAGGTGCCACACGCCAGCAGCCCTCTGCTGTGCTCCGTCGGTCATGTTGAACGCGATGTGCGCCGAGTGCTGGTAGACGGCGAAGATCGCCACCACGACACCGAACTGAAGGCAGAACGCCTGCAGCGAGGCGAGTCGGGGGTGACTGATGAGACGACACACGACGTAGCCGGCGAAGAGCAGGACACCGACCCCTGCGCTCAGCTGCCAGCTCGCCCGTAACAGTGGCAACATCCACTCCCGTGCTCTCGTCGAGGTGTCCGGGTTACCCTCGCGACGCCAAAGTACGACAACTGACGCAATTCACTCAGCCGATGGCAGATTCCACCCGCGACGCAGCCTCCTGGGCCGCGGCGTGCGTCGACTCGACCAGCTCGGCAGCCTCCGCGAGCAGCTCCGCGCCCACGGTCTGGTCGGTCATCGAGGCCACATTGATGCGAACGTTGTAGGCCGCACCACGACAGCCTGCCTCGGCGAGAAGGGCCGCCACCCCCGAGTCGCTCACGGTGTTCGTGTTCCCTTCGGCAGCGCACTTGGCGGCGAGAAGCGCCACGTCTCTGCAGGCCCGAGCGGTCTCGAGCGGGATCTCGGCAGCCTTGTGCAGGGCCGTCTCGATCGCAGCAGCGCGTGGTGCTGCGGGCTCCTTCGGCAGCTTGTACGCAGCACTGACGAGCGCGTAGGCATCGGCGTCCTCCTTCACCAGCCTGCCGAGCCGATCCCCCAGGACAGTGGCCTCGGCGCCGACCTCCTGCATCTGCTTTTCGACCGCGGCGTACTTCTTGCGCCCAACCGTGAGCCCGGCAACCATCTGCGCAAGTGCAGCCGCGAGCTGACCGGCAAGGGCGCTGACGCTCCCGCCGCCCGGGACGGGCTCGCTGTCGGCCACGCTTGCCACGAAGCTGTTCAGCGACCCACCGTCTCGCTGCGCTCCACGCACCCTGTGCTCGAGGACCATCTCGGTGGAGAAGTCGGGAAGGCGGATGTGCCGCGCGGCAGTGTCGAACAGCACTTTCTCCGGGACCAGGCCGATGAGCTCACTTGCCGTGGGCGACACACCGCGTGCCTCCGCCTCCATCTGCACCATGTCATAGGCCCGGTAGAGCGGAGTCTGTTCGGTGTCGACGAGGTTCATCGAAACCTGCGCCTGCCCGTCGACCTCCAGCCCGAGGCCTTTGACGTGACGCAGCCCGCCGCTCGAGCCTCGCACGGCCTTCGCGACGTCCTTCGCGACCTGCAGGTTCTCGGCGCCTCCGAGGTAGACGTTGTACGCCACGAGGAACGGACGCGCGCCGATGACGGTCGCGCCCGCGCTGGGGTGGACCGCCCGCGGCCCGAAGTCGGG
>JBAPUB010000285.1:0-2233 GCA_049282455.1 Actinomycetes bacterium
GCGGCTTCGGCAGCCAGTATCGAACCAAGGAAGCTCAAGAAGAGACCCACGATGCCAAGGAATCCGATGGCCGTCAGGACATCGGCTTGGTACTGACGACGGGAGGGTGCGAGTGTTCGAATCCCGAAGATGGCGACCAACACCCCAACAGTGACCAACATGCCGAATGATCCTGCAAGGGTGATGGAAAGGTGGCGCTCACTGGCGCGAGCAACGATCTCGGTGGCTTGCTTGCTCTCGAGATCGACGGCGGCCACGTGTAGGACCGGCAACAGTAGGAGGGCGGAACCCAATCCGATCCATACCCAGGTCGGTCGGCGTACCTCGATCGAATCAGGCTTAGCCATTTGCCTGAGCCGACCGTACGCGCGCCAGGCCGGCCGTCAGCGCGAGCGCGACGACACACACGACGAGCGCCACCGGCAGAAGCCACGCTGGATCGCTGCCCTGGCCATCGGCGATCGTCCACGTGAAGGACCCGATCACAAGGATCGAAGAGATGGAGGTGACGATCAACGCGGTCCGACGCTGCAACAGCAGCCCAGATGCCGCGGCGATCAGAAGCACAACGATGAGGAGAGGCATGGCGCATTCCTTTCGGGTCGGTAGTTCGACCCTTGACCACGTCGTGTCCCGAAGGTATGAGGCGCCGTGTCCCGAAGTACTGGGCCGATCCGTCCCTGCGTAGCAGCAACTGCATCAAAGCCCCGCGGCTCGCGCCCTGAGCGCAGCTTCGTCGCGAGTCGGTGCCCCGAGTTTGGCGAGGATGATCGAAACCTGATTTCGCACGGTCTTGGGTGCCAACGACAAACGTCGTGCGATCACCTGGTTCGTCAGGCCCTCGGCGACAAGCCGCAAGATTTCCCCTTCTCGGGCAGTAAGGCCCAGCGCGGCAGCGGGGTCGCTTGAGGAGCCAGAGGCTGCGGCGAGCAGCACGTCCGCGGGGAGCTTGCCGAACACCAGGCCCCCCGAGGCCACGCGACGGACGGCATCGATGATCTCGTTGCGGCTGTCCCCCTTGAGCAGGAATCCGCGGGCACCGGTCTTGACTGCATGAAGAACTGTTGCTCGGTCATCACTCATCGTCAGGACGAGAACCGAGGTGCCGGCACGAGAGTGGAACTTTTCGACCAAGTCGAGGCCACTCCCGTCGGGCAGGCCGAGGTCAACGAGTGCAACGTCGATGTCAGCGGCAGAGACGAAGCGTTCGGCATCGGCCAGGCTTCCGACCGCGTCAATAACTTCGATGTCAGGAGCGCTGGAAAGCGCATTGGCGAGGCCATCGCGGTAAATCGGATGGTCCTCAACGATCAGGACACGGATTGTCCTCGTCATGCCGGGACCGGAAGCGTGGCAGTGACAACGGTTCCTTGGGGAGCGCGCCGGCCGATATCAAGCTGCCCGCCCAACTCCTCGACACGGAAAGCCATTGATGGCAGACCAAGTCCAGAACCCCTCTCACTCATGCCACAGCCATCGTCGAGAACCTCGAGGCGGATGTATCGACGGAGCGGTTCATCCCCTGAAATTTCGATCCGCACGAGGCACTCGGAGGCTTCGGCGTGGCGGACAACGTTGGTCATCGCCTCGCTGACAATACGAAACACGGCGACCTCCACGGCCGCAGGCAGTGCTGGCAGCGGCGCAGGATCGGTGCGAATCAAGAATCGGGGACCGGAGGTCGTTGTCAGGCCAGCCGCCTGCTTCTGGAGCGCGCCGACAAGGCCCAGATCATCCAAAGCGGCCGGCCCAAGGTCGCGCGAGATCCGCCTTACCTCAGCGATCGCCTCCGCCAATAGGGTCCGCGCTTGCGTCAGCGGTTGAGCCGTACCGGCGTCATCGAGTACGAGTCCGAGGGCAGCAAGCAGGGGTCCAAGTCCGTCGTGAAGGTCCGCCCGTAAGCCCCGGCGTTCCGCCTCGCGTTGCGCCACGATCTCGGTCCGCGCCGTCTCCACGGCGCGGCGGCGGCTTTCCGACCGAACAGCGACCAGTGTCAGCACACCGACACCCGTAAGGGCTAGAGCTAACACCCCTGCGAACCAAGCACCGTCGCCGATGACGTTGTGGACAAAGAACCCGACAACCGTCAACCCGACGATCGCCATGATGCTGGCCACCCAGGTCAATCCGCGTCGGCCCGACTGCGCCGTTCGCAGACCGAGATCGCCCGTGGACGCGAGAAGAAACGCCACCAAGTAGAGGACGGCGCCAGTGCTCAGAACGGCCGTAGGGC
>JBAPUB010000286.1:0-1573 GCA_049282455.1 Actinomycetes bacterium
ACGACATCGTGTTCCCGCTGCACGCACCGCCTTGGAACCACAGCACCGAAGCCATGTCGAACCTCCGAAGTCAGGAGCCGTCGCCGGGAGCGTGTGCTTCCAGCAGGTGGTCGATCAGTTCATCGACGCAGAGACCCGTGCGGGCGGACGTCGAAAGGACAGGTGCTGTCGGGTTGACCGAAGCGATGGCAGCCATGGCAGCCGCCGCGTCGAACTCGACGGCATCGGAAAGGTCGATCTTGGTGAGGACGACGAGGTCGGCCGAGCTGAACAGCTGGGGGTACTTGATGGGCTTGTCCTCGCCTTCGGTGACCGAGAGCAGGACCACCCGCATGGCCTCGCCGAGGTCGTAGGCGGTCGGACACACAAGGTTCCCGACGTTCTCGATGACGAGCATGTCCAACGCCGCGAGGTCCCAGCCGTCGAGATGCTTTGCCACGAGGTCGGCCTCGAGGTGACACAAGCCTTCGGTGACGATCTGCCTCACCGGCACACCGGTCACGGCCAGGCGCTTTGCGTCGTTGTCGCTGGCGCAGTCGCCCACGAGCGCGGCAGCGGCGACTCCGAGGGTGGCCGTGTGGTCCAGCACGCGGGCCAGGAGTGCCGTCTTCCCGGAGCCGGGACTCGAGACCCAGTTCGACACTCGCACCCCGGCCGCCCGGTAGCGGTCGCGCAGATCGGCGGCCAGGACATCGTTCTTCTCCAGCACGCCGCGGCGCAGGTCGACGATTCGGGGTGTCGCCATCAGGCCACCTCGTCGACGGCGTCGAGCAGCACGAGCCGAACGAGCTCGACCTCACGCCCGCTCCGCAGGTCTCCCGACGGGGTCTGGCAGACGGGGCACACGAAGGAGGTCGTGCCTGGCAGCTCGACGACGATGTCGCAACCGCTGCAGAAGACGGACACAGGGACTTCGCGAACCACCAAGGTCGAACCGGCCAACGCCGTGCCCTCGACGGCGACGTCGAAGGCGAACTCGAGGCTGCCGCGCACAACCCCGGACATCACGCCGAGCCTCACGTGAACCTCCTGAACGGCCACCAGGGGAGTGCCGTCGTCGTCGGACAACGCCTCGACTGAAGCGTTGACCAGGGCGTGGGCGACGGACAGCTCGTGCATCGCCGGCTACTCGGTGACCCGCGACTGGTGGCTGCCGAACGACTTGGCGAACGCCAGCCCAAACGCCACGGTGGTACCGGCGTTCGGATCGCGGCGCAGCTCACGCCACGTCTGCCACGGGCTGAACCGAGTCGATCGGCCCCGGGTCACCTGGTCGGCCTCGACCGCGGCCTGCCCCAGTCGACCGATCACCTCGACGACCTCGGGCTGAAGGACGGGAGACTGAAGGAACTCCTGAACAGTCGGCGACGCGTCACCAAAGGCCTTCAGCAGCTGGGTGTACTGCTCGACCTGGGTGCGGTCGGCACCGGCAACGCCGTCACGCACCATCTCCACTCGGCCTTGGATGTTGTCGACGATGTCGCGGCTGCGGCCCAGAAGCTCGTTGGCCGCAGTGACGAGGAACGCCAACGTGGGTGCGTTCTGTGCCAGCACCGCCAGCGAGGCCCGCACC
>JBAPUB010000287.1:0-8223 GCA_049282455.1 Actinomycetes bacterium
CGTGCGAGCTCGACCTCTCCACGCATGGCCTGCGGCCAAGGAATGAACGACAACCAGTGATCACGCTCGCTCAGCTCAATCGAGGCATCAAGATGGACGGCGGCGGCATCCAGGTCATTGCGCAGAAGGTGCAGGCGCCCGATCATCGCTACCGCGTACGCCTCACGCCGCACATCCTCGACCGCTCGCGACATCGTCACGGCCCCTTCGAGAAGGTCCAGTGACGTGCCGTAGCTCGCCCGGTCGCTTTCTACCGAACCGAGATACGTGGTCGCCTTGGCCTTGACCAAGGGTGAGTCGTTGGCGAAGTCCAGTGCCTGGGACAGCCACAGCTCCGCTCGGTCATAGCGGGCACGAAGGAAGTCGACGTAGCCCAGCTCGGCGCGGGCTTCCGCCACTGCCCCGCGATCCCCTGCCGCAAGTGCGATGTCATCGGCTGCTAGCAGGTACGCCATCCCTTCTTCGTCCAGCCCGCGCAGGGAGTGGATCAAGGTCTCGGCCAGAACGAGCCGCGAGGCGATGCGGAGCCGAGGAAGGTTGGCACCGTCAGCGAGCCTGACCGCCGTCCGAAGTGAGTCGGCCCCGGTCTCGGTGGCTCCAGCCGATACTGCCGCCGACCCTGCCTCGAGGATCGCCTCGATCGAGGCCGCGTCAGCAACCGCATCGACGTGCGACCGGCTCTCACGCATTGCGGCGGCAACAGCCGGGCCTGGACTCACCCCGAGCTCCCTGTCGAACAGCTCGGTGCACGCGGCGAGCTGTCTACGTGCCGCCTCGTCATCACCGACCATCCGGTACAGCCGGATCAGCAGAGCCTGGTGGTTCTCGTTCAGAGGGCTCATGGCTGCGACCCGTACCGCATAGCTGAGGGCATCGTCGAACGCCCCCCGCGACATCGACCGAACGGCTGCCTCGTGCAGGAGCGCCTCCGACGCCGCAGCGACCCGCCTCTGCTCTGACAGCAGCCATGAGTCGAACGCAGCTGCCCCACGCACGGTCATCCCCTCGAGCATGTCCGAGCCCAACCCGGGAAGGTGGCCGGTATCCGTCCACGAGCCCTTGGCCACCAGCTCGACGTCGACCACCGCACCCGCCGGAAGCTGGAGCATGACTGGGTCGCCTTCGACCGAGGCGTCGTCCCCGAGAGCACGCCGGACCTCGGACAGGCTCCACCGCAATGCTCGGAGCGGATCCTCGGCTCCGTCGAACAGAAGGGCGGCCAGCTGGCTTCGTGTGGGGGGATGCTCACTCAGGATCAAGTACGCCAGCAGCGCCCAGCTCTTGCGACTGCGGAACTGGTAGACGTCACCGGAGCGGTCGATGCGAGGCTGACCGAGCAGACGGACCGTCAGGGTCATGGTTCCTCTGAGTACTTCGCGCTCGGGACCGGTGGTCGTGAAGAGTCCTGGGTCAGGACAGTCCTCACTGTATGGGCCGGTGTGGGGACGGCGCAGCAGCTCGCGCGAGGCGGTGGCCGTGCCGTCATGCACCGGTGCGGCCACCGCCTCCGTCGCGTTACGCGTGCTCGCTCACGGGGTAGATCTCGTCCGCCACGAGTCCATGAGCCTGCCGGTGCACCGTGTTGGCCGCTTCAGCGTCAGGCGCGTCGACCAGGCAGAAGATCTTCCCTGCCTCGCTGTCCACCCAGTACCTGAGGTAGCTCACACCATGCGCGTCCTGGGTGGCCAGGTCGGCTGCGTGGGCTCCCGCGACGTCGGCCTCGGACACTCCGCCTTCGACCGTGTGTACGTCCATGAACAATGGCATTTGCGCTCCTATCTCGTGAGGATCCCCACCTGCGGGAACCTTCCCTGCTGGAGAGCACATCTGCCGGGCGTTTGACGAGGCGTTTGACGCCTGCGCCTCGGCCCCGTTTCCCAACCCGTTCACCGATCGGACAGGCGCGAGACTCCGTCGAGACACCCTGATGCAGACCCGTCCGACACAATGGAGGCATGAACTCCAGAGCTACTGAAGCGACCCGACTAGGTCTCACAGCCACTACTGAGCATCTGCCGTTCCACGACACTCAGGACTTCCTCGACGCTGACCGCGGCTTCATCGCGCGCAGCGCCGAACGTCAGGTCCGGGCGGACGACGGCCGAGTGGTATGGGATCTGGACGCCTACGAGTTCCTCGATGGAGATTGCCCGGACACGGCGAACCCGAGCCTGTGGCGGCAGGGGCAGCTGCTGGTCAAGGACGGACTGTACGAAGTTGTCCCTGGCATCTACCAGGTGCGCGGGTTCGACCTGTCCACCATGACCCTGGTCGAGGGTGACTCCGGCGTCATCGTGATCGACCCACTCATCAGCAAGGAGACAGCCGCCGCTGCGTTTGCGCTCTACCAAGAGCACCGAGGTGAGCGTCCTGTCGTCGCGATGGTCTACACCCACTCACATATCGACCACTTCGGCGGTGTGAAGGGCATCATCAGCCAAGACGACGTTGACAGCGGGCGAGTCCCGGTGATCGCACCCGAGGGCTTCATGGAGCACGCGGTCGTCGAGAACATCTTCGCAGGAACCGCGATGGCTCGCCGTGCTGGCTACATGTACGGCGCAGCCGTCGAGAAGCAGCCGGACGGGCAGATCGGCGCTGGCCTCGGGCAGACCACATCGACCGGCGAGGCCACTTTGATCGTGCCGACGGTCGACATCGCCACCACTGGTCAGGCGCTCACGCTCGACGGCGTCCGCGTCGTCTTCCAGGTGACTCCAGGAACGGAGGCACCGGCGGAGATGAACTTCTACTTCCCCGACTTCCGGGCTCTCTGTGCAGCGGAGAACGCCTCGCACACGATGCACAACATCCTCACCATCCGCGGTGCTGTGGTTCGCGACGCCCACGCTTGGGCGCACTACCTCACCGAGACGATCGACCTGTGGGGTGACCAGCTCGACGTCGTGTTCGCTTCGCACCACTGGCCCACCTGGGACCGTGAGCGTGCGGTGGAGTACTTGGCCATGCAACGCGACATGTATCTGTACCTGCACGACCAGACGCTTCGGCTGATCAACCAGGGTTACGTCGGATCAGAGATCGCCGAGATGCTGCAGATGCCACCGGCTCTGGAAGCCGCCTGGCACACACACGGCTACTACGGGTCGGTCAGCCACAACGTGAAGGCCATCTACCAGCGGTACCTCGGCTGGTACGAGGCCAACCCTGCGCGGCTGTGGCCGCACCCACCCGAGGCATCCGCTACTCGCTACGTGTCCGCCATGGGAGGTCTCGACGCCGCCACGGCGGTCGCACAGCAGGCCTTCGACGATGGCGACTACCGGTGGACTGCCCAGGTGCTCGACCACGTTCTGTTCGCCGACGAGACCCATGCCGCCGCCCGCTCACTTCAGGCCGACACGTTCGAGCAGCTCGGATTCGGATCAGAGAACGGAACCTGGCGCAGCGCCTACCTTGCGGGCGCCAAGGAACTCCGTCACGGCACGTTCGGCACGCCTGCGACGGCGGCGTCTGTTGACCTCATCGGTGCACTGACTGTCTCGCAGGTCTTCGACAGCGTCGCCATCCGCATCGACGGCCCTCGGGCCTGGCACGAGCGTCTCACGCTCTCCTGGGTGATCACCGACGACGAGACCACTTACGTCACCGAGCTGCGCAACGGTGCCCTCAACCACCGAACCGTCGACGCGCCGCTCCAGGGCACAACGACGTTCACGCTACCTCGCCTGGCACTCATCGGCCTGATGACCGGAACCCTCGATCTTGGTGCAGCTGTGAAAGACGCCGTCGTTGTCGTCGACGGTGAAGTAGCTGAAATGCAGCGCCTCGTCGGCCTGCTCGCACCCGTCGACCCAGACTTTGCCATCGTCACGCCCTGACGGACCGACCGAGCCCGGTGGCGTGGTCGGCGTCGGACTAGCTGTTGTCTTGGTGCCAGTGCGGACGATGGAAGATGCGGCCGATGACGTTGTGACGCGTCCGGATCGCCAACAGAGCGCCGCCAGGTCGCACCTCCCTCACTCCGAAGCCCAGCCTGGCCATCCAGCCGTTCCGGGGTCGTTACGGAAGAGGCCGACGACGGCCCCGGTGACCCCTGATACCTCATGCCCGCCTCGTCGTCGTCAAAGCACGCATCCTGGGCATGAGACCGGCCTTGTCAGACCCTGGACCCGGGGCCACTATCGGCTAGTGCATCACCAACCTCGGGTTTCGGCCCCGTGCATCCTCTCCGCGCACCCAGCCTCCGACGACAGGACGAAGCCATGACCGAGCAGACCTCAGCACGGATCGACATACCCGAGTTCACCGGCCCCATTCTGCGACCGGACGACTCCGGCTACGACCAGGCCCGGCAGGTCTTCAACGGGATGATCGACCGACACCCCGCCGCCATCGCACGGTGTCAAGACGCCGACGACGTGGTGCGCGCCGTCAACGCCGGGCGAGAAAGCGGTATGCCCATCTCCGTCTACGGCGGCGGACACGCTGTCACGGGCTCCGCAGTAGTGGACGGGGGCCTCTGCATCGACATGCGGGAGATCAGGACCATCGACATCGACACGTCGAAGTCGACCGTCCGCGCCGGCGGTGGACTCACCTGGGGCGATCTCGATGCCGCCACACAAGAGC
Source organism: Actinomycetes bacterium (assembly GCA_049282455.1). GTDB lineage: Bacteria > Actinomycetota > Actinomycetes > JAHEKZ01 > JAHEKZ01 > JBAPUB01. The sequence goes on from JBAPUB010000287.1 coordinate 4,594, forward strand.
ACGGACTTGCCGTCACCGGGGGTCGGGTCTCGACCACCGGTGTAGCGGGACTGGCGCTGGGCAGCGGGAGCGGCTGGTTGGAGCGCAAGCTGGGCTTCACCTGCGACAGCCTCATCGGAGCGCAGGTCGTGACCGCTGACGGGCGCATCGTCACGGCCTCGGCCGACGAGAATGCCGACCTGTTCTGGGCGCTACGAGGCGGTGGTGGCAACTTCGGCATCGTCACGGAGTTCACTTTCCAGCTTCACCCCATCGGGCCGGTGGTCCTCGGTGGGCTGCTGATGTACCCAGCCGCCATGGCGGCAGAACTCGTACGGTTCTGGCGAGACTTCATGCTGAAGGCGCCCGAGGAGGTTGGAAGCGGGGTCGCCTTCATCACCGCGCCGCCGGCCGACTTCGTTCCTGAGCCCGTTCGCGGACATCCCGTAGTCGGGGTCGTCCTCTGCTATGCCGGTTCGGTCGAGGACGGCAAGTCGGTGCTGGCCCCACTCCTCGAGTTCGGACCACCTGCGATCAGCATGGTCGAGCCCATGCCCTATGTCGCCGTGCAGCAGCTTCTGGACCAGGCGAATCCGACTGGAATGCAGAACTACTGGAGCGGCGATTTCCTTGCGGAGCTGCCCGACGAGGCGATCGACACGCTGGTGGGACTCGCGACCAGGCCAGTTTCGCCATTGACGCAGACGATCCTCGTAGCTGGTGGCGGTGCGATCTCGCGAATGGATGACAATGCCACCGCCTTCGGCGGCCGCGATGCCCCGTTCAACATGCACTACCTTTCGATGTGGGCGGACCCCGAGGACACAGATCGCAACATCGAGTTCACACGAGGCCTGTCAGGGGCCATGAAGCCGTGGACGACGGGGCGGGTGTACCTGAACTTCATCGGCGACGAGGGTTCTTCGCGCGTCGAGTCGGGCTTTGGCCCGGACAAGTACCAGCGGATGCGCGAACTCAAGCGAACCTGGGACCCGGCGAACCTGTTCCGCCACAACCAGAACATCCCACCTGCCTGACCCATGCTCACCTCAGCGACAAAGGCCCGCCTCGCCCAGCCGGTGGGACGGGACGCGGCGGCGCCCGGATGCCGGGGCTGAGGGCATGACATCGAGCGGCCAGTGTGATCCCTGGGCGTGCCGAGGTGTGCACTCGCCAGGACCTCTTGGCGCCGATACAGTGCCGAGATGAGCACGCAGCCGGTAACCGCCGCCCCCACTCCAGTGACTTGGCCCGCGCACGACCCGGCCACCTACCGGGTTGTCCCCGCGGGCGCCACGCCGCTCGACCCAGCACGCGTGGCGTCCCTGCTCGCGGCCGAATGGGAGCGGTTCGAGGCGCAGACCCCCGGCTCCGGTGCACATCACGCTCGAGCCCTCGGCTCGCTTCCCCTCGGCGTCCCGTCGTCGTTTCAGTACTGGGACCCCTACCCCGTTGCGGTGACCAGCGCCAAGGGTGCCTGGCTCACCGACGTCGACGGCCGCAAGCTGCTCGACCTCTCGATGGGCTTCGGGGCCATGCTGGTTGGCCACCTCAACCCCGCTGTTGTCGCCGCGGTCGGCAAGGCCCTGGAGACGGGAACCTTGTACGTGACGCCGTCCCCGTCAGCGACCGAGGCAGCCGAGCGCTTCCAACGGCGCTTCGGCCTCGACCAGCTGCGCTTCGCCAACTCGGGTACCGAGGCAACCATGTACGCGGTACGCACCGCTCGTGCGTTCACCCGGCGCAAGGCGATCATCAAGATCGAGGGTGGCTACCACGGTGGCTACGACGCCCTGCAGGTGTCGGTGAAGCCCGCAGTCACCGACGCCGGTCCCGAGGCGGCACCGACGCCGGTCACGCCGTTCGAGGTGGAGGCCGGAACGGTCTACGTCGTCCCCTACAACGACCTCGCACGCCTGGAGCAGCTCTTCGCCGACCACGGTTCAGACATCGCGTGCGTGTTCATGGAGCCGGTACTCGAGAACATCGGAATCGTTGTCCCCGACGAGGGCTACCTCGCCGGCGTGCGCGAGATCTGCGACAGCAACGGTGCCCTTCTGGTCTTCGACGAGGTCAAGACTGGCCTGACCGCCGGGCCTGCCGGCGCAGCGCAGCGGCTTGGCGTCACGCCGGACCTGATCTGTCTCGCCAAGAGCATCGGCGGCGGCCTACCGCTGGCAGCTTTCGGCGGGCGCGCCGAGGTCATGGCCTGTGTGAGCGACGATCGCATGCCGCACTTCGGCACCTACAACGGCAACCCGCTTGTCGTGGCCGCCGCGGTGGCCATCGACGAGATCGCTACGCCGGAGGCGCTCTCCGCCGCCGAGAAGCTCAACGTCGACTCCCTCGAGGCGATGAACGCGATCATCGGCGAGCACGACCTGCCGGCTCACACAGTCGGCCTGGGCGTCAAGGGTGCCGTCACCTGGTCCAAGGCGCCGGTGCGCAACTACCGCGACTACAAGCGCACCGACTTCGGTGCCGCCGAGCTCAGCTGGCTGTGGGGTGTCAACCGCGGCATCCTCACCCCGCCGGGCCTCGACGAGCAGTGGCTGGTGTCGCTGGCCCACACCCGCGACGACATGGACCTGCTCGTCGGCGACTTCCGCGAGCTCGCTGAAGCCCTACGCGGCTGACCAAGCCCACCAGCGGCGCAAGACGACTGTGGCTGGTCTCCGGAGACTCCACCACCGGTTAGAGCCATCGTCGTAGCGGCCGGACAGCCTGCTCCAGGACTCGTTGTCCGATAGACCGTCACCGAGTTCCCTTCAGCGGCCGGTACACCGAACAGTGCTTCAAGCCTGCGGCGCACCTGGTCCACCGATGAGGTCACGCTGTTCCTGGGTCCAGCGCACCCAGGGACGCAAGATTCGCGGGCATCACGGTGACCGACGGCTCGCCGAGCAGGTTCTCGGTCACGTACCACTTCCACGGCATGCGCTTGGCCAACGCCACGATCACTTTCGGGCGACGCCTGCTAGCCCAGCGTCCTCACTGCAGCCGCCACCGCGACCAGGCGGCCTGCTTGGTGGTCCCGGCGACGTCGGCCACCTGCGACCACGACCCACTCTCAGCGAGGGTGCGCGCCGAGAGCCCGAGGCACTGGCCCACTTCGTCACTGACGCGAAGCAGCTCTTCGAACGCACGGCGATCGGGACGCGAAGCCAGATCGCGAAGTGCACGCACGACAAGGTCGCCGATCTGGTCGACCGACTGTGTACTCAGCTGCTCACGACCCTGCGTCATGCCTCCACTGTCTAATGCAACGCGGCCAGAGACAAGTGCGAGTCAAGAAGGAGTCTATCGAAGGCGAACACGGATCTCGTCGTCCGCCGACGCGAAGGTACGACGCCATGTTGCACCGGGCCAGCGATACGTGACCACACCGTCGTCCGGACGGTAGTCCGCGGTATAGAGGGTGCCGAAGCCCCCTTCGAAGTCGGTGTTTCGCAGCGACGGGGAGAGAAACGCCTCGGCAGCCGCGTCCGCGGGTTCTGACTTTCGATCGAGCGCGCGCAGCACGTCCTGGCGCTCGACGCTTCGCAGCCTGCGCGCCAGGACGGGTCGGTCCGGCACCAGGCCACGGTGGTTGGTCGCCAACGGCATCTCGAAGTACTCGGGGACTCGTCCCGGCGCCACGAAGACCGTGAC
>JBAPUB010000288.1:0-4366 GCA_049282455.1 Actinomycetes bacterium
CGCGGCCATCCCGGGTCCGCTCAACGTGGTGGCCGGGCTGGCGAACACCATCGACGCCCCGACGCTCTTCTCGCTTGGGGTCAAGCGGGTCAGCCTGGGCGGCAGCCTGGCCCGAGCCGCGCTCAGCGCGGTAGAGCGCGCTGGCCAGGAACTGCTCGACTCCGGAACGCTCGGTTTCCTCGACGGTGCGATCGCGTACGCCGAGCTGCAGCGACGCTTCAGCTCGTGATCGCTGGCCTCTGTGGCCACGTCAAGACCAGAACCTAGGGCAATGGGCGCGAAGGATCGCACGGGTGATCCAGTCAGGTTCGGATCCCTTCGGGCACGCCCACCGGGCGGTGACCATCAGTTACGTGCCCGCCAATCACCGATCCTCTCGAGACGGCGACGCTGCTGCGAAGCTGCACCGGCGTCAAGGCCGTGATTGCGTTCCTTCAGGTGACCGCTGACGCGTTCCCGGTGATCGACGGGGTTGGAGTCGTCGTACTTGAACTTAGCCTCCACTCGCAGGATCGCGAGCCGGACGCCGCGGATGCCAGGCAGCATCCGACCGTACGGCGCCGCGTCCGATGCCACCGTGGCATGTGCACCCTCGGGCTGGAAGTCTGCGAGTTGGGTGGCAAGGATCTCGACCTTGCCTTGGGGGTCGTCGACAATGGTGGGACTGCATACGAACTGCACTGCCGTGTAGTAGCTGGTCGGCACACCGTCCTCGTCCGGGCCGCCAGCTTTGGCGCGCCAGTACGTCGGAATGTATGCGTAGTCACCAATCACCGCCATTCGTACCTCGGCAGCCGCCTCGAGGTGGGGCCAGACCGGGTTGGGCCGAGCCAAGTGGACAAGCAGCTCGTCGCCAGCGACGGTGAAGTGAGTGGGCAGCGCGATCGGCGCCTGAGCTGGATCGAGGTTGTTCACCGCCAGCATTCCGAAGCGGTCGGTAGATGCCAGCCATTCCTGCCACTCAGCGGTGTCGAGCGCGGCGTCCCAGGGGTGGATGAGCATGTCAGTCTCCTTCATCGGGTGTGGTGTCAACCGCGATGAGGCGGCGGACGACTCGTACATCGGGTCCGAGGTGCGTCAGTTCAGCGACGAGGGCGTCGGCGGCAGTGGTCAGAGCCGCGGCGGTCATCGGGGCGAGTGCGTCGAGAACGAACAGCGCGGCGGCGGTGTCCTCACGAAGCTGGGTGCGACGTGCCTGGCGCCAGTTCCAGAGCCGGCAGGTCACGCCGGAGTCGTCGCGCCACACCACCTCACCGGCAACGGGGTGCTCGACCACCGCGGCGCCGTTGGCCGTGGTGTCGAAGGTTTCGTGCCCTGTGGCGCGGACCAGATGTGGCGCACCGACATAGCCGGTCAGGTCCTCCCCGCCGAGTGGCACCTGGTGCAGAACCGAGATTGCGTTGTAGACGTCGGTGAGCCGGTTCACACGTGGCAGGGAGGTCTCTGCCCGCCGCAGGAGTGCCTCCAGGCTGTTTCGCGTGCGTTGGGGCTTGGCACCGAACGAACGGTAGGCCTCCCGCCAAGCTGCGACGTGTGGGATCTGCTCGACCGGTTGATTGATCAGCGCGGCGCGGCATGAAGCTTCCGCCGCCCGAAGCAGTGCTTCGCTTGCCTCGTCGCTGGGACCAGGCGTGAGGCCGTCGACTGCCAGAAGCTGGGCTCGGTAGTCGGGGCGCAAGGCGAACACCGTGGCGTCGACTCGGGCGTCCGATAGGAATTGCGCAAGCTCCATTTCAGGCATCACGAACCTCCGACCGGGATGCCTGCCCTACCCCCGGCTCGAAGACGGCCAGCGAGAAGCGTGCGGGTTTCTTGTGCGCGTTGCCATAGGAGTGCGACACATCGCCGGGGAAGGCGACCGCGTCCCCGGTCTTGAGAGTGACTGACTGGTCGGCCACTTGCACGGTGATCGTGCCCTGCTGCACCTGCACGAGCTCTTGGGTCCCCGCAGCGTGCGCCTCGGTGCTGTGCTTGTCTCCGGGACCCAGAGTCCAGTCCCACAGCTCGACCACGTCGGGTGGCTCGGTACCGGCCACCAAGACCCCGCGCCCACCGGAGGCCGTGCTCCAAAGGGCAGCGCCCTCGCCTCGCCGGGTGACCTTCACCTCCTTGGGTTGGGGCGGTTCCACCAAGGCCGGTAGGCCGATGCCCAGGGCATCGCTGAGTCGCAGGAGCGTGGCCACGCTGGGGTTCGCGGCCCCCTGCTCGACGTTGACCACCATCCGCCGGCTCACCCCGGCTGCTTCCGCCAGCTGGTCCAACGTCCAGTGCCGTGACTGTCTCTCCTGCCTCACCCGACTTCCGATGGCCAGAACCAGCCCCGCACGACCCTCATCCATGGGTGCAATATACTGCACTAACGATGCATTTCAACTTGTGGTGCGCGGAGTGGAGCTGCGAACCTTCGGGGGTCGGGGCGTCCTCCGACCCACCCAACAGCGCACCGGGGCATGCGTTGTGTCGGCGTGCCAGAGACAACGACGGGCCACGGATCAGAAGGTGAGAGGTTGTCCCTTGCTGATGAGGATGCGGGACAATCACACCACTCCACATGCCAGGAAGGCACGCAATGACGGTGGACAAGCGGGCGATCTTCGACGAGGAGTCTCGCTACCTCGATCGTTTCGGGCTGCTCCTCGCCCTCACGGTCACCTCCGTTGTCATGCTGTCGCTCGTTGACCTGTCTGATGTTCGGTCCGACCGCCCTCAGCAGGCGGTGGCTCTGGCCGCGTCGTCGCTCACCGCTCTCGCCCTGCTCGTAGCACTGCGGGCGGCAGGTCTTGCGAGGCGTTGGCAACGCTTGGCTGACGTCCTCATTGTGATGGGTGTCCTCGCCTCTGCGCTGCTCGTGGCCACTGGCCAGACCAACGGTCTGACTGGCGGTCCGGCCACCACTCCTCCAGCCCTCGCCTTGGTCCTTGCCCTGCTGGCGCCGATCGTCGTGGCCCGTCGACTGCTCACCCATCGGTGGGTTCGCCGTGAAACTCTGCTGGGTGCGGTGTCGGTCTACCTGCTCATCGCGGTCGCGTTCTTCTACGTCTTCTTGACGGTCGATCTGACCCAGTCTTCGACATTCTTCGCACAAGCCGAACCAACTTCGAATCTGATGTACTTCAGCTTGACCACGATCACAACCGTCGGTTACGGGGATCTCTTCGCCGTCGCCCAGCCGGGCAGGCTCTTCGCCAACGCCGAAGCGGTGATAGGCCAGTTGTACCTGGTCACCTTCGTGGGCCTCCTGATCGGGATCTTCACTGCGCAGAGCCGCGACAAGAGACGTGCGCGGGGTTAGCGGTGGTGGCCACGTGCTCGACCCGGTGCTCAGGTCCGGGCGGGCACACCCTCGCCGGGATAGGCCCTCTGGCAGGTACCAGTTCGCCTTGCCGAGGATCGTCATGGCGGACGGAGCAAGTACGAGGCGGACTACGAGAGCGTCGAGCAGCACGGCCGTCGACAGCGCAACCCCGAACAGCTTGACCGTGGCATCGTCGCCCAAGACGAATGCACCGCAGACGGCTGCCATGATCGCGGCCGCGATGGCTACCACGCGACCCGAGCCGGCCAGTCCGCGGCGAACCGCAGTGCGGTTGTCGCCGGTCATCACCCACTCTTCATGCATGCGACTGACCAGGAACACTTGGTAGTCGCAGGACAGGCCAAAGAGGATCGAGAAGACCATGACTGGCAGAATGGGGCTATCGGTCCTGTGGACTCCAGGTTGATCAAGCCCGCGAACCATCCCCATTGGAAGACCGCGACGGTGATTCCCATCGCAGCGCCAAGAGAAGGCAGACTGCACAGGACACCGGTGGCTGGCACCAGAAGCGACCGGAACAGGAACACCAACGCCAGGAATCCGAGTGCGACAACGATCAGCAAGAACCATGGCAGGGGGCTGGTGAGCACGTGGGTGAAGTCCGCCGTGATCGCTTGGAGACCACCGACGTATGCCTTTGCTCCGGAATCCGCGACCGCGGCCGGGATCACGCTGTCGCGCAAGTGGAACAGCACATCAGTCGTCGCGGCTTCCTGAGGCGCGGTCGTTGGGTACACCTGGATCGGCACGACTTCAGCGCCTGGGGCCACTGGTCGGGCGACCGCCAATGCGACGCCTGGTCCAAAGCCTTCAGCTGTCAGGTCGTAGGCGATCCGTGCCGGACTGCCCGCGGGAGCCCCGGAGTCGTCGGCGAACCCCTGGCGCAAGGACAACACCGGAATAGCGATGATGAGCATCACGATCAACGCTGCCGACCATCACCATGAACACGGTGAGGGCCTCCGATATGGCGATACCGTTGAAGAGGTTGATCCGCATGACGAAGAGCCCCAGCAGCGCGATGATGACCGTGGACGATCGCCTCTCGAC
>JBAPUB010000289.1:0-1527 GCA_049282455.1 Actinomycetes bacterium
GGCAGTGTCCTCAGGACCGATGGCGGCATGACCGGCACCTGGCGAAGGCTGGTGGACGACGAGCGTTCCCCCATCCGACCGCGGGACAGGGTCTGGGTGGGCTCGTCGATCTCCCCCAAGAGTCGGGCGACGTCCTCCAGGTCGCGAAGCTTCGCCAAACCGCCAAGGACGAGCTTGACGGTGGCGGCGTCCCAGATTGCATCTGCAGCGTGCTCGCCCCATCGGTGTCGGGCTTGGGCGAGTGACTGAAGTACGGCGAGGGTTGTGATGCCCGACCCACCGCCTTCGGCCATGAGGGACGGCAGGGACGGCAGCGGTGTCAGGTTGGCGATCTCATCAAGTGCGAGCAGGAGCGGGGGGTCGAGTCGCGCACCTGAGGAACGCGCAGCCAAGGTCCGGGCGGTCTCGGTAATGTCCTCGACGAAGGCTGCCACCAACGGCGCGCACGACGCTGACGCGACGGACGATGCGAGTAGGAACAGGGTGCCGGAGTCCCGAAGGAATCCGACCGGGTCGAAGGCCTCGCCCGGACCGGGATCGACGGCATCCAGCACGTCGGGGTCGGCGAGCGCGGCCAGTGACTGGCGCACCCCGAGCCAGACGCTGTCGCGGGTGCGCGGATCGGCATGCACAGCTGCGTCGAGAGCGTCGGCCCAACCAGCGGCGGCATCGGTGTGCCGAGTGAGGATCGTGACCGCGTCCTCCGCCAGAGCCGGGTTCAGCGACCACCGGTACACGTCGACGGCGCGGCGGCCGTCGAGCGCGGCGGCGTGTAGAAGGCAACGCAATGCCGTCTCGGTTTGTCCGGCCCAGAAGTCCGAGTCCGACACCGTCCTACCGAACCCTGCGCCGGACGCCAGACCTCGCGCACGGACCAACGCGACGTGCGGCGACTCGCAGCCCCGCACCGGCGACCAGCGCAACCCGCCCGGCAGGCCGGCGAGGCGCTGCGGATCGAAGATCGCGACCTCCCCGCGCTTGGCGCGTGTGTGGAAGGCGACAGCGAGCGTGTCCGGTCGGGTCGAAGTCGTGACGACTGGCCCGGGCGCGTCGAGCACCCACGGGATGACGACGTGCAGGCCCTTCCCCATGCGTGGTGGTCCGACGAGCAACGCTGAGTCCTCGACCGAGCACCACAGCTCCCGGCCCCGGACGCGGCCCAGCCGATAGCCGGCATCGGTCGGTGCCCGCTTCCCCTCGAGGGATGGCCGGGCCACGGTCGCGCGACGAAGCACCGCCTTGCGCCCGGCTGCGAACTCAGCCTCACCGGGCGTTGCCAGCCCGGGCAGTGACCGCACACGTTCGGCTGCGGACGCCCCTACAACCGCGAAGCGACGAAAGACGCGCACCCCGAGGAGGGCGATACCGCCCAGGGCGACACAAACCAGGAGGGTGCAAGCCCAGTACGGGATCAAGCCGGGTAGCTGGTTCGGCTGGGGCCAGGCGCTCGAGGGGTCGCCCACGTTGGTGAGCGCCGCCAGCGCGGGGAGGAGCCCCCCGTCCGGTACCCCTCGGCCAGTCACGAAC
>JBAPUB010000290.1:0-10819 GCA_049282455.1 Actinomycetes bacterium
GACGAGGCCGAGTCGCGGCTCGCCGGGGTCGCCGACGCGTGGCTGCACCACGACCGGCCGATCCACGTCGCCTGCGACGACTCGGTCGTCCAGCTGGACGACTCCGCGGACGAGGTGACGGTCCAGCCGATCCGGCGCAGCCGTGGGTACGCACCGATGCCGGTTCGGCTGCCGTTCACCTCCGGGGCGGCTCTTGCTGTGGGGGGTGAGCTCAAGGCCACGGTCTGCGCGGCGGTCGGGCAGCACGCCTGGCTCAGCCAGCACCTGGGCGACGTGGCCTCGCAAGAGACCTTGACGGCTCTGGAGCGCGCGGTCGAGGTGCTGTTGTCGTTGACACGCGTCGGTCCCGAGGTCGTCGTCGCCGACCTGCACCCGGGCTACCTCTCGCAGCGATGGGCGAAGGAGTACGCACGCTCACGTGGCCTGGGCTGCCTGCTCGTGCAGCACCATCACGCGCATCTCGCCTCACTCCTGGCCGAGCACGGCGTCGCGGCCGGCCAACCGGTGATCGGCTTCACCTTCGACGGCACCGGGTACGGAGCCGACGGGTCGATCTGGGGCGGAGAGGTGCTGGTCGGCTCCTACGCCGGAGTCGAGCGGGTCGGTCACCTGAAGCCGGTGCCGCTTCCGGGCGGCGATGCCGCGGTCCGACGACCGGCTCGGGTCGCCCTGTCGCACCTGCGGGCCGCGGCGATCGACTGGGACCCCGCGATCCCGGCGGTCGCGGCGACGGACGAGGTCGAGAGGCGGGTCGTCTCAGGGATGCTGCGCAGCGGGACCGGCTGCGTTCCCACCACCAGCATGGGCCGGCTCTTCGACGCTGTGGCAGCCATCGCCGGGGTCTGCCAGGACGTCGGCTACGAGGGACAGGCCGCGATCGAGCTGGAGGTGGTCAGTCGGTGGGCCAGCTCGGACGGCGTGAGTCGCAGCGGCTCGTCGGGCATCGTCGTGGGTGACGACCTGGTGCTGGACCCTGCTCCGTTCCTGAGCCGGTGCGTGGCCGACGTCGTGGCCGGAGTGCCGGCTGCCCGGGTCGGCCGCGCGTTCCACGAAGCTGTGGCACAGGCTGTCGCGACGGTGGCCGAGCGGGTTCGTGGCTCGACAGGAGTGGACACCGTGGGGCTGTCCGGGGGAGTGTTCCAGAACAGGCTCCTGACGACCCTCACCCGGGCATCGTTGGAGTCGGCAGGGTTCACGGTGCTGGTCCACCGAACGGTTCCACCCAACGACGCAGGCCTGGCCCTGGGGCAGGTCGCAGTGGCCGCCTCGGGCGGCGCACAGGAGAGGGTCTGACCATGTGTCTGGGAGTACCGGGGCGAATCGAGGAGATCTGGGACGCCGAAGGCACCCGCATGGCGCGGGTCGACTTCGGCGGGGTGGACAAGGACGTGTGCCTGGCCTATCTCCCCGACCTCGCTGTCGGCGACTACACGATCGTGCACGTGGGCTTCGCGATCAGCCAGGTCGACGAGCAGTCCGCCCGAGAGACCCTGCGCCTGTTCGAGGAGATCGGCGTCCTCGAAGCCGAGCTCGGTACCTCCTTCAAGGAGTGACACGATGAAGTACCTCGACGAGTTCAACGACCCAGAGCTGGCGCGGCGGCTGCTCGACGAGATCGCGGCAACGGTCACCCGCCCGTGGGCGGTCATGGAGGTGTGCGGTGGCCAGACCCACACGATCATCCGCAACGGCATCGACCAGCTGCTGCCTGACTCCGTCCAGCTGATCCACGGTCCCGGATGTCCTGTCTGCGTCACTCCGCTGGAGATCATCGACAAGGCTCTGGCCATCGCCGCGCTGCCCGACGTCATCTTCTGCTCTTTCGGAGACATGCTGCGCGTCCCTGGCAGTGACCAGGACCTGTTCACCGTGAAGTCGTTAGGCGGCGACGTCCGAGTCGTCTACTCCCCACTCGACGCCGTCCGGTTGGCCCAGGAGAACCCGGACAAGCAGGTGGTCTTCTTCGGCATCGGCTTCGAGACCACTGCCCCGGCCAACGCGATGACCGTGCACCTGGCGCACACCCAGGGGATTCCCAACTTCTCCGTTCTCGTGTCGCACGTCCTGGTGCCCCCCGCGATCACCGCACTCATGGAGGCGCCCCAGCGGCGCGTTCAGGGCTTCCTGGCCGCCGGTCATGTGTGTGCGGTCATGGGCATGAGCCAGTACGTCCCGCTGGTGGAGAAGTACCGGGTGCCGATCGTTGTCACCGGGTTCGAGCCGTTGGACGTCCTCGACGGGATCCGGCGAACCCTGCTGCAGCTCGAGCAGGGCCGGGCCGAGCTAGAGAACGCCTATCCCCGCGCTGTGTCCTTCGAGGGCAACGTTCGGGCACAGGCCATGGTGCACGACGTCTTCGAGGTCACCGACCGGGCCTGGCGAGGGATCGGGATGATCCCCGCGAGCGGGTGGCGGCTGTCGGCGCGCTACTCGGCTTTCGACGCCGAGCAGCGGTTCGACGTCAGCGCAATCCGCACCCAGGAGTCGGGTTTGTGTCGCAGTGGTGAGGTCCTTCAGGGGCTCATCAGGCCGAACGAGTGTGCGGCCTTCGGCCAGGAGTGCACTCCGCGTCGCCCGTTGGGCGCTCCGATGGTGTCCAGCGAAGGCGCCTGTGCCGCGTACTACCAGTTCCGCCGGCTCGAGAGCCCGGTCGTAGCACCAGCGGTCTCGCAGTGACGATCCGATGACGCATCCGACACCGGACGCGTCGCTCGACCCGGCCGGATGGTTGTGTCCGCTGCCCCTTCGCGACTCACCGACCATCGTGATGGGTCACGGGGGCGGAGGTCGTCTTTCGGCCGAGCTCGTCGAGCACTTGTTCGTCCCGGCGTTCTCCTCCGGCACCGACTCCGCGCTCGCCCGGCTCGGCGACTCGGCCGTCATCGCGATCGGGGGCGAGCAGCTCGCCTTCACGACGGACTCGTACGTGGTCCGCCCACGATGGTTCCCTGGGGGCAGCATCGGTGATCTGGCCGTGAACGGAACCGTCAACGACCTCGCCATGATGGGAGCCCGACCCCTGTTCCTGACCGTTGGCTTCATCCTCGAGGAAGGTCTCGAGGTGGCCGAGCTCGGCCGGGTCGTCGACGTGATGGGCCGAGCTGCACGTGAGGCCGGCGTGACCATCGTTGCGGGGGACACGAAGGTTGTCGACGCCGGCCACGGCGACGGCCTGTACGTGAACACCGCCGGTGTGGGGGTCGTGCCGTCCGGGGTGTCGATCGGCCCCGAGCGGGCGCGCCCCGGTGACGTCGTGATCGTGAGTGGTCCTTTGGGGATGCACGGAATCGCCGTCCTGAGTGTGCGCGACGGCCTGGAGTTCGGCAGCCAGATCGTCTCGGACAGCGCGCCGCTCGGCGGCCTCGTCGGCTCCCTCGTCGACGCGCATGTGGACGTCCATACGCTGCGTGACCCCACCCGCGGCGGGCTCGCGGCAACGCTGAACGAGATCGCCGCGGCCTCGGGCACGGGGGTCCGCATCGAGGAGCGGCTGGTCCCCGTCCCCGACGACGTCCGCGCCGCGTGCGGCTTCCTGGGACTCGATCCGATGTGCGTGGCGAACGAGGGCAAGCTGGTCGCTTTCGTGGCCCCCCATGACGCAGACCGGGCGCTGACGATCATGCGAGCAGACACCCAAGGCGCGGGCGCAACAGTGATCGGCGAGGTCGTCGAGGACCACCCCGGCGTCGTGGTGGCACGCACGCCGATCGGGGGCACCCGGGTGGTCGACCTACCGCTCGCTGAGCAGCTCCCGCGGATCTGCTGAGCGGCCGGCGGCGGTGTGACCGGTCAGCTCTTCCCCTTCTTGTGTCCTGCCGTCTCGACGTGACCCGCGATGTTCGGCACGTACAGGAACTCGTCGCGCGGCGGTCGCTCGTAGCCTCGCGGGGCCGGCCGCGGCGGCAGGTCGAGTGCCGGGCGTCGGACCTCGTGGTAGGCCAGCGTGGACAGCAGGTGGGAGATCATGTTGATCCGAGCGCTGCGCTTGTCGTCGGCCTCGACGACGTTCCACCTCGCCTCGGGGATGTCGGTGTGGACGAACATCTCGTCCTTGGCCCGGGAGTACTCCTCCCAGCGGGTGATCGACTCGAGGTCCATGGGCGAGAGCTTCCACCGGCGCATCGGGTCCTCGAGCCGGGACCGGAACCGCCGCTCCTGCTCCTCGTCACTGACGCTGAACCAGTACTTGCGCAGCTGGATGCCGTCCTCGACGAGCATCCGCTCGAAGATGGGCGCCTGGTGCAGGAACCGCCGGTACTCCATGTCGGTGCAAAAACCCATGACCCGCTCGACGCCCGCGCGGTTGTACCAGCTTCGGTCGAGGAGCACGATCTCGCCGGCCGCCGGGAGCTCGGCGACGTACCGCTGGAAGTACCACTGGGAGCGCTGACGCTCCGTCGGCGCCGGAAGGGCCGCGATCCGGGTGATTCTGGGGTTGAGGAACTGCGCGATCCGCTTGATCGTGCCGCCCTTTCCGGCTGCGTCGCGACCCTCGAAGACGATGACGATGCGCTGGCCCTCGGCGCGGACCCACTCCTGCATGGTGACGAGCTCGGATTGCAGCCGGAAGAGCTCCTTCTCGTACAGCCTCTTGGGCATCCGCGACTGGACGTCCTCGACGTCGTCGGGGGCGTCGCCGGCAGCGGCCGCCGCCGCGAAGCTCCCCAGGTCAGCGTGCCGAGTGTGCTCGTTCTTGGACACGGCTCCTGCCTTCGTTCACCAGTGGTGTGCCTCGAAGTGACTCTCGCAGTGACTGTAGTGCGAGGGCGTCGGTTCAGGCGTCACCCATGCCGGCTCCGGGGTCGGCCGCCCGGACGTCACCGAGCTGGTAGGCGTCAAAGGCCTTCTTGGTCGTGCCGGGGTCGACCTCGCCACGGCGCTCGAGCTCCTGAAGAGTGCGAACCGTGATCGACTCCGCATCGACGAGGAAGTGACGACGAAGGGCGCCGCGGGTGTCAGAGAGGCCGAACCCGTCGGTTCCCAGCGTTGCGAAGTCGCCCGGTACCCACGGCCGGATGAGCTCTTGGACTGCGCGCATGTAGTCGGACACCGCGACGGCCGGACCCCGCGGCTCGGACAGGCTCCTCGCGACGAAGGACTCGCGGCGTTCTTGGTCGGGGTTCATCAGGTTCCACGCGTCGGCCCGCAGACCGTCGCGATGCAGCTCGACCCACGACGTGACCGACCAGACGTCAGCAGCCACACCCCACTCGTCGCCCAGCAGCTGCTGGGCGCGAAGCGCCCACGGCATCGCCGAACCGCTGGCTAGGATCCGCGCCGCGGGGCCCGCAGCGGAGGCAGCCTGGTACAGGTACATCCCTGCGAGCAGTGCGTCGACGTCGAGACCCTCGGGCTGCGGAGGCTGATGGATCGGCTCGTTGTACGCGGTCAGGTAGTAGTAGACGTTCTCGCTGTCTGGCCCGTACATGCGACGCAGGCCGTCCTGGACGATGTGGCCCACCTCGAAGGCGAAGGCCGGGTCGTAGGCCGCGACTGCGGGGTTCGTGGCGGCGAGCAGGTGCGAGTGTCCGTCCTCGTGCTGGAGACCTTCGCCGTTCAGGGTGGTGCGGCCGGCCGTGGCCCCGATCAGGAACCCGCGAGTCATCTGGTCCGCGGCCGCCCAGAACTCGTCGGCTGTCCTCTGGAACCCGAACATGGAGTAGAAGATGTAGATCGGGATCATGGGCTCGTCGTGGGTTGCGTACGACGTGCCGGCCGCGATGAACGATGCGGCAGAACCGGCTTCGTTGATCCCTTGGTGCAGGATCTGGCCGTCCTTGGCCTCCTTGTAGGACAACATCAGCTCGCGGTCGACCGACAGGTACGTCTGGCCCTGGGGGTTGTAGATCTTCTGGACGGGGAACATCGCGTCCATGCCGAAAGTGCGCGCCTCGTCGGGGATGATCGGCACGATCCGGTGCCCGATCTCGGGGTCCTTGAGCAGGTCCTTGACAAGGCGCACGAACGCCATCGTCGTCGCGACCTGCTGCTTGCCGGACCCACGTCGCACGACGTCGTACACGGGGTCGCCGGGCAGGACGAGGGGACGGCTCGTGCCCTGGCGGCGGGGGATGTACCCGCCGAGGGCGGCCCGGCGCTCGTGGAGGTAGCGCGAGACGTCGCTGTCGGCGCCGGGGTGGTAGTAGGGCGGGAGCTTGGCGTCGAGGCGCTCGTCGTCGATCGGGATCTGGAGGCGGTCGCGGAAGGCCTTGAGGTCGTCGAGGGTGAGCTTCTTCATCTGGTGGGTGGAGTTGCGGCCCTCGAAGTGCGAGCCGAGGGTCCAGCCCTTGATGGTCTTGGCCAAGATGACCGTCGGCTGCCCCGTGTGCTCGAACGCCGACAGGTAGGCCGCGTAGAGCTTGCGGTAGTCGTGGCCGCCGCGCTGCAGCTTCCAGATCTCGTCGTCGGTCATCGACTCCACGAGCTTGCGAGTCCGGGGGTCGCGTCCGAAGAAGTGCTCGCGGATGAAGCCGCCGTTCTCGGCCTTGAAGGTCTGGAAGTCGCCGTCCGGGGTGGTGTTCATGATGTTGACCAGGGCGCCGTCGGAGTCCTGGGCCAGCAGCGGGTCCCAGCTTCGACCCCAGATGACCTTGATGACGTTCCAGCCGGCACCGCGGAAGAAGGCCTCGAGCTCCTGGATGATCTTCCCGTTGCCGCGGACCGGGCCGTCGAGCCGCTGCAGGTTGCAGTTGACGACGAAGGTCAGGTTGTCGAGCTCTTCGCGCGCCGCCAGCCCGATCGGCCCGAGCGACTCCACCTCGTCCATCTCGCCGTCGCCGAGGAAGGCCCACACGTGCTGGTCGGACGTGTCCTTGATCCCACGGTTCTGCAGGTACTTGTTGAACTGGGCCTGGTAGATCGCGTCGATGGGCCCCAGCCCCATGGAGACGGTGGGGAACTCCCAGAACTGCGGCATCAGGCGGGGGTGTGGGTAGGAGGGCAGGCCACCGCCCGGGTGCGACAGCTCCTGACGGAACCCGTCGAGCTGGGTCTCGCTCAGTTGGCCCTCGAGGAAGGCCCGCGCGTAGATGCCCGGAGCGGCGTGGCCCTGGAAGTACACCTGGTCACCACCGCCGGAGTGCTCTCGTCCGCGGAAGAAGTGGTTGAAGCCGACCTCGTACAGGTAGGCGCTGGAGGCGTACGTGGAGATGTGGCCGCCCACGCCGACACCCTCGCGCTGTGCCCGGTGGACCATGATCGCGGCGTTCCACCGGATGTACGACCGGATGCGACGCTCGACCCACTCGTCTCCTGGGAACCAGGGCTCCTGGTCGGGGGTGATCGTGTTGATGTAGTCGGTGGTCGTGAGCGACGGGACGCCGACGTTGCGCTCGCGAGCCCGCTGGAGCAGGCTCAGCATGAGGTACCGGGCGCGGTAGGCGCCCTGGTCGTCGATGACCGAGTCCAGGGAGTCGCGCCACTCCTGGGTCTCCTCGGGGTCGACATCCACCAGCTGCGTCGGAAGCCCGCTGCTGATGAGTGGTGGCCGCTCGCGTCCGTCGTCCACGCCGGTTCCTCTCGCGTGCCAGTCGGTGTCCGGAATCGATGGTCGCAGCCTACGCCGAGGCCAATGGCCCTTGCCGTTGCGCCGATGGCAGGACACGGTGGGGATACGGGGGCCGGTCGGCCGTCGTCCGGCAGCTGGATGAAGGGAGACGGGTCATGCAGGCAACCGTCGGAGACACACTGGTCGTGCACGCGAACCACACCGGGGAGCCGGACCGGTCGGGGGAGATCCTGGAGGTCCGCGGCGACGAGGGCTCGCCACCGTTCCTGGTCCGCTTCGAAGACGGCCATGAGGCGCTCGTCTTCCCCGGCGCGGACGCGACGGTCCAGCACCGAGACTGACCACGAAGCGACGCACCCCACCGAATCGGCCCAAACACTTGCGCACGGGGCTGACAACGGATGGACTACCCCGGTCGGGCTCCATCTGGACCCGGTTCGAGTCGTATCGACCAAGGGGAGACACCGGTGAGCGCGACCGCCGCGGACGCGGACGGCCAGCGGAGCCTGGCAGAGAAGCTGGGATTCGCGTCAGACGAAGTGGTTCTCGAGCTGGGCTACGACGACGACTGCGACGAGGGCCTCCGTGCGGCCATCGAGGTGGTCATCGGCTCCTCGATGCTCGACGAGGACAACGACGAAATCGTCGACACCGTGGTCCTGTGGTGGCGCGAGGACGATGGTGACCTGGTGGACGCCTTGGTCGACGCGCTGTCCTCGCTGGGGTCCGGCGGCGTCATCTGGTTGCTCACACCCAAGGCGGGGCGCGACGGGCACATCGAGCCCAGCGACATCGGCGAGGCAGCACCCACGGCTGGGTTGTCGGCGACCAAGAGCACAAGTGCGGCTGCGGACTGGTCGGGGACCCGCCTGGTCGCCCCGAAGGTCACCCGCCGTTGACGTCGACCCGACGCGCTACAGCGCAGCGAGGGCGGCTTCGTACTCACCCGGGTCGCGGACGTCGGGGATGGCGTTGACGACGGAGTAGCGGACGATCCCGGACTTGTCGACGATGAACGTCCCGCGCAGTGCAGCCCCGGCGGTGTCGTTGAAGACCCCGTAGGCGCGCGCGGTCTCACCGTGCGGCCAGAAGTCGCTGAGCATCGAGAACGTGTAGCCGTCGCGCTCGGCGAAGATGCGCAGGCTGAACTTGGCGTCGCAGGAGACGGCGAGGGTCACGGTGTCGTCGTTGTCGAACGAGGCGATCCGGTCGCGGATCTCGCACAGCTCGCTGGTGCAGGGGCCAGTGAAGGCCCAGGGGAAGAAGATCACCACGACGTTCTTGCTGCCTCGAAAGCTGCTCAGCGTTACGGGCTCACCGTGCTGGTTCGGCAGGGTGAAGTCTGGGGCCTGCTGTCCGACCTCGACGCTCATGGGATCTCCTCGACCGTGCTTGGGATTCACAGGGAAGCCCTAGTGAACCAGGTGACCAAGGTCCCTGAGGAAGGGGCCGAAGGCTCTGGTCGGCCGCTCTCCCGGTCGCGACACTCAATACGTACCGCGGGCAGGCAGCCCGCACCGCCCTAAGGCCACCGGGCACCGGGGGCCAACGGACTCCAAGAGGTGAGTCATGGCGACACAAGCGACATCCACAACCCCAACAGTTGAGCACAAGAGCTGGTACCACGACTTCGTGACGTCATCGGCGGCGCACGGATTCGCGGGACTGAGCCGGATTCTGCTCGGCCTCGTCTTCCTGTGGGCCTTCCTGGACAAGGCCTTCGGTCTGGGCTGGTCAACGCCCTCCGCAGAGGCCTGGAAGTTCGGATTCGGCGACGGCAGCCCGACGTACGGCTTCCTGAAGTTCGCCACCAACCCAGACAGCCCTCTGAGCGGTGTCTGGTCAAGCTTCGCCGACGCGGCCGAGGGCAACCCCAACGCCTGGACGAACTGGCTGTTCATGCTGGGCCTACTGGGGGTCGGCGTTGCGCTGACGCTCGGAATCTTCATGCGGATCGGCACCATCTCGGCCGTGGCCATGCTCTCCCTCATGTGGCTGGCTGAGTGGCCAGTGACCAAGGTCTTGGACGAGACCGGACGCAACACTTTCAACGCACCCATCCTCGACGACCACATCGTGTACGGCGTCGTCATCATCACGCTGATGCTGTTCGGCGCGGAGCGCTGGCTCGGCCTTGGCAAGTGGTGGGAGTCGCTCTCCTTCGTGAAGAAGCTGCCTTGGCTCGCCTGACCACGTCACGTTCCCCTCGAGGGGCCACCCACTGGGTGGCCCCTCGAACCTTGTCCACTGCGTCCTCAACCGATCCGGCCAGGTACCCTGCGGCCTTCCGGGCGTATAGCTCAGCGGTAGAGCTCTGGTCTTACAAACCAGCGGTCGTAGGTTCGATCCCTACTGCGCCCACCTCGTTTGCGCAGGTCAGAGACGAGAGAACCCCCCCGGCGACCAACCGAGGGGGCGTCACTCTCACAGGAGTCTCACGGTACGTCAGAGGTCACCCGCTGAGCAGACGTGCCATGACCTCGGCGGCTGCCTGCTGCTCGGACCCGTGAGGCACCCCATAGGTGTCCCGCATGACCGTCTCGTTGTGACCGAGCCGCGCCGCGATCACCCCGTCAGGCAGACCGGCAGCCCGCAACGTCTTCACCTGCGCGTGACGTGCCGCATGCAGCCCCAGATACGGCACCCCAGCCCGCTGGCACAGCCGCCGCCACTCCGCCGTCAGGTATTCCGGTCGGATCGGCGACCCGTCCTCATGCGCCGCGAGCACGTCGTCCCGTCTGAGGCCGACGCCGACCGCCAGCCGACAGGTGGTTGCCACTGTCGCGGATCCGTCTGCGGGTGGCCGAGCGCACCTCAGGGACTCATTGGATACACCTCGGCGACAAACTCGATGCCATGGAAGATGATTCAGGAGGCGAACAAGACACGGGCAAGAGTCCGATCACGACCGTGAACCGAAACGGGTTAATGGCGCTTGTTTGACGCTCGACTGCGGCTTCGAGCGCATCCGCCGGAGACCTTCGCCCCTGTCGAGTCTCTCCGGCGGCGAGGATCATATGAGTGAGTGGTCCACGGGCTCACCGTGGTTCACCGAAGCCCTTGCACGCTAGGGCGTGGGATGGCCGAGCGAGGAGGCAACAATGTTCGCACGCGTCACCGATATCAGCGGTCCGTCGAACCGCATCGATGCTGGGATCGCTGAGTATCGCGACATGGTGCTCCCGGCAATCAAGGGCATGGACGGCTTCCGGAGCGCATACTTGCTCGTCAGCCATGACGGCGGACGGGCGTTGTCGATCACCGTGTGGGATAGCCAGGAAGCAATGCGAGCCAGCGACGAAGATGCCAACG
>JBAPUB010000291.1:0-3865 GCA_049282455.1 Actinomycetes bacterium
ACGTCGCGGCAGTACTCGCTGGCCAGGTACTTCGCCATGCCTGCCTCGAGGTCGTTGCGCTCGCCGGAGTCCTTGGTGCGTGCTGCCCGCACCATCATCTGGTGCGCCGCCTCGATTTTGGTGCCCATCTCGGCCAGCCGGAAGAGCACCGCCTGGTGCTCCGCGATCGGCTTGCCGAACGTCTCGCGCTGCTGGGCGTAGTCGACACCGAGCTCAAAGGCGCGAAGTGCCACCCCACAAGCGCGCGCCGCAACGTTCACCCGACCGACCTCGACGCCGTCCATCATCTGGTAGAAGCCGCGTCCGGGCTGCTCGCCCAGGACTTGTCCGGCCTCGACCGAGACGTTGTCGAGCACCAGCTCGGTCGTGTCGACCCCCTTGTAGCCCATCTTCTCGAGCTTGCCGGGAACGGTGAGGCCGGGCGCCACCTCGCCGAACCCCGGCTCCTTGTCGATCAGCAGGGTGGTCATGTTCTTGTAGACGCTCTCGGCGCCCTCGTCGGTCTTCACCAGGACCGCGACCAGGTTCGACGAGCCACCGTTGGTGAGCCACATCTTCTGACCGCTGACGACGTAGGTGCCGTCGTCCTGCTTGACCGCGCGTGTCTTGATCGCCGAGACGTCCGACCCGCAGCCGGGCTCCGACATCGAGAAGGCGCCGCGCACCTCTCCGGTCGCCATGCGCGGCAGGTACCTCTGCTTCTGCTCGGCGGTGCCGTGCTGCAGGAGCAGGTAGGCGACGATGAAGTGGGTGTTGATGATGCCGCTGATGCTCATCCACCCGCGCGCGATCTCCTCGACCACGAGTGCGTACGTGAGCAGCGACTCACCGAGCCCGCCGTACTCCTCGGGGATCATCAGCCCGAAGATCCCCATCTCCTTCATCTGCTCGACGATCTTCGTGGGGTACTCGTCGGCGTGCTCGAGCTCGTTGGCCACCGGGATGATCTCGTTGTCGACGAAGTCGCGTACGGCAGCGAGGATCTCCGACTGCACGTCGGAAAGGCCTTCGGTCTGCGCGAGACGGCCCATGCCGCATCTCCCTGCTGGACGTACGGCGGCCTGCGCCTGCCGTCGGTCCGCCGATCGTATCCAATCTCCGTGGTTCGGCAGGCGGCAGGCTGGTCGGTACCCTCCGGGCCATGAGCCAACGTCCATGGGTCAGCGGCGGGGCCACGGTTCCCGACCCGTCGGCCCGAGAGTCCACCGTCGCCACACCGGACGGGCGCACCCTCGGCATCGCCGAGTACGGCCCCGTCGACGGCTTCCCGATCTTCTCGCTGCACGGGACCCCCGCCTGCCGCTACGGCGGTCCCCCGCTCGACCACCCCACGCTCTACGAGGACCGATCTGTGCGGGTCATCGGGTACGACCGTCCGGGGTACGGCCTGTCGACTCGACATCCCGGTCGCACGGTGGCCGATGCAGCAGCAGACGTCGCGACGATCGCTGACACTCTGGGGCTCGGCCGGTTCGCCGTCACCGGGGGCTCCGGCGGAGGTCCCCACTGCCTCGCAGCTGCGGCCCTCCTCCCCGATCGGGTGACACGCGTGGCCTGCGTCGTCGGGGCTGCCCCGCTGGGTGGCCCCGGACTCACCCTGGAGGCCTGGCTGGACGGAATGACCCAAGGCAACATCGACGAGTTCACGTGGTCCTTGGAAGGTGAGGCGGCCATGCGGCCGAAGCTCGAGGCACTGGCCACCGACGAGCTCACAGCGGCGGTCGAGGACCCGGCCAACATCTTCGGAGCGGGCTACGAGCTGTCCGACGGTGACCGCGCGATCCTGGCCGACCCGCGCCGCCACGAACGCATCGCCCGGGTCACCCAAGAAGCCTTCCGGCACGGCATAGACGGTTGGGTCGACGACAACCTCTTGTTCGTGAAGCCGTGGGGATTCGAGCTCAACGCCATCACCGCCCCCGCCATGGTCTGGTACGGCCTGGAGGACACCCTCGTGCCGCAAGCCCACGGTGAGTGGCTCGCCGCTCACGTCCCGAATGCCGACGTCGTCCGGATGGAGGGTGGACACATGGAGCTGTCCCACCGCGTCCCCGACCTGATCGAGTGGCTCGCCGGCGGCTCGCTGCCTGCCGACGCCACGAAGGGATGATCAACCCATGACGACCACCATTCCCCGCATTCTCGAGCTGTTTCCAGCCGGCACCGTCCTGGCCGACGACGGTGTGCTCGTCGTCGGCGGATGCCGTCTCACCGACCTTGCCGCCACGTTCGGCACCCCGACGTACGTCGTCGACGAGTCGGCACTTCGTCGACAGGCGCGTCGGTTCGTCGACGGACTGAACGCCCGAAGGCCCGGTTCGCACGTGGCCTTCGCCTCCAAGTCCTTTCCCTGCACCGCGGTGTACCGAGTCATGGCCGACGAGGGGCTCGCTCTCGACGTCGCTGGTGGCGGCGAGCTTGTGATGGCGCTGGCGGCCGGGGCCGATCCCGACTCGATCGTGCTCCACGGCAACGCCAAGACCGACGACGAGCTGCACCGCGCACTGGCCGCCGGGGTCGGGACCATCGTGGTCGACAACCTCGACGACGTGTCACGTCTCGAGTCGATGCTCACCCGTCCGCAGCGAGTGCTGCTCCGGGTGATCCCCGGGGTCCAGGCCGACACCCAGGCCGCCATCTCGACCGGCCACCACGGCTCCAAGTTCGGCCTGCCGATCGAGAAGGCCGCCGAGGCCGCCGACCGGATGCGAAGCCACCGGTTCATCGACCTGATCGGCCTTCATCTGCACGTCGGGTCGCAGATCCTCGACTCAGCACCCTTCGCCGAGGCGGTCAAGGCCGTCTCCGGCCTCGGTGAGTTCGCCGTCTACGACATCGGCGGCGGGCTCGGCGTCCGCTACACCTATGACGAGCACCCCCCGACCGTCGAGGAGTACCTCGACGTCGTCACCGCGGCAGCAGCAGAGCACCTCCCCGACTCCGCGCAGCTGTGGATCGAGCCGGGACGGTCGCTGGTCGCCCAGTCCACGGTCACGATCTACGCCGCGGTCACCGTCAAGCACGGAAGTCCCACCTTCGTCGCGGTCGACGGAGGCATCGCCGACAACTTCGAGGCCTCGTCGTACATGGGACAGAGGTTCGAGGCAACCCTCGTCGACCGGGTCGGCGGCGGTAGCCCGGTCGAGCTGGTCGGGCGGCAGTGCGAGTCCGGTGACCTCTTCGCTTCCGACCTGCCGCTTCAGGACCCTCGACCGGGCGACCTGATCGCCGTGCCCATGACGGGGGCGTACAACCACACGCTGGCGAACAACTACAACGGCGCTCTACGGCCGCCGGTCGTGTTCGCCAAGGACGGCAAGGCCCGGGCGGTCGTCCGGCGCGACACCTACGACGACCTCATCGCCCGCGACGTGCCCCCAGCACCCTGAGGTCACTTCGGGTAGACGTAGCCGTACGCCACGCGGATCGCCACCGTGGGCAACGCCGACGGCGCGGGTCCGAAGACCGGTGAACCGTCGACGATCGAGAACCGCGAGCTGTGGCAGGGGCAGTGGATCTCCCCTGCGCTCACCGGGCCGAGCAGGCACCCCCGGTGCGTGCAGTGGGCCTCGAAGGCTCGGATGTCGCCCGACGTCGGCTGGGTCACCACGACGTTGTAGCTCGAGACGACGACTCCACCCCCCACCGGAACGTCCCTGGTCCTCACCAGTGCTCCGAGGCTTGGGTCGCTCGGCTTGGGGTCCGGCGACGGCGTCGCCGGTTGCCGAGTCGGTGTGGGGTCCGGCTGCTTCGTAGGGTCGTTCGGGGCGTCCGGGGTGGTCGGGCCGGTGCCGGCAGCGGGCTGCGAGGTCTTCGAGCTGTTGGCCGGCGTGGGCGTCGAGGGCGGCTCGGCCCTGGTCGACCC
>JBAPUB010000292.1:0-2547 GCA_049282455.1 Actinomycetes bacterium
CCAAGGAGATCAGTATCGCCACCCAGCAGCAGCGCAGTGCCTCAGACCAGGTGGTCTCGGCGATGACCCAGGTCTCCGATGTGTCCCGTCAGTACGCGGTGGGGTCCAAGCAGTCCGCCGCCGCGGCCGGGCAGCTGACCATGCTGGCCGCAGAGCTACGCGCCTCCATCGCCCAGTTCAAGACCGAAGGCAACGGCCCCAGCGCCGACGCCCCCGTTTCCTACCCAAAGGTGTCGGCATGAGCAGCTGGGCCAACGATCCGGAGCTCGTCGCGACCTTCCGCCAGGAGGTCGAGGACCGTCTCGTGTCCTTGTGCGACGGTCTCCTGAAGCTCGAGAGCCACCCACAGCCCAGGCAGCTGGTCGCCGCGCTCTTCCGCGATGCGCACACGGTCAAGGGGTCGGCGCGCATGCTCAGCCTCGACGAGGTCGTCGAGGTGGCACACCGGTCGGAGGACCTGCTCGGTGCAGTCCGCGACGGCCGGTTCGAGCCGCGCAAGGACCTCGTCGACCTGCTGCTCATGGCCGCTGAGGGGATCCGCCGTGGCCTCCCCGGGACCGAGCGTCCAGTGTCGGCCGACGACCTGTCGGTCCTGGTCTCGGCGTTGGACCAGGCGCTGGCGGGTGTCAACCCCGTCGACGTCCCGAAGCTGACCCCGCAGCTGGACGATGTCGACGACGAGGTGGTGGAGACCGGCCGCATCCGCAAGGGCGAGTCCGTTCGGGTGCCGGTCCGCCGCGTCCACGGCCTGCTGGACGTCGTCGGCGAGGCCGAGCTCGAGTCGCGCAAGGTCGAGCGGTTCGTCCACGAGCTCTCCGGGCTGTCCGGGGAGCACCTGCGTCTGGCTCGGCAGCTTCGAGCCGCCGCGACCGCGAGCCACTCCATCCCACCCGAGTTCGCCCAGGGGGTCCACGCGCTGGTCTCGCTGGGCGACCAGCTGCAGGCCTCCGTGCGCGAGCTGCGGGGAACGGTCGAGGACTCTCAGAACCGGCTGGCCCAGGTCCGCGAAGGCGCCATGGGTCTGGCCATGGTTCCGGTCCGACGCGTGGTCGCTGCCTTCCCCCAGCTCGTGCGTGAGCTTGCCACCGACACGGCCAAGGAGGTGCGGCTCCAGCTCGTGGGCGAGGACATCGAGCTCGACACCCGGGTCCTGGACGGGGTGGCTGACGCACTGAGGCACCTCGTCACCAACGCCGTCGACCACGGGTGTGAGTTGCCTGCCGAGCGCACCGCTGCCGGCAAGCCGGCAAGGGCGACGGTCACCGTGTCGGCGCGCGCTGCCGGCTCGACCGTGGTCATCGAGGTGGCCGACGACGGCTACGGCATCGACGAGGCCGAGCTGCGCCAGGTCGCGGTCGCCCGAGGGTTGCTCGCTGCCGACTCGGGGCTGTCCGGACAGCAGCTGCTCCAGGTGCTGTTCCACCCGGGCTTCTCCACCCGCGACGAGGTGACCCAGACATCGGGCCGTGGCGTCGGGCTCGACGTGGTGCTCACAGCCGTCGAGGACCTCGGGGGCACCGTCGAGATCGAGACGTCACCCGGTCGTGGAACGACGTTCGTCATGACCTTGCCGGTAACGCTCGGCGTGATGCGCTGCCTGGTCGCCAGGCTCGGCGACGAGCGCTACGCCGTCCCTGTCACCAATGTCGTCGAGACCCTGAGCCTGACCGACGTCGAGACGTCCACGGTGGCGGGTGCCCGCGTTCTGGTCCGCCATGGGACGACGGTCCCTCTGGCCGACCTCGGTCGCGCCCTCGGCGTGCCGGGTGATCGCGAGACACGAGTGGGAGTCGTCGTCCGCTACGGAGGGTCCGGCGAACAGCTGGCCTGGGCCGTCGACGCGCTGGAGGGTGAGCTCGAGCTCGTCGTCAAGGACCTCGGCCGGTTCCTGGGTCGCCCACCGTTCATCGGCGGAGGGACCATCGACAGCGACGGCAGCGTCATGCTCCTGCTGGACATTCGTGAGCTGGCGGTCGAGCAACTCACCAACGGGACGCCGATGGAGGCACCTTCGCTTCATCCGAGATCAGACTCCTCAGGCGACGCACCGCAGCACCCCCGCGCGTCCTCCTCGCGCAAGCCGAAGGTGATGGTCGTGGAGGACTCCGTCGGGGTGCGCGAGCTCCAGCGCGTCATCCTCGAGGGGGCCGGCTACGACGTGGTGACTGCCGTCGACGGCTCAGACGGTGCCGCGCGCCTGACCGGTGACCCGGTCGACCTGGTGGTCTCCGACGTGGAGATGCCCGGGATGGACGGGTTCACCCTGACCCGCGCCATCCGGCGCAGCCGAAGCTGGCAGAACGTGCCCGTGGTGATCATGACCTCGAGGGGTGACGAGGCCGACAAGCGGGCCGGCATGGATGCCGGGGCCAACGCCTACCTCCTCAAGAGCGAGTTCGACCAGACCCAGCTGGTCGACACGGTTCGCAGGCTCGTGGGCCGCTAGCTCCGATGATCGCAACCAGCCCCACGGCTCAGGTCGAGGGCCGCTTGCGCCGAAGGAGACACGAGACGACGAGAAGGGGCGACCGATGCCGACCGTGGTGA
>JBAPUB010000293.1:0-2129 GCA_049282455.1 Actinomycetes bacterium
CCCCTACACCAACGCCACGAGCCAGCACGCTACCCAGGTCGAGCCAGACACGTTCTCTTTCGGGAGCACGATCGTCTCGGCGGCGCAGACCGGCCGTTTCAACGACGGCGGGGCCTCCAACATCTGCTACTCCACCTCGACCGACAACGGCTCGACGTGGACGAATGGCTGCCTGCCTGGCATCACCAAGCACCAGGACGCGGCCAACCCGTACGACCGGGTAAGCGACCCGGTCGTGGCGTACGACGCGCAAGACAACGTATGGATGATCTCGACGCTGGCCCTGCTGGAGACTGGCGGCGTTCACGGTGCCGGAGTGCTCACCAGCCGCTCGACTGACGGTGGACTCACCTGGGGCGCACCAACCCTGGTGAACGGGAGCGACAGCGGCAGCCCCGACAAGAACTGGATCGTGTGCGACAACACCGCGACCAGCCCGTTCTACGGAAACTGCTACACGCAGTGGGACGACAACGGCGACGGCAACCGGCTCTACATGAGCACATCGACCGACAGTGGCCTCACGTGGGGAGCGAGGCGCCCCACCGCAGACAACGCCACAGGGATTGGCGGTCAGCCCGTCGTGCAGCCCAACGGCACGGTGATCGTGCCGGTCGACAACTACAACGAGACAGCGCTCCTGGCGTTCAGCTCCACCAACGGTGGTGCCAGCTGGAGCGCGACCACCACGGTCACGACGATCAAGAGCCACGGCGTGGCCGGAGGCCTACGCACCAGCCCGCTGCCATCGGCAGAGATCGACGCCGCAGGCACGGCGTACGTCGTGTGGCAGGACTGCCGATTCCGGCACGGGTGCAAGTCCAATGACCTGGTCGTGACCACGTCGACGAACGGAACGACGTGGACCCCCGTGACCCGAATCCCGATCGACCAGAAGGGCAGCAAGGTCGACCACTTCATCCCCGGGCTCGCCGTCGACAACAGCACCTCCGGCGCCAGCGCCAAGTTGGGCTTGGCGTACTACTACTACCCGAACACGAAGTGCACGGCGGCGACCTGCCAGCTGAACGTTGGGTACATCTCGTCGGTGACAGGTGGTGCCACTTGGAGTGCGCCCACGCAGCTGGCCGGCCCCATGACATTGAGCTGGCTGCCGAACACCACCCAGGGCCGCATGGTCGGTGACTACATCTCCACCTCCTACTCCGGGGGCACGGCGCATCCTGTCTTCACGGTGGCCAGCGCACCGAGCGGCACCACGTTCAGCCAGTTCATGTACACGCCGTCCACGGGGCTGTCCTCGGGCGCCGCGGTCGTGACCGCGGGTACGGACCAGCCCGTCCCAGGCGTGGTCTCTGACCACGCCGCCGCCCAGTCGCCGATCGTTCGCCGCTGATCGGCGCCTCCCGGCTCGCTGCGGGGTAGCGGGTTCGAGGTCAACCGCCACGTACCCTCTACCCCGTGGAAGCCATTGCCCTGATTGCCCGCCTGGCGCTCGCCGTCACCTTCGCGGTGTCGGCGGTCGCCAAGCTGCGCGACCGCGAAGGCGCCCGCCAGGCAGTTGCCGACTTCGGGGTGCCCGAGTCGCTAGTGGCCATCGTCGCTGTTGCGCTGGCCCCGCTCGAGCTCGCCTCGGCGGTGCTGCTGATGACCACCGACCTCGGGGTCGTCGGTGGGGCCGCCCTCGGCGGGGCCATGCTGCTCGCCTTCACCGTCGCGATCGTCGTCAACCTGCAGCGGGGCAACCGGGTCGACTGCCACTGCTTCGGGGCGATGTCGACCAAGCCGCTGTCCTGGTGGTCGGTCGGTCGAAACGCCGCGCTGCTCGTGCTCGCGGCGTTGGTCCTGACCGGCGGGTCGAGCCAGCCGTGGCCATGGGTCGCCGTCGCCGACCTGTTCGCCCCGCTTTCGACGTCCGAGACCTGGCTGTGGGTGCTGGTGATCGCACTGACCGCAGCCGTTGCCGTGCTGGGGTACCTGTTCTTCACCCTGCTGCGCCAGTACGGGCATGTGCTCGTGCGGCTGGAGGGCATCGAGTCGGCCGGGCATCTGGGCCACGCGCACGGGCACGGCACCGACTTCAGCGCCCGCCCCGCACCCGAGGTCTCGCTCGTCGACTCCGACGACGTTTCGCTCACCCTCGCCGACGTCGTCGCCGACGACCGGGC
>JBAPUB010000294.1:0-2399 GCA_049282455.1 Actinomycetes bacterium
GGCTGGGTCATCGCAGACACCACCGGGAGCACGAGCGTTCCCGGGGTCTGGGTCGCCGGCAACGCGTCCAACGTACGCGCCCAGGTCATCACCGCTGCCGGCGAGGGCTCCGCTGCAGCCATCGCCCTCAACGCCGAGTTGGTCGAGGAGGACATCAGTCGCGCCGTGCATGACCTCCGATGCGGCGTCTCGGTCTGATCCGACAGCCGATACCTCGATCCCAACCTAACCGCGCCGACAAGAAGGAGTACGACCATGTCCACCGACCGGCCCGCACCGCAGACTCTCCGCGCGCCCCCTCCGACCAAGCACCAGCTGGCGCTGATGATCTGGCTGTGCGTCTTCCCGACGCTGCTCGTCCTGAACTACGCACTCGGCGACTGGCTGCGTCCGCTGCCGACGCTGACACGTACCTTCGTCCTGGCCACGGTCGCGGTTCCCATCGTCATCTACGGCCTCATGCCGCAGCTGCACAAGGTGCGAGCCCGTCTGGCCACGCGAGGCGCCCGAGTGTGATGCCGGTTCAGCCGGCAGGTTGCGAGACTGACTTCGCGCGAACGTGCATGCGCTCGCCCTGTCGCCCGAACAGGCTCAGGACCTCCGCAGGCTCTTCACCGGTGCTGCCGAACCAATGGGGCACCCGGGTGTCGAACTCGGCGACCTCCCCCGGACCGAGGACGACGTCGTGGTCTCCGAGGATGAGGCGCATGCGCCCAGCCAGCACGTAGAGCGCCTCGTACCCTTCGTGGGCTTTCAGCGTCGGCTCGGTCTTGGTCTTGGGGATGATGATCTTCCACGCCTGGATTCCGCCGGCCTGCCGAGTCAGCGGGACAACCGTCCTGCCGTTGGCTCGCCTCGGCCTGAGTCGAACTCGGGGGTCACCAACCTCCGGTGCTCCGACCAGGTCGTCGAGCGGGACGCGGTACGCGTGTGCGAGCGGGAGCAGCAGCTCCAGGCTCGGCTTACGCTGGCCCGTCTCAAGCCGGGACAGGGTACTTCTTGAAATGCCCGTGGTTTCCGAGAGAGCAGTGAGCGTTACGCCACGCTGGGCACGCAGGCGCTTGAGCCGCCGACCGACCTGGTCCAAGGTCGCGGCCAGCGCCGCGGAGTTGTCCACACAGCCACAGTCCTCCCGTTTCCCGGAAACGGCAACGGATGTTGGCATCGAGGCCCCATGCCGGCACCCTTCGACAGAAGGTCGCCGGGATGGCCCGATGGAGTCGTTCCGGTCGACCCATGATGCACACGGCAGGAGGACACGAGGCCATGGCACCCACCGGGAAGAGATCAGCCTCCCGGCTCGTGGGAACCGGGCTCGGCCTGGTCCGCGACGCAGCACCCAGCAGCGAGCCCCCAGCTTGCCAGCACGCGATGAAGGGCCTCCGAGCATGAACCAACCTCAGGCGCGACCGCGGATCCATCCCATGTCGGGGAGGACCGTGCTCATTACCGGCGGTAGCGCGGGTATCGGCAAAGCCACTGCCGAGGGCCTGGCCCGGCTCGGTGCGCGACTCGCGATCACCGGACGCGACCGTGAGCGAACGGAGACCGCGGCCCGCCAGATCCGCTCGACCGGCGGCGTTCGGGTCGAGACCTTCGTCGCCGACCTGTCGTCCCAGGTGGAGGTGCGGCGTCTCGCCGACGAGGTGCTCAACGCCCTTCCCAACCTCGATGTGCTGGTCAACAACGTCGGCGGTTACTGGAACTCCCGGCACGTCACCGCGGACGGGCTCGAGCGCACCTTCGCACTGAACCACCTGGCTCCGTTCCTGCTCACGAACCTGCTCCTGGGCCGGCTGCAAGAAGGCACCCAGTCCCGCGTCGTGACGGTCGCGTCGAACGCACACAGGTCGGGGAGCATCCACTTCGACGACCTCCAGGGTGTGCGGTCGTACACAGGCTCCCGCGCGTACAGCCAGTCGAAGCTCGCCAACGTCATGTTCAGCTACGAACTGGCCAGACGGACGGCGACTACCACGGTCACTGCCAACGCTTTACACCCAGGAGTCGTCAACACCACCTTCGGACGTGAGGACCCCAGCCATGTTCAGCGAGTACTCGTCCCTGTCGTCCGGCCCTTCCTCAAGTCGCCCGCGCAGGGTAGCGTGACGTCAATCCATCTGGCTTCCGACCCGGACGGGCAGCAAGCCACGGGACTCTACTTCGCGAATGGCAAGCCCAAGAGATCGTCCAACGCCAGCTACGACCGGTCCGCTGCAGCACGGCTTTGGCGGGTGAGCGCCGATCTGGTCGGTCTCTCTGTCGGGAACTGAGGTGCCTGGCGCGCCGAGCGGTGAGCGACGTCCCGCACGCGTGCCCGCCCCTTGTTATCCGCCCGCTCCCCGGCGAGGCTGAACCTGCCCGGTGCCTCGCCGGAGTCTCGATCGAGAGGACCACCC
>JBAPUB010000295.1:0-5384 GCA_049282455.1 Actinomycetes bacterium
GCCGAGGACGGCGTCGAGGCCGTCCAGGCGGTCTTCCGGACGATGCCCGACGCGATTGTCCTGGACGTCCAGATGCCACGGGTCTCCGGCTACGTCACCGCTCGCCTGCTCAAGGACGACTGGCGCACCGCTGACATCCCGGTCCTGCTGCTCACCTCGCTGGACGCCGCCTCCGACCGGTACTGGGGTGCCCAGGTCGGCGCCGAGCGGTTCCTGACCAAGGACTTCGAGGCCCCCCAGCTCGTGGCCGCGGTACGCGACGTGCTGCAACGGGCGGATGCGGCACGTGACGGCCGGCCGCCGCTGCGCGTCGACCCGGTGGAGATGACCGACGACGACGTGTTCGGCAGTGTCAGCGACATCCTCGACCGCAAGCTCTTCGAGTCGTCCATCGCGGCTGAGGTCATGGGCATCGCCGCGGACGCCAACGGGTTCGAGGCGACCATCGCCCAGGTTCTCGACGTGCTCAGCCGGGTCGTCGACTACGACCTGGCCTCAGTGCTCATGCTCGACGACCGGTCGACCTACATCCGAGTGGCTCGTGAGACGTCTCAGCAGCAGTATGCGGAGTTCTTCGAGGCAGTCGCCGACGCGGCGACGGACTCGACCGGTCACTCGGTCTCCCCGTCGGACCTGCAGGCTCGGGTGGCCGACCCCGACAGCAACCTCGGAGCCGAAGACGAAGGCGAGATGGCCACGTTCTTGTCCATGCCGCTGAAGTCAGCAGGGGGAATGATCGGCGTGCTGGCTCTGTCCAGCGCCCGGGCCAACGCGTTTGGTGAGACCTCCCTGAACACCTTGCGTCTCGTGAGCTCTCCGGCCGGGATCGTCGTGGCCAACGCCCGTTACGCGGGTGCTCAGGTCCTCTGACCTGACGTCTCGGGACGAGGCCCTGCGCAGCCCGCCGGTACAGTCACGTCGTGCCCGAGCCCAGCCCACCGAGCGACGACGCCTTTCGTGATGTCGTCAGCCGGTTCGCCACCGGGATCACCGTGGTCACCTGCGTCGATGCGGCCGGACTCGACCACGCGATGACCGCCAGCTCGTTCGTCTCGGTCTCCCTGGACCCGCTCCTCGTGTCCGTCTGCGTCGAACGCGGCTCGAAGTTCCACGCTGCCTTGGCCGAGACCGATGCGTGGGCGGTGTCGATCCTCAAGCCGCAGGGGCAGGACGCCGCCCGGTGGCTGGCGACGCGCGGACGACCGCTGGCCGGCCAGCTCGACCGGACGCCGCACACGCGTGGCGCGGTCACCGGCGCCGCGGTCCTCGAGGCCGCCTCAGCCCACATCGAGTGCCGGACGTGGGCGTCCTACGACGGAGGCGACCACGACATCGTGGTTGGCGAGGTCTTGGGGCTGGCCCTGGCCGATTCCGAGGCCGAGCCGCTGGTCTACTACCGTCGCGGCTTTCGACGGCTGTCCGACCCCGGGTCGGCCGCGCCCCTCACCTAGGCTGGCAGGACGCCGCAGTCCCTCGTCCCAGTGGTGAGTCCTCCGTGATCGTTGCGCACCATGCCCGGCCGGTTCCCGAGCCGGAGCACCACCACGCCGCGCCGAGGCCCTGGGTGCGCCCTGTCCTGGTTGTGGGTGGGCTAGTGGGCGGGCTGCTGGCTGCTGCGTACGTCGTCACGTGGCTGGCCGTGGGTTCGCAGGTGCCGCGTGGTGTCGTCGTCGCGGGGGTGCCGCTGGGTGGCCTGAGCTCCGAGCAGGCCGTGATGCGCCTCGACGACCAGCTGGCTCCCCGGGCCGGTGGGGTCGACGTCACCGTGGGCGGGCAGCCGGTGAGGGTGGTCGCCGCCAGGGCCGGTCTCGCCTTCGACCCGGCCGCAACAGTCACTGCGGCAGGTCAACGAAGTCTGAACCCGCTGGTCCTGGTCCGGCAGCTGCTGGGCCAGTCCGTCGACCCCGTCGTCACGGTCGACGACGGGGCGCTGGGCCGCACGGTGAGCCAGCTCGCGCGTCGCATCGACGATGCCGCCCGCCAGGGCGGCGTCCACTACGACGGCCTGAACGTGGTGGCCGTGACACCTCGCGCGGGCTTGGCGTTGGACGTCGACGCGGCGCGCGACGCGATCCTCGCGTCCTACCTGCGCGCCGAGGGGCCGGTCGAGCTGCCGGTCCGGACTGTCGAGCCGAAGGTCTCGGCCTCCGAGGTCCGCGATGTCGCCGACGGGCTGGCGGTCCAGGCCGTCAGCGCGCCGGTCACCCTCACTGTCGAGGGGACGTCGGTCGAGGTTCCGCCACAGCTGATCGCCGCCACGGTCGACTTCGTCCCCCGAGACGGCCACCTCGTGCCGAAGGTCGACGGCGCTGCGATCCACGAAGCCCTGGCCAAGCAGTTCGCGCCGGCGGAGACGCCGCCGCTCGACGCCACCTTCAAGATCTCAGACGGCCACCCGGTCGTCGTCCCGTCCTCCGACGGCCGGGGCGTCGATGACGGACAGCTGGCCACCGCTGTTGCGCGGGCGCTCCCGGCTGCGGGAGACGCGCGGATCGGAGCGCTGACGGTTGGGCCACAGGCCGCCTCGCTGACGACCAGGGAGGCCCGTGCCCTCGGAGTTCGGCGGGTGGTCTCGTCGTACACGCAGTACTTCCCCTACGCCGCCTACCGTGTGACGAACATCGGTGTGGCCGCGAGGCACATCCAGGGGACGGTCCTGCGTCCTGGTGACACGTTCTCGCTGAACGACATCGTCGGTGAGCGGACCCCGCAGAACGGGTTCGTCAAGGGCTACGTGATCTCCACCGGCAACCGGCTCGTCGAGGACTACGGCGGCGCCGTGTCCACGATCACCACCGCCACGTGGCACACCGCGTTCTTCGCGGGCATGACGCGGCTCGAGCAGCGGGCGCACGGATTCTGGATCTCGCGGTACACGCCGGGCCTCGAGGCGACCGTCGCATGGGGTCTGCTTGACCTGAAGTTCCGCAACGACACCCCCTATGGGGTGTTCATCACGACTCAGGTCACCGACTACAGCGTCACCATCACGATGTGGAGCACGAAGTACTGGGACATCGGGGCCGAGTTCGGCCCCCGGACCGCGGTCGTCGGTCACGGAACGGTCTACGACACGGGTGCTGGATGCGTGGCCCAGGACGGCGTTGACGGGTTCGACATCACCGTGACGCGTGTGTGGAGCCGTGATGGGGCTGTCGTGCGGCGCGAGCCGATGACGACCCACTACGACCCGGCGCCCACGGTGGTCTGCTCGGCCAAGCCCAGCCCAACGCCCAGCCCGAGACCGTCAGTGAAGCCGAGTGCGTCAGCAAGCCCTCGGCCGGTCGGCTCCGGTACCAGCCCTTCGCCCCAGCCGACGTCATGAGTCGCGGCGAAGGTCGCTGATCTTCTCGAGCAGTGCGGCGGTGGCCGGGTCACCGTGGTAGGCGTGCGGGTCGTCGACGACCGGCGCTAGCGCTTGCGCGAGCATTTTGCCGAGCTCGACGCCCCACTGGTCGAAGGAGTCGATCTGCCAGACGACACCCTCGG
Organism: Actinomycetes bacterium; assembly: GCA_049282455.1. Taxonomy (GTDB): domain Bacteria; phylum Actinomycetota; class Actinomycetes; order JAHEKZ01; family JAHEKZ01; genus JBAPUB01. Next base: position 3,490 of record JBAPUB010000295.1, read on the forward strand.
TGAAGACGGCCTGTTCGTACAGGGCGATGAGCTGGCCGAGAACGCGCGGCGTCAGCTGTGGAGCGAGGATGGTCGTGCTGGGCCGGTTTCCGGGCATCGTGCGGTGCGGGATCACGTCGGCGGAGACACCGGAGTCGGCGAGGTCCTCGGCGCGGCGGCCGAAGGCGAGTGCCGCGGGCTGGGCAAGGAAGTTGGCGAGCAACGTGGTGTGCTGGTCGCCGAGGTCGCGACCCGGCTGTGCTCTGGCGAACCCGATGAAGTCGCAGGGCACCAACACCGTGCCCTGGTGCAGCAGCTGGAAGAACGCGTGCTGACCGTCGGTGCCCGGCTCGCCCCACACGACACCGCCGGTCTGCCAGCGAACAGGTTCGCCGGCACTGGTCACGGACTTTCCGTTGCTCTCCATGACAAGCTGCTGAAGGTACGCCGGGAACCGGCCGAGCGCCTGGCTGTAGGGCAGGACCGCCTTGGTCTGCGCACCGAAGTAGTTGCGGTACCACACCGAGAACAGCCCGAGCATCGCCGGTGCGTTCTGCTCGTAGGGCATCGCGGCGAAGTGCTCGTCGACCGCGTGAAACCCCTCGAGCATCTCCGTGAAGGCCTGCGGCCCGATGGCAAGCATGAGAGAGAGTCCGACGGCGCTGTCGACCGAGTAGCGGCCGCCCACCCAGTCCCAGAAGCCGAACATGTTCGCGGCGTCGATGCCGAACGCGGACACGAGGTCGGCCGCGGTCGAGACGGCGACGAAGTGCGAGGCGACCGACGCCTCGCCCAGGCTCCCCACCACCCACTGCCGGGCCTGCCTTGCGTTGGCCAAGGTCTCGGCCGTGGTGAACGTCTTGGACACGACCACGAACAAGGTCGTCGCGGGCTCGGCGCCGGCAAGGGCAGCGCTGAGCGCCTCGGGGTCGACGTTGGCGACGAAGCGCACGTCGAGCTCGGGCATCCGGAACGCGTCCAGGGCCCTGACCGCCATCCGTGGGCCGAGGTCGGACCCGCCGATCCCGATGTTCACCACCGTGCGAATCGGGGCACCCGTGGCGCCACGCCAGCGGTGGCTGCGCACGTCGTCGGCGAACTGTGCCATCCGGTCGAGCACGGTGTGCACGTCGGCCGCGACGTCCACACCGTCGACCATGAGCGAGGTCGCTCGTGGCAGGCGCAGTGCGGTGTGCAGTGCCGCCCGGCGCTCGCTCAGGTTGACGGCTGCCCCTGACGTCATCGCCTGGGTGCGGGCGCGCAGCTCGACCCGCTCGGCCAGTGCGGCCAGCAGCGTCATGGTCTGGGGAGTAGCCCGGTTGCGTGAGAAGTCGAGCGTGAGGTCGGCCACCTGCAGGGTCATGGCCCGCGGTCGCGTGGGGTCGTCGGCGAACAGCTGCCGCAGGTGGGCGGAGGAGATCTCACTGTGGTGGGCGCGCAGGTCCTCGCCCTCAGGTGTGGTGAAGGCGTTGGCCACGGCGCTTCGCCCGCTGCTGGTCACCCTTCGACCCTAGTGACTGGTGGCACCGATCAGTTGAGCCGGGAGCGTGCCTTTCGGGCCAGGGCCCGGGTCTTGTCCGCCGCCTGGGCGTCGGTCGGCTCGACCAGGTTGGCGTACTGCTCGAGAGCTTCTGCACCCTCCGCGAAGCCACCGAGCTGTACGAGCACCATCCCGTGCTGGCGACGAAGGTCGAGTGGGTGCCGCGGCAGCAGGAGCGCCCGCTCGATCGCCCAGCGGCGGGTCGAGAGCCGCTCCGGTCTGTTGGCCCAGGCCCGCACGTTGGCCAGGATCCGCTGAAGGATCTCCACTGGTTCCCAGGGCCGCAGGTCAGACCTGCCGGGCCGTGCGCCCGTCGACTGCTCGACCAGGCTCGCGACCTGCGACGGGCGCAGCGAGGCACCTCCGGCGAAGGAGT
>JBAPUB010000296.1:0-3355 GCA_049282455.1 Actinomycetes bacterium
CCCCTACTACGAGGGGGTCCCGCGCCCGTGGGGACCGTCGAGTGCACTGGCCGACCAGCGACTGGGGGGCGCGATCATGTGGTCGTCAGGAATGATGATCGATGCCTTGTGGATCTCCGTCGCCGCATGGCAGTGGATCAAGTCGGAGGAGCACAAGGCCCGGCGCGTCGATGTGGCGATCGCCTCCGGCCGGCTGGCCCCCGAAGGCTAGGCACGCCCAACTGGTGCAGTATCTGAGGCCCGAAGTCAGAGGCTCCCCATGACGAGCACATCGACGACGACCGCTGTGGACAGCAGGGTGAGGTACGTGATCGACCAGTGGAACAACCTCATGGAGCGGGGATCCTCACCAGCCAGAACGCGTCGGCGCAGCGCGTGGACCTCACTCAGGAACACCGCGCCAAGGATCGCAGCAGCAACCGAGTACACCGGTCCCATACCCGAGACCGGCGACAGCACGAGTGAGGTTGCCACCATCACCCACGAGTAGGCGACCATCTGACGCACAACATCTGCCGGCGAAGCGACAACTGGAAGCATTGGAACACCGGCCCGGGCATAGTCGTCTCGAAAGCGCATGGCCAGCGCCCAGAAGTGTGGAGGGGTCCAGAAGAACACGACGAGAAACAGGAGGACCGCGGCAAACGCCATGGACCCGGTGACTGCCGCCCATCCGATCAGGACAGGCATGCAGCCTGCGGCCCCTCCCCAGACGATGTTCTGCGAGGTTCGTCGCTTGAGTCCAACGGTGTAGCCGAGGACGTAGATCACGATGGCGGCAACGGTGAGCCCGGTTGCCAGGGGATTCGTCCCGACCCAGAGAATCCCCGTCGCCAAGAGCGCCAGGACGAGACCGAAGATCATGGCCGCCCGCGGCGTCACGCTCGTCTGTGTACCGGACTTTGCGAGGGGGCGCATTGACGTACGACGCATCAGCGCGTCGATGTCGCGGTCGAAGTAGCAGTTGAGTGCGTTGGCACTCCCGGCCGCCAAGGTTCCGCCCAGGAGGGTCACGGCCACGAGCCCCAGCCCCGGGAGGCCTCCGGCCGCCAGAACCATGGCGGGCACGGTCGTGACCAGGAGAAGCTCGATGATCCGCGGCTTGGTGAGCTCTATGTAGCTGCGAACAACCAGGACCGGGTGCGCACGAGGAAGCGCGGCAACCGTGATAGGGACCATTCGGTACCTCCCTGAGCCCCGAGCCACCCGCAGATGCGGCCGATCAGCGAGGTCACGCGGATGCTAGGCCAATCACGGTCTCAAGGGAACAGCCTGTCGTTGACGCATGTGGGGCATGCCGGCGCGGTCGGAGCTCAGTCGCGGCCGAGCAGCGGGGCCAGAAGGGTGCGCAACGTCGCCGCCGTCACCGGCCCGATGACCCTGGCGGCTACCCGTCCGTCGCGAGCGAGCACCAAAGTGCTGGGGATGCCGTTCGCGGGTACCAGCCGCAGACTCGCGAGCACCGAGCCGGTCTGGTCGATGAGCTGTGGGTACGACACGCCGGCTTCTGCGACGAAGGACCGAGCGGCGCTGGCCCTGTCCTGCTCGTCTAGCCCGACGAAGCGAACACCCTGGGCCTGGCTGCTTCGTGCTACCCGGGCTAGCTCGGGTGACTCCTGCCGACACGGCGTACACCAAGACGCCCATACGTTCAGGACGACGACGTGCCCGGCGAACGAGGACAGCGACAGCTGCTGCCCGTCCAGCGTCTGCCCCGAGATGTCCGGAAGCGTCTGACGGTCCGTTGGCGGGAACGTTGTCACACCGACGGTCTGACCGCTGCCACCCACTCCTGAGGTGGCGGTGCCATCGGGGCTGTCCTGCGTCAGCGAGCAGCCGGCAACGAGAACGCAGCTCGCCAGCATCATGGCGACCAGGTCTCGTGGCAGCTTCGCCTGCGCTCCGACCTTCGACACCGGGCGAGCGTACCCAGCACTGTGAAGACCGGCTTCGACGTCGCCCGCGTACGGCGAGGGGGGCTTGCCGCCTTACGCTGAGATCGACCCTCCGGTCGGCCGACGCGCTGGGTCCTCTGCGTCAGAAGGAGCTCACGTGGGTCACGGCGCAGTCCTCCGGCTGGCCGCGGCGTGCCTGGTCGGCCTGACCGCGACCGCATGCACTGCCGGCGCCCCGGCGGTCACCCCCCCGAGCTTGGCGAACCAGACGCCAGGCGTGGGCACCGTGTTCGACAAACCCATCCCGAGCACGATCGTCCACCTCCCGCTCGTCGACCAGGCTGGACACCGGGTGACCCTTGCGTCGATGGTCGGGAAGACCGTTGTCGTGGCCGATTTCCTGACGCTCTGCCAGGAGGTCTGTCCGCTCACGAGCGCGAACCTGGCTCAGGTGCAAGCCGCTGTGGCCGACGCCGGGCTGTCGAACCAGGTCGAGATCCTGGAGGTCACGGTGGACCCCCGCCGTGACACTCCCGACCGACTCGCGGCCTACCAGAAGCTGTTCGGCAGCCCACCTCATTGGTCGTTCGTCACCGGTTCGCCAGAACGGATCGACCGTTTCTGGAAGGCGCTGGGCGTCGGTTACGAGCGGACAGGCGAGCCATCCGACCAGCCACGGCCACGTGACTGGTTGACCGGAGAACCACTGACCTACGACGTCTCGCACCAAGATGTCGTGATCATTGTTGCTCCCGACGGACACGAACGATGGCTGGTCGCTGGCACGCCCAGCGTTTCATCGACCCGCAACCTGCCGCCGACGCTCAATGGCTTCCTCAACGACGAGGGTCGGTCCAACCTCGCCTCGACGAGCACCGGATCGTGGACACCGAGAGACGTGGAGCAGGCGTTGTCATTCGTCACCGGTCGTCCTGTCGGCTAGGCCGGCGGACTCTGGAGGCGGACACGTCGGACGCTTGCGAGGCCGTGGTCGGCTCAGGCAGAGTCGGCCTGTGGGGCTCAACACGAACGTCCGCCCAACGCGGCCGCAGGTGGTCCTGGGTCTCTTGACTCTGCTCGCCTACGGAGTGGGCTACCCCCTCGCCCTCATCGGCGGATCTTCGGTCGGTTGGGTGCTCGTGACGCTCGGTGGCCTCTTCCTGCTCGCGCTCGGCGTGGTCACCATCCGACGGATCAACCGACGATCGGACGAGAAGTGAGAGTCGGCCCGGAGTTCCATCAGACCGGAGACCTGGGCATGAGGCTGCCCAAGCGCAGGTTCCAACGCTAGACCTGATCCCGCGCCAGTGCGAGCAGCCGGTCGAGCACTCGGCCGCCACCTGCGGACACCCCGTCATGCTCGAACTCGTTGGTGAGCCACGTCTTCATCCCGCGAATGCGGGCCGCGGTCTCCTCCGAGAGCTCCCGGGGTACGTACATGTCCTCGGCGTAGATCGCGG
>JBAPUB010000297.1:0-3134 GCA_049282455.1 Actinomycetes bacterium
GACCGAGACCGTGGTGGCGACGACCACGTCTCCCAGGATCACGAATCCAGCGATCAGCAGCAGGATGCCAAAGATGATGTCCCAGCCCGTGCGACGACGTTCGACCACGACTGCGGTCATCATGTCCTCCTCGTAGGTCGTTCAGCGATCTCGAACGTCCCAGAGGCTAGTGGCCGTCTTGGCTCGCCGCAGCCCGCCACACCGGTCCGACTCGTGGCTTTGGTTGCTGCGTCTGGGTCCCTCCGCTACTTTCTCGCTGTGCAGCTGGCGTCGAACGCTCGACCGAGCCTGCGCCAGATGAGTCTCCCGGCCTCCGTGTTGCTGATGGTCGCGGCGTTGGCCTGGGTGCTCGTCGCGACGCTTTCTCGGGGGATGGCCCACATGCCCGGGGCCATGGGTATGAGCTTGCTCGGTTTCGTGGCCATGTGGGTCCTGATGATGACCGCCATGATGCTTCCGACGATTGGGCCCTTCGTCACGCTCTACACGCGCACCTATGCCGAACACCGAGCGCTGCGCGCCACCATGCTCGCCTTGGGCTACCTCGTGGTGTGGGGGGCGGCCGGGGTGCCGGCGTACCTTGTGGCTGCGTTGGGTGAGCATCTCGCCGCAGATCGGCCCAGCGCGGCGACCGCCCTTGCCGTAGGCATCTTCCTGGTGTGCGGGGTCTACCAGTTCAGCCCCTTCAAGGACCGCTGCCTGAGCCACTGCCGCTCGCCGTTGGGCGACCTCGTCCGCTACGGCGCCTACAAGGGTGCAGGTCGCGACCTGCGCGTGGGGGTCATCCACGGCGGCTACTGCCTGGGCTGCTGCTGGCCTCTGATGGCGGTACTCGTCGCTGTGGGTCTGATGAACCTGCTCGCCATGGGCCTGATCGTCGTCGCCGTCCTGGTCGAGAAGTACTCCTGGTGGGGTGAGCGGTTCAGCCGTGCAGTGGGTGTTGCCGCGTTGATCTTGGGGGTCCTCGTGATCGCACGTCCCGAGCTGGCCGGTGGCCTGTACCAGACCCCCGACGACTCGATGTCGCAGGAGTCGACGGGTGGGATGTGAGGGACGGGCCACTGCATCCTTCCCTCGAGGGACAGGCAGCGTCACCATGGAGGACGTCGGATGACAGGCGAAGGGGCGCGGGTGATGACGACGACGGTCGAGACAGCGTGGCGCGTGAGCGGTTCGTATTTCGAGGCCTGCAACTGTGACGCAATCTGCCCCTGTCGCAGTGTCAATGGCAAGGCGGGTGGCACGTCGACCTATGGCGAGTGCTTCGGGACCCTTTCATGGCAGGTCGACGACGGCCACTTCGGCGTCCTCGACCTGACCGGCCGACGGGTGGTGCTCTCGATCCGCTACCGAGACGACGTCCATCCCAGCACCCCCTGGGACACCGTCTTCTACGTTGACCACGAAGCGACGACCGCCCAGCGCGACGCCCTTGCCGACATCTTCCTCGGACGAGCTGGGGGAACCGTGGCGGCCCAGTACGGACCCGCGATCGGCAATGTGCTCGCTGTTCGCTCGGCCCGCATCACCCTCGAGCACGTGGCTGCTCGCCGTCGGATCGACGTGGTGGGGTACCTCGTGGTCGAAGCGGAGGAGCCGGCATCGGCTGAAGGAGCCGTCCAGTGCGGTATCCCGGGCTTCGACCACCCGGGCACCGAGCTGTACGGCGACAACCTGACCTCGACCGACCCGGCGTTTCGATGGGAGATCCGCGGGCGTCGTAACGCAGCGTTCGCCACAGACTTCGACTACCGCTCGGATGTCACCTAGCGGTCAGTCGTCGGCGGAGCGGCCATACCGGACGGCTTCTCTGACCGACGCTGGCGTCGAGTCGTGGACCTGCCGGTCCGGTCGTGCACCCAGCGCGTCGTTGATGGTGGAGAAGGCCAACCGGAACGCGACGAAGGCCGTCAGTCCGAAGATGTCACGGTCCGACAGGCCGACCGCGCGCAGACCGTCGACGTCCGACTGTGTTGTGCCGTTTGGGTCGTGTACACACGCCCTGGCCCAGGACGCGAGGGTCCGCTCGCGTTCCGTCAACCCATCGGACGACGTCCCGGCGACGACCGCTGCAGCGACCTCGTCAGATGCCCTCTCGGCCAGACGAGTGCCCCACGCAAGCGAGCAGTACGAGTCGCCGCGCTGCGACGCGGTTGCCGTCACGAGTACGGCGAATTCGCGCTCGGTTAGTCCGAGGGTGTCAGCGGTGATGGCTCGTGTGCTCAAGAACGACTCGAGCACGTCGGGCCTCCAGGCCCATGCGCGCGTGAAGTTGGAGACGTAGCCGTGGTCGGCAAGGTTGCCGTCGTACAGCGCCCGGACGCCCCCGTCCTCGGGGGGCTCAGTTAGGAACACAGACGCGATTCTTGACCCTTCGGCCCGGATGAGGCAAGAGCGCTGACGCTCACGAATGACCCTGCTCAGTCACCAAGGTCTCGTCGACGTTGGTTCAGAGACTGCCGGACGTTGGCGTTCGAGCCAATCCAGCCCGCGATGTCCTCGAGCAGCGCGTCGACCTGGTCCTCGTCGTAACCTGCCCGGAACCGCACCGTGGGGAACAGGACGTCGTGGATCTCGGCCTGCGATCGGTGCTCGACGCTGTCGAGGAACGCATCCACAGCGGCAGTGTCGTACCCCTCTTTGAACCGGACCAGGTCAAGGGGTGGCTTGTACCTGGGGGTCCCACCGGAGGCGGCGTTCTGATGCGTTTCGGTGCTTCGTTGGAGTCGCGCCAGGGTCTGCTCCGGGGTCTCCTGGCCATCGCGGCGTCGCCGGGACATGTCGGACAGTGTGACTGCGACTTAGAAGCCGGGCAACCCGCCAGCGTCTGAGAGGGCCTACAGGAACGCAACCCTCCAACAGTCGCAGTTCGGCTGCCGACGCAGCTCTCAACAGCTGTACCGCTGTGGCGCCCTTCTCAGGGGTGTCGCTGTTCGGGTGAATCACGCCAGGATGGGGCCATGCGACTTGCCACCTACCGTGTGCCCGAGCTCGTCGTCACCGAGCACACCTTCACGGTCCCGCTCGACCACGACGACCCGGGAGGCGAGCGGCTGGAGGTCTTTGCCCGGGAGGTCGTCAGCGCCGGCAAGGAGGACAAGGGCCTGCCCTGGCTGGTGTTCCTCCAGGGCGGC
>JBAPUB010000298.1:0-2026 GCA_049282455.1 Actinomycetes bacterium
CGCAGCTCGTCGGCCATCGACCCCATGCCAGCGACCAGGGCGTCGGGGTCCTCGATCGCTGTCGCTGCATCAACTCCGAGCTCGTCGGCCAGTACCAACAGCAGCGCCTCGGCCGTAGGGGTCAGCTGCTTGGGGAAGGTGTGCGCCCCGACCCTGGCCATCGCCTCGGCCAGCCGGGTCACGGCGTTCTCCTCGTTGACCATCGACCCGTGCCCGGCGCGACCGGTGGCGGTGACCCGGGTCCACAACAGACCCTTCTCACCGGTCCCCATCGGGAAGAGGCGCCGGCCGTTGGGAAGCGGCATCGTGAACCCGCCGCCTTCACCCACCGCGTCGACGACTCCTTCGAAGACCTCGCGGTGCTCGCGGGCCAGCCAGAACGCGCCCCGTTCGCCGGTGTGCTCCTCGTCGGCGGTGAAGACGAGCACGACGTCTCGCGCCGGCGGTCGCCCTTCACGCTGGCGTCGGGCTACGACAGCCAGCAGCTGCGCGATGAAGTGCTTCATGTCGATCGCCCCGCGACCCCAGAGCACGTCGTCGATCACCTCCCCCGCGAAAGGCGGCACGCTCCAGTCCGAGGCCACGGCGGGGACGACGTCCAGGTGCCCGTGCACCAAAAGGGGCGGTCTCCTTCGGTCGACGCCCTGCCAGCGGGTCACCAGGTTGGCCCGCCGCGGGGCGGACTCCAGCAGCCGAGGTGCCAGACCGGCGTCGGTGAGAGCCTCGGCCGCGAGCTCGGCCGCGGTCCGCTCCCCCGGCCCGTCGTCGTGCCCCGGGTTGGTCGTGTCGATGCGCAGCAGGGCCTGGCACAGCAGAAGCACGTCTTCGGAGGCGCGCTCCGGGGTCACCGCGGTCATGGGCCCAGCCTGCCGTACCAGGGAACCGACGGACCATAGCCCCGTGCGCCTCGACGGCAGATGGGTGAGGATGGCCTCAGGACCCGCCCGGCGTCCGGATGGCTGACAAGGAGCGCACCATGACCACTACTTCGGCAGAACGACTCGAAGTCGTCACCGACGAGATCGACCACGCAGATGTCATCGCTCTGGTCGAGCAGCCCGAGGAGTCGGGCCACCTGATCCGCAACCTGATCGTGCTCATCGTCGCCGCGACGATCGTCGGCGCGGTCGTCATGGCGCTGAGGGGCCGTCGCAGCTAGGCGTTGATCCCCCAGCGGAGTGACATCACGGCGCGCTCGGGTGATCGTGTCGGTCGGCGGGCACCCGATCGGGGCAGTCAGCCTGATCCCGGGATCCCGATCCCTATACGGAAGGGTCTCTGGGGAGGGAAGACATCATGGGCACCACTTCAGTGATGACGTTGCTCCGCCATCACGTTCCGCTGTCACTGCTGTGCGACCTGGCTGATCCGGCCGGTCCGTGGTCGGCGGAGATCCTCGCCGTCGAGCAGGGGCGGGCGGATTTGTTGGCGGGCCGGGGGGCGCTGCTAGAGTCTGCGAGTCCTCACTGAGGACGGCGCGCCGCTAGCTCAACTGGCAGAGCAGCGGACTCTTAATCCGCGGGTTGGGGGTTCAAGTCCCTCGCGGCGCACCGGTACTGACCAGCGCCTTCACCTCTCGGGGTGGAGGCATAGCCGTTGTCTAGGCCAAGGGGCCTTTCACCGCAGCTGGCACGCGCTGGTCCGTTGTGGTCCCAGTCCCCAGCTGCCCGTATCCGTTGGCACCCCAGCAGTACGCCCGCCCGGCACGACTGAGAGCGCATGTGTGGAACGTGCCGGCGTTGATCCCGGTCAGCATCTTCCCTGACAGCGCGCCGGTCCGGTCTACCGCGATCGGACGGAGACGGTAGTGCCTGACGCGTGACCCGGCCCCGAGCTGTCCGAAGTGGTCGGCCCCCCAGCAGTAGGCACGACCGAGCGTGTCGACCGCGCACGTGTGAGACCCGCCGGCATTCATGCGCGTCAGCGTCTTGCCGGCCAACACCCCGGTTCGGTCCACCGGCGCAGGCGACCGCCGGTCCACAGTGGTCCCGTTGCCCAGCTGCCCGCGTCGGTTCAGCCCCCAGCA
>JBAPUB010000299.1:0-5229 GCA_049282455.1 Actinomycetes bacterium
TGCTCGCGGCTGTCCTTGTACTTGTGCGGCGAACGGATGACGACGAAGACGTTCTTCTCCGTCGGCAGCGGCACCGGGCCAGCAACCTGGGCCCCGGTCCGGGTGGCTGTCTCGACGATCTTGCGCGCCGAGCTGTCGATGACCTCGTGGTCATAGGCCTTCAGCCGGATGCGGATCTTCTGTCCCGCCATGGCGTGTCGAATTCCTTCTCTCGTACCGCTGCTGCCTGGGGCTGGCTCCGACCCCCGAGGTCGGGCGTGTCGCAACCTCCCCCTGCGGGGAGGTTGACAGCCTTCGACGGGAGTCGCGCCCGACTCTTGTCGAGCGCCGGGGGCGGCGGCCGGGACATCCTCACCGCATCGCTGCGACGATCAGTCCCCGGCCACCGGCCCGAACAACCTGCCTAGTGTGCCCCACACGGGGCGGATTCACCTAATCGGTGGTGCTACTTCAGGATCTTGATGACCCGGCCTGCGCCGACGGTACGGCCGCCCTCGCGGATGGCGAAACGCAGGCCCTCCTCCATGGCGATCGGCTGGATCAGCGTGACCTTCATCTCGGTGTTGTCGCCGGGCATGACCATCTCCGTGCCCTCGGGCAGGTCGACCACGCCGGTGACGTCGGTGGTGCGGAAGTAGAACTGCGGACGGTAGTTGTTGAAGAACGGCGTGTGCCGGCCACCTTCGTCCTTGGACAGGATGTAGACCTGAGCCTCGAACTCGGTGTGCGGCGTGGTCGTGCCGGGCTTGACGACGACCTGGCCGCGCTCGACGTCCTCGCGCTTGATGCCACGCAGGAGCAGTCCGACATTCTCACCGGCCTGGCCCTCGTCGAGCAGCTTGCGGAACATCTCGATGCCGGTCACGGTCGTCTTGGTCGTGTCGGGGTGGATTCCGACGATCTCGACCTCTTCGTTGACCTTCACGATGCCACGCTCGATCCGACCGGTCACCACGGTGCCACGACCGGTGATCGTGAAGACGTCCTCGACGGGCATGAGGAACGGCTTCTCGGTCTCGCGGTCGGGCGTCGGGATGCTCACGTCGACGGCGTTCATGAGCTCGAGCAGCTTCTCGCTCCACTCCGCGTCGCCTTCGAGGGCCTTCAGCGCGGACACGCGGACGACGGGGATGTCGTCGCCGGGGAACTCGTAGTCGCTGAGCAGCTCGCGGACCTCCAGCTCGACGAGCTCGAGGATCTCCTCGTCGTCGACCATGTCGGACTTGTTGAGCGCGACCACGATCGCCGGGACGCCGACCTGGCGGGCCAGGAGCACGTGCTCCTTGGTCTGCGGCATCGGGCCGTCGGTCGCGGCGACCACCAGGATCGCTCCGTCCATCTGGGCGGCACCGGTGATCATGTTCTTGATGTAGTCGGCGTGACCAGGGCAGTCGACGTGGGCGTAGTGCCGCGCCGCGGTCTGGTACTCGACGTGTGCGATCGAGATGGTGATACCGCGCTCGCGCTCTTCAGGGGCCTTGTCGATCTGGTCGAACGGCGTGAAGGGGTTGAGGTCGGGGTAAGCGTCGTGGAGCACCTTGGTGATCGCCGCGGTCAACGTGGTCTTGCCGTGGTCGATGTGACCGATGGTGCCGATGTTGACGTGCGGCTTAGTCCGCTCGAACTTCGCCTTCGCCACTGGGGTCCTCCTAGAACTTGAGATTGTCGACTGACAGGTGAGGCGTGGCCGCAAGCCACAGGGGAACTACTCCCCCCGTGCCTTCGCGATGATCTCCGTGGCCACGTTCGAGGGAACCTGGGCGTAGGAGTCGAACTGCATCGAGTACGACGCGCGACCTTGGGTCTTGCTGCGTAGGTCGCCCACGTATCCGAACATCTCCGACAAAGGCACCTTCGCCGCGACGATACGGGCACCGGCCCGCTCGTCCATCGACTGGATGTGCCCCCGACGGGAGTTGAGGTCGCCGATGACCTCACCCATGAAGTCCTCTGGGGTGGTCACCTCGACGGACATGATCGGCTCGAGCAGCACCGGGGTGGCACGGCGAGCGGCCTCCTTGAAGGCCATCGAACCGGCGATCTTGAACGCGAGCTCGGAGGAGTCGACGTCGTGGTAGGCGCCGTCCTTCAGCGTCACCTTCACGTCGACCATCGGGTACCCGGCCACGACGCCGTACTCCATGGCCTCCTGAACGCCGGCGTCGACGCTGGGGATGTACTCGCGCGGGATCCGGCCACCGGTGACGGCGTTGACGAACTCGTAGCCGCTCTCGGCACCCTCACCCAACGGCTCGACGTCGATGATGACGCGCCCGAACTGACCAGACCCACCGGTCTGCTTCTTGTGGGTGTACTCGACCTTCTCGACCTTGCGGGTGAGGGTCTCGCGGTAGGCCACCTGGGGGCGTCCGACGTTGGCCTCGACCCGGAACTCACGCTTCATACGGTCCACGAGCACCTCGAGGTGCAGCTCGCCCATACCGCCGATGATGGTCTGCCCGGTCTCCTCGTCACCGCGGACCTGGAAGGTCGGGTCCTCCTCCGCCAGGCGCTGGATCGCGGTGCCGAGTCGCTCCTGGTCGGCCTTGGACTTCGGCTCGATGGCCACCGAGATGACCGGTGCCGGGAACGTCATCGACTCCAGGATCACCGGCTTGCTCGGGTCGGCGAGGGTGTCTCCGGTGGTGGTGTCCTTCAGCCCCATCACGGCCACGATGTGTCCGGCGGTCGCTGTCGGCTTCTCCTCACGCTTGTTCGCGTGCATCTGGTAGATCTTGCCGATCCGCTCCTTGCGGTCCTTGGTGCTGTTGAGCACCTGGCTGCCGGACTCGAGCACGCCCGAGTAGATGCGGATGTAGGTGAGCTTGCCCAGGTGCGGGTCGCTCATGATCTTGAAGGCGAGCGCTGAGAACGGCTCACTGTCGCTGGGCTGACGCTCGACGACGGTGTCGGGGTCGCCCATCTTGTGGCCCGAGATCGCGTCGACGTCGAGCGGACTGGGCAGGTAGCGGACCACCGCGTCGAGCATGGGCTGAACGCCCTTGTTCTTGAAGGCCGAGCCACACAGAACCGGGGTCAGCTTGCCGGCGATCGTCGCCCGGCGGATGGCCGCGATCAGCTGGTCCTCGTCGGGGACGACACCCTCGAGGTACAGCTCCATCATCTCGTCGTCGTTCTCCGAGATGGTCTCGAGCAGCCGGTCGCGCCAGTCCCGAGCCGCCTCGGTGTGCGTCGCCGGGATGTCGACGGTCTCGTACATCTCGCCCTTCTCGGCCTCAGCCGACCAGACGAGCGCCTTCATGGCGATGAGGTCGACGACGCCGCGGAAGTCCGCCTCGGCGCCGATCGGGATCTGAAGGGCCAGCGGGACGGCGTTGAGCCGCGACACGATCATGTCGACGGTGCGGTGGAACTCGGCGCCGGTGCGGTCCAGCTTGTTGACGAAGCAGATGCGCGGGACGTTGTAGCGGTCGGCCTGACGCCAGACGGTCTCCGACTGGGGCTCGACGCCGGCCACTCCGTCGAATACGGCTACGGCGCCGTCGAGGACCCGAAGCGAACGCTCGACCTCGACGGTGAAGTCGACGTGACCAGGCGTGTCGATGATGTTGATGATGTGGTCGTCCCACACGCAGGTCGTGGCCGCCGAGGTGATCGTGATGCCGCGCTCTTGCTCCTGGGGCATCCAGTCCATCGTCGCGGCGCCGTCGTGCACCTCGCCGATCTTGTAGTTGATCCCGGTGTAGAACAGGATCCGCTCGGTCGTAGTGGTCTTGCCCGCGTCGATGTGGGCCATGATCCCGATGTTGCGGACCATGCCCAGGTCGAGCGATGTGGCGGTAGACACGTTGGCCGTTCTCTCGTCAGTCGTCGGGGTCTGTGGGCTGGGTGGTGCTTACCAGCGGTAGTGCGCGAAGGCCTTGTTGGACTCGGCCATCTTGTGGGTGTCCTCACGGCGCTTGACACTCGCTCCGAGGCCGTTGCTCGCGTCGAGAAGCTCGTTCATCAAGCGCTCGGTCATCGTCTTCTCGCGGCGTTGGCGGGCGTACATGATCAGCCAGCGGATGGCCAGCGTGGTGCTGCGACCCGGACGCACCTCGACCGGCACCTGGTAGGTGGCGCCGCCGACCCGACGGCTGCGAACCTCGAGGGTCGGCTTGACGTTGTCCAGGGCACGTTTGAGCGTGATGACGGGGTCGGAGCCGGTCTTCTCGCGGCAACCCTCGAGGGCCTGGTACACGATGGTCTGCGCCGTGGCGCGCTTGCCGTCGACGAGCACCTTGTTGATGACCGAGGTGACCAGCGGACTGCTGTAGACCGGGTCGGGGACGACCGGGTGCTTGGGGGCCGGGCCCTTGCGGGGCATTAGCTCTTCTCCTTCTTCGCGCCGTAGCGGCTGCGTGCCTGCTTGCGGTTCTTCACGCCCTGGGTGTCGAGCGCGCCGCGGATGATCTTGTAGCGGACGCCGGGGAGGTCCTTCACCCGGCCACCGCGCACGAGCACGATCGAGTGCTCCTGAAGGTTGTGCCCGACGCCGGGGATGTAGGCGGTCACCTCGATGCCGCTGGACAGCCGAACGCGTGCCACCTTGCGCAACGCGGAGTTCGGCTTCTTGGGAGTCGTGGTGTACACGCGCGTGCACACGCCCCGCCGCTGCGGGCTGCCCTTGAGGGCCGGCGTCTTGGTCTTGGAGACCTTGTCCGTGCGGCCCTTGCGGACCAGCTGCTGGATCGTGGGCACCGCTGTCGCTTTCTGCTGAAGGGGACTGCTTCTCTTACCGGGTCGAGCACGGGTCGTGCAGGTGGTCCCCGACCCCCGCGCTCGGGCGTGTCACGCCAGCACAGGCGTCACCCGCTGTCACACGTGGGACCGGTGGGAGCCGAACCGCCACCGGGATGCAGGACCGCGTGCTGCCAGGTCCGTACATCCAAGCTCGTGCCTCCGGGCCACAGGCGCCGGTGCACCGAGGGCAGAGCCTAACCGACGGCGTTCGAGCGGGTCAAAACGCCCCCCGGGGCGAGGCACCAGACCCCGCCCGGGTCATCGGTGGGCAGCGGGC
Source organism: Actinomycetes bacterium (assembly GCA_049282455.1). Classification (GTDB taxonomy): domain Bacteria; phylum Actinomycetota; class Actinomycetes; order JAHEKZ01; family JAHEKZ01; genus JBAPUB01. Next base: position 5,021 of record JBAPUB010000299.1, read on the forward strand.
AAGGTCACGTCGCGCCCAGGGCCAGCCCCACGAGCACCGACACCCCGAACACGGCGAGCAACCCGACCGCGACCAGCTCGGCCCACGCGATGATCCGTGCGGCCGTCACCAGGCCGCGACCACCGAGGGCACCCGACGAGGCATCGATGGCGGTGTCGGCCGAGCCGGCCAGGACCAAGGCCACGACCGACAAGACCACGGGGCAGACG
>JBAPUB010000300.1:0-19343 GCA_049282455.1 Actinomycetes bacterium
CGCCGAGGGGGTGCGCGCACAGGCGCGGGTCCAGGCCGACGAGATCGTCGCCGCTGCGCACGAGGAGCGGATGGTGCTCGTCTCGCACACGGAGATCCTGGCCCAGGCCGAGCGTGAGGCCGGCCGCATCATCGCGTCGGCCGAGCAGGAGGCCGCGTCGATGCACCGCGAGATCGACGACTACATCGACGCCAAGCTTGCGAACTTCGAGATCGTGCTCAGCAAGACCATGGAGGCGGTGAACCGGGGTCGCGAAAAGATCCAGGGCCGCCGTGCGGTGGAGCAGCTCGCCGACCTCGACCTCTCCGACCCGGACGCTTCGCCCGAGGCCTGATCGCGACCGTCTCGGTTTGGGCGAAGACCTGGGCCTCGGCTACCCTCACCGGGTTGGTCTCGTCCGAGACGACGTCGTTGTCTGCCTGCTGGTGAGGAAAGTCGTGTCCCGCCTCGACCCGCGCGCGCCGCTGGTGCTCGACACCCGGTCGCTGCCGCGTAGTCCCGGCCAGATGCTGCCGATCCTGGTCACGGTGCAGGCGCCGAAGGGGCTCGGACTCGACGTCATCAGCGTTCCCGAGGCAAGCGACCTCCAGCTCGATCTGCGGTTGGAGTCGGTGGTCGAGGGCGTGCTGGTGACCGGGTTCGTCTCCGCGGACGCCCAAGGGGCGTGCGTTCGGTGTCTGGAGCCGGTCGGGCAGCCGCTCGTCGTCGACCTCGTCCAGCTCTACGCCTACCCGGGGTCGGCGTCGGCGCACGACGAGGAGACCGCCCAGCTCGAGGACGACCTGATCGACCTCGAGCCGGTGCTGCGCGACGCCATCGTCTTGGCGCTGCCGCTGCAACCGCTGTGCCGGGACGACTGTCCGGGTCTGTGCGCCACCTGTGGTGCACGCCTGGCAGACGATCCGGAGCACCACCACGATCAGATCGACCCTCGATGGGCAGACCTGCTCGACCTGTCCGACGACTCAACGGAAAGGGGCTAGCGATGGCGGTTCCGAAGCGGAAGACCTCGCGTAGCAACACCCGCGCCCGGCGCTCGCAGTGGAAGGCCGCGCCGATGACGATCGTCACGTGCGACCGCTGCCGTGAGCCCAAGCTGCCGCACATGGCATGCCCGACGTGCGGCACCTACGCCAAGCGCCAGGTCCTCGACGTCTGAGGTCGACCCTGTGAACGCGCTGCCCTCGACCGACGTCGTGGCCTGGCCGGCGGCGCCGCAGCACCTGCTCGTCCGGCTCGGCGTCGACGTCGATGCGGCGCTGCTGGAGCAGGCACTGACCCACCGGTCCTATGCCTACGAGAACGGTGGGATCCCGACCAACGAGCGACTCGAGTTCCTGGGGGACTCCGTGCTCGGCGTGGTGGTGACCGACGCCCTGTACCGAGAGCACCCCGACCTGCCCGAGGGCCAGCTGGCCAAGCTGCGCGCCGCCGTCGTCAACATGCGGGCGCTGGCCGACGTCGGCCGCGGGTTGCGGCTGGGCGCGTACGTGAGGCTCGGCAAGGGCGAGGAGGCCACTGGCGGTCGCGACAAGGCCTCGATCCTGGCCGACACCCTCGAGGCCGTGATCGGGGCGGTCTACCTCTCCGGCGGAATCGACCGGGCCTCGTCGTTCGTGCACCTGATGTTCGACCCGGTGATCGAGGCCGCGGCGTCGCTGGGTGCGGGGCTGGACTGGAAGACCAGCCTCCAGGAGGTCACGGCGGCCCTGGGCCTCGGAGTCCCGGAGTACCGAGTCGAGGACAGCGGCCCGGACCACGCCAAGTCGTTCATCGCCACGGTCGTGCTGTCCGAACGGCCCTACGGCAGCGGAAGCGGCGGCTCGAAGAAGGAGGCCGAGCAGCGGGCGGCGGCCGAGACCTGGCGCCAGCTTCGCAGCAGTGCGCCGAGTGCCTGAGCTCCCCGAGGTCGAGAGTGTCCGGCTGGGCCTGGTCGAGCGGGTGGCCGGGCGGACCGTCGAGTCGGTCGAGGTTCTGAACCCCCGTTCCGTGCGCCGTCACGTGGCCGGCGCACGCGACCTGTCGGCGTCGCTGCGCGGTGCCACGTTCGCGACCCCTCGGCGTCGGGGCAAGTACCTGTGGCTGCCGCTCGCCGACACCGACACGGCGATGGTGGCCCACCTCGGCATGAGTGGTCAGTTCCGGGTTGCGGGGCAGGGCTCGCCGGACGAACGCCACCTCCGCGTGCGCTGGCGGTTCCGCGACGGCGGGGACGAGCTGCGGTTCGTCGACCAGAGGACCTTCGGGGGCGTGGCCGTCGAAGCCACGACCGCCGAAGGGGTGCCCGTCGGCCTGTCCCACATCGCACTGGACCCGTTCGAGCCCGGTTACGACCCCGAGGAGACGAGCCGCGCCCTGCGTAGCCGGCACACCCAGGTGAAGCGAGCGCTTCTGGACCAGACGCTGGTGTCCGGCATCGGGAACATCTACGCCGACGAGGCGTTGTGGCGGGCCCGGGTGCATCCCCTGCGACCCACCGACCGGCTGTCCGCGCGCTCGGCCCACGAGGTGCTGGGGTCGGCGTCCGACGTCATGTCCGAGGCCCTGGCCGCAGGGGGGACGTCGTTCGATGCGCTGTACGTGAACGTCAACGGCGACAGCGGCTACTTCGAGCGTTCGCTGTCCGTGTACGGTCGCGAGGGTGAGCCGTGCGACCGCTGCGGTACGCCGATCCGCCGTGAGTCCTTCATGAACCGGTCGTCGCACCTGTGCCCCCGTTGCCAGACGCGGCCCAGGGTCGGCCGGACGCCGCGCTCACCCGTTCGGGCCAGCCGGCCGTGACCTTTCCTTGACCAACTCGATGCCGGGGTGCGACCCTGGACACCTCCCCTCTGCACGCTCTCTGCACGCTCGAAAGGTCCTCACCATGGCGAAGGCGCTCCTCGGCCACGTCGGCGGCAGCGATCGCGTGATGGCCGCGCAGCTCGCCTCGTTGCGACGCCGGGTCCGTGATCTTGAGGCCGAAGTGCTGCGTCTCCAGGCCGAGAACGACGCTCTCGCAGCAGCCTCGGTGCCCGGCGACCTGCTCACCCTCGACGTGACCACCCCCATCTCCGGCTCGGCGCCCGTCCTCGCCTGACGGCGTCGTCCGAGCGCCCGGTAGAGTCCGCTCGGTGTACCTGAAGAACCTCACCCTCCGGGGTTTCAAGTCGTTCGCGTCGGCCACGACGCTGCGCTTCGAGCCCGGTATCACCTGCGTCGTAGGCCCCAACGGATCCGGCAAGTCCAACGTCGTGGACGCCCTGTCCTGGGTGATGGGCGAGCAGGGTGCCAAGTCCTTGCGCGGCGGCAAGATGGAGGACGTCATCTTCGCCGGAACGTCCGGCCGGCCCCCTTTGGGCCGGGCCGAGGTCGTGCTCACGATCGACAACGCCGACGGTGCGCTCCCGATCGACTACGCCGAGGTGACGATCACCCGCACGATGTTCCGCAACGGTGGCTCCGACTACGCCATCAACGGCGAGTCGTGCCGTCTGCTCGACGTCCAGGAGCTGCTGTCCGACTCCGGCATCGGACGCGAGATGCACGTCATCGTGGGCCAGGGCCAGCTCGACTCCGTCCTGTCGGCCACTCCGGAGGACCGCAGAGGGTTCATCGAGGAGGCGGCCGGAGTCCTCAAGCACCGCAAGCGCAAGGAGAAGGCGCTGCGCAAGCTCGAGTCGATGGAGGCCAACCTGGTCCGGTTGAACGACCTCACGACCGAGCTGCGGCGCCAGCTGAAGCCCTTGGGTCGCCAGGCCGAGGTTGCCCGACGGGCAGCAGTGATCCAGGCCGATGTGCGCGACGCGCGGCTACGCCTCCTGGCCGACGACCTTGTCACGTTGCGCGGTGCCCTCGACGCCGAGGTCGCCGACGAGACCGCCTTGATCGAGCGTCGCACGGGCGTGGAGTCCGCACTGGCGGCAGCCCGGGCCCAGGAGTCAGACCTCGAGCAGGCGGTCTCCGCGGCCCTGCCTCAGGTGACGGCTGCGCAGGAGACCTGGTACCGGCTGTCCGGTCTGCGTGAACGGCTGCGCGGTACCGGCTCGCTCGCCGCAGAGCGGATCCGACAGCTCGCCTCGCTGCCCGACGATGACCGGGTCGGTCCTGACCCCGACGATCTCGAGCATCAGGCCGCCGACATTCGGGCCCAGGAGGCGGAGCTGGCTGACCAGGTCGGCGCCGGCAGCCTGGCGCTCAAGGAGGTCGAGGCGTCCCGTCACGAGGCCGAGACCGCGTTGGCCACAGAGGAGCGCAGGCTGTCCGCCCTGCAACGCGCGATCGCCGACCGTCGCGAGGGCATGGCGCGGCTGGCCGGTCAGGTGAACGGACGCCGAAGCACGGTCGAGGCCGGTGACGCCGAGATCGCACGGCTCACCGCGGCGTTGGACGAGGCGCAGGCTCGTGCCGACCGTGCGCACCAGGAGTTCGCCGCCCTCGAGTCGCGGATCGCCGGCATGGATGCCGGAGAGCACGACCTGGACACTGAGCACGACGCCGCGTCGGCTGCTCTCGCCGCGGCCGACGAGCGCATCGCGGCGCTGCGCGAGGAGGAGCGCGAGGCCGAGCAGGCGCGCAGCGCGGCTACCGCCCGCAAAGAGGCCCTCGAGATGGGACTGGCCCGCAAGGACGGCGCTGGGGCGCTGCTGGCCGCGGACCATCGGCTCAGCGGACTGCTCGGTTCAGTCGCCGCTCTGCTGTCGGTGCAGCCGGGAGCCGAGACAGCCGTTGCTGCCGCGCTGGGCGCCGCCGCCGACGCGGTGGCCGTGGAGTCCGTGGGTGCTGCTGTCGACGCGATCCGGTGGCTGAAGGCCGACGACGCGGGGCGGGCCGGTCTGGTCGTCGCCGGAGCCCCCGAGCAGCCGCGCGACAGGTGGCCGGTGCTGCCGGGCGGCGTGTCGTACGCCGTCGACCTGGTCGCGGCGCCGGAGCAGATCCGACCGACGTTGACCGCTCTGCTCGAGCGGGTGGCGGTCGTCGAGGGACTGACCGAGGCGCGTCGGCTGCTCGAGCAGTCACCCGATGTCGTTGCGGTCACCCGCGAGGGTGATGTCCTCGGGCGACGGTTCGCTGCTGGAGGCTCCAGCTCCACTCCGAGCCTGCTCGAGGTCCAGGCAGCAGTCGACGAGGCGTCGACCGCCCTCGAGTCCGCCACGCATCGAAGCCAGCAGCTGCGGTTCACCCTGGCGAGCGTCACCAAGGAGCGTGAGCAGGCACAGGAGCGGGTCGACGCAGCCCTCGCCCAGCTGCACGAGTCCGACGCCCGGCTCGCGGCCGTGGCCGAGCAGCTGGGCCAGCTCGGGTCGGTGGCCCGCGGAGCGGCGGGCGAGACCGAGCGCCTGCGCTCGACCATCGAGACCGCGCGTCAGGCCCGCGACACCGACGCAGAAGCGCTGGCCGAGCTCGAGGCTCGCATGGCCGCGGCCGAGGACGCCCCGGAGATCGACGAGCCGTCGACCGAGGAGCGTGACGCGCTCGCGTTGTCCGCCTCTCAGGCGAGGGCTGGCGAGACGGAGGCACGGCTGGCGGTCCGTACGGTCGAAGAGCGGGCGCTCGCACTCGCCGGACGGGCCGACCAGCTCGACCGTGCCGCGCAGCTCGAACGTGAGGCACGCGAGCGCTCGAGGCTGCGCCGCGAGCGGGCCATCCGCGAGGTGGCCGTCGCGACGGCCGTGGTGCACGCCACCGACATCGTGCTCGCCCGCCTCGAGGCGTCCCTCGAGCTGGCGGGTCTCGAGCGCGACGCCGCGCAGCTCACGCGCGAGGCCCAGGAGGTCGAGCTGTCCGCCGTCCGCGTCCAGCTGCGCGAGCTCGAGGGCGAGCTGGACCAGCTGACCGACTCGGTGCACCGCGACGAGGTGGCCCGGACCGAGCAACGTCTGCGCATCGAACAGGCGGAGACCCGCGCCGTCGAGGAGCTCGGGATCGACGTCGATGCCCTGCTCGCCGACTACGGGCCCGACCAGCTCGTTCCTCCGTCACCGCTCGCGCCCGGGGACCCCGAGCCCGATGAGCCGCCCGCGGCCCATCCGTACGACCGGACGAAGCAGGAGAAGCGTCTGCGCGCCGCCGAGCGCTCGCTGGCCCTGCTCGGCCGGGTGAACCCGCTCGCCCTGGAGGAGTACGCGGCCCTGGAGGAGCGGCAGCAGTTCCTCACCGAGCAGCTCGAGGACCTCAAGAAGACCAGGCGCGACCTGCTCGACATCGTGCGCGAGGTCGACGAGCGGGTCGAGCAGGTCTTCACCGAGGCCTACCGCGACGTCGAGCGCGAGTTCGTCGACGTGTTCGCCCGACTGTTCCCCGGTGGTGAGGGTCGACTCGTCCTCACTTCACCTGACGACATGCTCGCTTCGGGCGTCGACATCGAGGCACGGCCGCCCGGCAAGAAGGTCAAGCGGCTGTCACTGCTGTCCGGCGGAGAGCGCTCGCTGACCGCCGTGGCGTTCCTGATCGCGCTCTTCAAGGCCCGGCCGAGCCCCTTCTACGTCCTCGACGAGGTCGAGGCCGCACTGGACGACACCAACCTCGGCCGCCTCCTGGAGATCTACGAGGAGCTGCGCGAGAACAGCCAGCTCATCGTGATCACGCACCAGAAACGCACCATGGAGGTCGCCGACGCGCTGTACGGGGTCTCGATGAGGGGCGACGGCGTGAGCGCGGTGATCAGCCAGCGGCTGCGCGAAGCCGAGTCGGCGTGACCGAGCCCACGGACGTCCCTCCTTACCGGATGGGAGTCCTCTACTTCGCGGCCACGTCCGTCGCCACCCTGACCGGGTTCGTCGTGGCTGCCCTGACCGCCGTTCCGGTCAGGGCGTTGCCGTCGGGACTGGAGTGGCTGGGGCTGTTCACGTTGTTGCTGCCACCTGCGGGAGCCGCGGTGGGCTTCGCCTTCGTGTCGCGCGACGACAGTGGTCGTCGTGGCCTCGCGATCGGCGCGACGTTCCTCGGCAGCGCCGCGTCCACGATCCTGCTCCTGCCGAGCGGTCCCCTGATGCTGCTGCTTGTTCCTCTGGCCGCCGGGGGTTTCGCGCTGCTGTCGCGTCGCCTGCTGACGCCGGCTGGCACTGCCTGACGTGCACTGAGCTGAGGAGACGCTTCCGTGGACACACTCTGGATCGCGCTGGCCGTGCTCGTCGTCGTTGTGGTGGCCGGTGTCGCGCTGGTCGCCACGCGACGCCGCGGCCCCGCACCGCGTCCGCCGGCGACCGACCACATCCCCGGAGTCGGTGACGACGCGAGTGAGCCGCGCGACACGCCTGTGCGAACGGTCGAGAGCGTTCCGCTGCCCGACGACGGCTCCGGCGGCCCTTCCACGGCGACGCTCGAACGTCCCGAGGCCTCCGGGACCCGGATGCGACGGTTGCGGGCCCGGCTGGCCCGCTCTCAGTCTGGGCTGGGTCGTGCGCTCCTGACGGCCCTTTCGCGTGGCCACCTCGACGACAGTGACTGGGACGACGTTGAGGACACCCTGATCTCCGCCGACCTCGGCGTGGAGGCGAGTGCCGCCCTGGTCGAGCGACTGCGCACCCGCGTGAAGGTCGAGGGCGTCAGCACGCCCGATGCGGTGCAGGCCCTGCTGCGCGACGAGCTGCTGGACCTCGTCGGACGTGACACCGACCGCTCGTTGCAAGTCGTCGGCGACGCCGGGCGCCCGGCGGTCGTCCTGATCGTCGGGGTCAACGGCACGGGCAAGACGACCACGACGGGAAAGCTTGCGCGGCTGCTGGTTGCCGAGGACTCAGACGTTCTGCTCGGCGCAGCGGACACGTTCCGGGCAGCCGCGTCCGAACAGCTGCAGACCTGGGGGGACCGGGTCGGGGTGCCGGTCGTTCGTGGCCCAGAAGGAAGCGATCCGGCAAGCGTCGCGTTCAACGCGGTGGCCGCAGGGGTTGAGCAGGAGGTCGACGTCGTGATCGTCGACACTGCGGGTCGGCTGCACACCAAGACCGGGCTCATGGACGAGCTGGGCAAGGTGAAACGCGTCGTCGAGAAGCAGGCACCGGTGACCGAGGTGCTCCTCGTGCTCGACGCGACGACCGGCCAGAACGGGCTGACGCAGGCGACGGTCTTCGCCGAGGTGGTGCAGGTCACCGGCATCGTGCTCACCAAGCTCGACGGAACCGCCAAGGGCGGCATCGTCGCGGCCGTCCAGGCCGCCCTGGGAGTTCCGGTCAAGCTCATCGGGCTCGGGGAGGGGCCTGACGACCTGGCTCCGTTCGACCCGGGCGAGTTCGTGGACGCGCTTCTCGGGTGACCACCCTGCGAGCCGCGCTTGTCGAATCGGTCGCTCGGGAGGTCTTGCAGCACCGACGTCTGCCGATCACCCGGGTCGCGGTCGACGGTGTGGACGGGGCAGGCAAGACCTTCTTCGCCGACGAGCTTGCGGACTGCCTGGTCCGCGCAGGCGTGGTGGTGATCCGAGCCGGGGCCGATGGTTTCCACCGACCAGCCGTCGAGCGTTACCGGCGGGGGCGTAGCAGTCCGGAGGGCTTCTTCCTGGACTCCTATGACTACGCCGCGCTCCGCAGCGAACTCCTGGACCCGCTGTCGCCAGGCGGCGCTCTGCGTTACCGACTCGCGGTCTTCGACGTGGCGTCGGACGAGCCGCTGGACCTCCCGCCGTCGGTGGCGGACATCGGCGCGGTGCTGGTGGTCGACGGGATCTTCTTGCATCGCGACGAGCTCGTCGATGTGTGGGACTTCTCGGTGTTCATCAGGGCTTCCCTTGAACAAGCGACGCGACGCTGGCAGCAGCGCGACGGAGTCGAGCGGCAGTCGGCTTCGATCCCCGGCGATCGCTACGTCGAGGGGCAGCGGCTGTACCTGAACGCCTGCGATCCACAGCGCAGGGCCAGCATGGTCGTCGACAACAACGACTTCGCGGCTCCATTCGTCGTGCGAGGGGGCGAGCCGGGGACCACCCGTGAGCCTCAGGGCCTGGTCTGACCGACCCCACCGGGGGGCGGTTAGGCTTTCCCCGCACCAGTGCCGGACCTGTCCTGCGACCGTCTCACCCTGCGAAGGCTCTCGATTCCCTTGTTCACCACGCTGTCCGACCGCATGCACGCCACGCTCAAGACCCTGCGTGGCAAAGGCAAGCTCTCCGACGCCGACCTCGACGCCACACTGCGCGACATCCGCGTCGCCCTTCTCGAGGCCGACGTGGCGCTTCCCGTCGTCAAGGACTTCGTCTCCGCGGTCCGGGAGCGAGCACGGGGAACTGAGGTCTCCCAGGCACTGAACCCGGCGCAGCAGGTCGTGAAGATCGTCAACGACGAGCTCGTCGCGATTCTCGGGGGCGAGACCCGACGCGTGCGGTTCGCGAAGACCCCGCCCACCGTCATCATGCTGGCCGGCCTCCAGGGCACCGGGAAGACCACCCTCGCGGGAAAGCTCGGTCACTGGCTCAAGCAGCAGGGGCACACCCCGCTGCTCGTTGCGGCCGACCTGCAGCGGCCCAACGCCGTGACCCAGCTGCAGGTGACCGGCGAGCGCGCCGGCGTCTCGGTGTTCGCCCCCGAGCCGGGCAACGGCGTCGGCGACCCGGTGGCGGTCGCGCGGGCCGGGGTCGCGGAGGCACGCAGCAAGCTGTTCGACGTCGTGGTCGTCGACACGGCGGGCCGGCTCGGAGTCGATGCCGAGCTGATGCAGGAGGCCCGCGACATCCGAGATGCCGTCGCGCCGGACGAAGTGCTCTTCGTCCTCGACGCCATGGTCGGGCAGGACGCCCTAGCGACCGCCACAGCGTTCTCCGACGGCGTCGGCTTCGACGGCGTCGTGCTCACCAAGCTCGACGGCGACGCCCGCGGTGGCGCTGCCTTGTCGGTGCGGGGCGTCACCGGCAAGCCGATCATGTTCGCGTCCAACGGTGAGAAGGTCGAGGACTTCGACGTCTTCCACCCCGAGCGGATGGCGTCGCGGATCCTGGGCATGGGCGACCTGCTCACGTTGATCGAGCAGGCCGAACGGGTCTTCGAGCGCGACGAGGCCGAGGCGATGGCCGCGAAGCTCGCGACCGGTACGTCCTTCACGCTCGAGGACTTCCTGTCGCAGCTGCAGTCGATCCGCAAGATGGGCTCGCTCAGCAAGATGCTGGGGATGCTGCCCGGCATGGGCGACCTGAAGGACCAGATCCGCGACATCGACGACCGCGAGCTCGACCGTGTGCAGGCCATCATCTTGTCGATGACCCCGGCCGAGCGTGCCGACGTCAAGATCCTCAATGCGTCCCGCCGTACCCGGATCGCCAAGGGCTCCGGCTCCCAGGTGAGCGACGTGAACCAGCTGGTCAACCGGTTCCTCCAGGCCCGCAAGATGATGAGCTCGGTGGCGCGCGGGGGGATGCCTGGCATTCCCGGGATGGCAGGCATGCCCGGGATGTCTGGGCCGGGCAAGCGGGGCAAGGCCGGCAAGGGCAAGAAGGGTGGCAAGGCCCGCAGCGGGAACCCGGCCAAGCGCGCCGAGCAGGAGCGCCAGCAGGCGTCCGGCTCAGGGGCGAAGCCCGTCGGCGCTGCGGACCTGCAGCTGCCGGCCGAGTTCACCCAGCTGCTTCCCCCCGACCCCCGCTGAGCCGTTTTCCCGCACCGGGGCCGGCCCGCTAGACTGCCCGCTCGTACCCGACCGACCCCGGGCCCTCTCACCCGACGGTCGTTGCGTCCCCCTGCCGACCACGGACTGCGTACCCCACACGCGGCTCGTCCAGGCCGCGACCAGTACCTGCGACCAGAACCAGGAGACCCACACCCCGTGGCTGTCAAGATCAAGCTCAAGCGGATCGGGAAGATCCGTGAGCCGCACTACCGCATCGTCGTCGCCGACGCCCGCACCAAGCGTGGGGGCCGAGCGATCGAGGAGATCGGCCAGTACCACCCGCTGCACGACCCGTCGGTGATCCAGGTCGACTCCGAGCGCGCGCAGTACTGGCTCGGTGTCGGCGCGCAGCCCACCGAGGCTGTGGCGGCGATCCTTCGGGTGACCGGCGACTGGCAGACGTTCAAGGGTGAGCCTGCCCCGCCGCCCATGAAGGTGGCCGAGCCCAAGCAGGACAAGCGCGTCGCGTTCGAGGCTGCCGTCAAGGAAGGTGCGGGCGAGGCCAGCACCGAGCCGGCCACGACGCCGCGGAAGTCCGCCAAGAAGGCTGCGCCCGAGAAGGCTGCACCCGAGAAGGCTGCACCCGAGAAGGCTGCGCCAGCTGTGCCCGCTGCCGAGCCGGCGACCGAAGGGGTGACCGAGGTGCCCGCCGAGGCGGCTGCTGAGGTGCCTGCTGAGGTGCCTGTTGAGGCGGCTGCCGGGACGGCTGAGCCGTCTGAGGAGCCCAAGGCCTGACATGGAGACCGAGGTCCTGGAGCACCTGGTTCGGGGGATCGTCGACAACCCCGAGGACGTCAGCGTCCGCACCCGGCGTCAGCGCCACGGCGGGTCGATGGTCGAGGTCCGGGTGCACCCCGACGACCTCGGCCGGGTGATCGGCCGCGGCGGACGCACCGCCGGGTCGCTGCGCACCGTGATCGACGCCCTCACCGGTCGTCGGACCCGGGTCGACTTCGTCGACACCGTGGGTTCGCGCTAGCCGGAGCCACCTGACGTGGCCCCGTCAAGGTCGTCCCAGCCCGACCCCGATCGCCTGATGTCGGTGGTGGTCGGGCGGGTCGGGCGGGCTCACGGGGTGCGCGGCGACGTCAGCGTCGAGGTCCGCACCGACGAGCCCGAACGACGGTTCTTCTCTGGAGCAGGGCTCGACACCGACCGAGGTCGGTTGACCGTGGTCAGCGTTCGCGCCCACTCCGGGCGGTTGCTGCTGCACTTCGAAGGAGTCGACGACCGCACGGCCGCCGACCAGCTGCGTGGTCTGCTGCTCAGTGCCTGGGTCGATCCCGCCGACCGGCCCGAGGACGCCGACGAGTTCTACGACCACCAGCTCGTGGGTGCGACGGTGTGCACCGTCTCGGGTGACCGTGTCGGTGTGGTCCACGAGATCGTCCACCTGGGAGGACAGGACCTGCTGAGTGTTCGTACCTCGAGCGACCGCGACGTCCTGATCCCGTTCGTCGAGCAGCTGGTTCCCGAGGTCGACCTCGACGCCCGCCGAGTGGTCATCGACCCGCCCGACGGCCTGCTCGACCTGGGCTCCGGCGGCTGAGGTGCGCATCGACGTCGTCACGATCTTTCCCGACTACTTCGCGCCGCTTGACCTGTCGCTCATCGGACGAGCCCGGTCGGTTGGGCTGGTCGACGTGTCCGTGCACGACCTTCGCACGTTCACCAGCGACCGGCACCGCACCGTCGACGACACCCCCTACGGCGGCGGCGCCGGAATGGTCATGCGCCCCGAGCCTTGGGCTGCGGCGCTCGAACACGTCCGCACTGCGCTCGGGGTCACGGGACAGGAACGGCCCACGCTGGTCGTTCCCGCGCCTGCCGGTCGCCGGTTCACGCAGTCCATCGCCGCGGAGCTCGCAGAAGCCCCCTCCTTGACCTTCGCGTGCGGGCGGTACGAAGGAATCGACCAACGCGTGGTCGACGAGGCTCGTACTGCCTGGGACGTCGAGGAGCTCTCGTTGGGTGACTACGTGCTCAACGGGGGCGAGGTCGCTGCGCTCGCGATCGTCGAGGCCGTGGTGCGGCTGGTCCCGGGCGTGATCGGCAACCGCGAGTCGTTGGTCGAGGAGTCCCACGCGGACGGGTTGCTCGAGTACCCCGTGTTCACCAAGCCGGCGGTGTGGCAGGGACGAACGGTTCCCGACGTCCTGCTGTCCGGGCATCACGGGCAGATCGACCGGTGGCGCCGCGACGAGTCCCTGCGCCGCACGGCGACCGTCCGACCCGACCTCCTGCGCGGGTACCCCCCGACGCTGTGCGACGAGCACGACCTGGCGGTCCTGGCATCGCTGGGCTGGTTCCCGGCCGACGGCGGCTTCGACGCCGACCGCGGCTGACCCACGAGGTCGCCGTCCGACGGGGATTTCGCGGCCCCGATCCGGCTGTGGCACACTTTGGGCCTCGGCTGTCGCCCTGCCACAGGGGGGTTCCACGCAGCCGGCACTCACCCCCCGCGAACCGTGGGTGACCTGTGGCGCCTTCGAGGAGCAGACATGCACACGCTCGACTCCGTCGACGCAGCCTCGCTGCGCAGCGACCACCCGAACTTCCGCCCCGGCGACGAGCTGAAGGTGCACGTCCGCGTCATCGAAGGAAACAAGAGCCGCATCCAGGTCTTCCAGGGCGTGGTCATGCGCCGTTCCGGCGGTGGGGTTCGCGAGACCTTCACCGTCCGCAAGATCAGCTACGGGGTCGGCGTCGAGCGCACCTTCCCGGTGCACTCTCCGGTGATCGACAAGATCGAGGTCGCGCGCCGAGGTGACGTGCGTCGGGCGAAGCTGTACTACCTGCGTGACCGAAGGGGCAAGGCCGCCAAGATCAAGGAGCGTCGCGACAACGTCTCCGGCGAGTGAGCGTGGCGTCACGGTGCGCCGGCTGCGCCGCATAGGCTGCGCGGACCATGGATTCCACCGAGGCCCCGGAGGCTGCGCCGTCTCCCGCTGATTCAGGTGCCGCGAGGTCGCGTTCTGGCGGACACCGCCGCAAGCGGACGTCCTCGGGCTCGTTCTGGCGTGAGCTGCCTGTTCTCGTCATCATCGCCTTGGCCCTGGCACTTCTGCTCAAGACGTTCCTGGTGCAGGCGTTCTTCATCCCCTCCGGCTCGATGGAGAACACCCTTCAGGTCGGCGACCGGGTGCTCGTCAACCGGCTCGTCTACCGGTACAGCGACATCAAGCGTGGTGACGTGATCGTCTTCAACGGCGTCGACTCGTGGACCCCGGAGGTCCAGATCGACCAGCCGACGAACCCCATCGCTCGCGCCGTGTCGTCCATCGCCGGGGCATTCGGTTTCGCAACGCCGAACGAGACGGACTTCATCAAGCGCGTGATCGGGGTTCCAGGCGACCGCGTGAAGTGCTGCGACAAGCAGGGGCGGATCACCGTGAACGGTGTGCCCCTCGACGAGCCCTACGTCTACCCGGGGGACAAGCCGTCGGAGGTCCCGTTCGACCAGATCGTGCCCGAGGGGCGGGTCTGGGTGATGGGCGACCATCGCGGCGCGTCGTCGGACTCGCGTTACCACCTCGGTGACCCAGGGGGAGGGACCATCCCGATCGACCACGTGGTCGGTCGGGCGTTCCTGGTCGTGTGGCCGTTCAACCGGTTCACCACCTTGCCGACGCCGGACACCTTCAAGCAACCGGGCCTGAGCACGCCGTGAGCTCGTCGGGAGCACCGCCGGTCCCTCGTCGCCGGCGCAGCGTCGTGGTCGAGACGGTTCTCATCGTCTTGGTCAGCCTGGCCATCGCCGCCTTCGTCCGCGCGTTCATCGCCCAGGCGTTCTACATTCCCTCGGGCTCGATGGAGAACACCCTGCTCGAGGGTGACCGGATCCTCGTCAGCAAGGCGTCCCTGTGGTTCGACGACGTCCAGCGCGGCGACGTGGTGGTGTTCCAGGACCCGGGCGGCTGGCTGAGTGCGCCGAGCACCGCGTCGGCCAACCCGATCCGGCGCGGACTGGAGTTCATCGGTGTGGCGCCGTCGAGCACCGAGGGCGACCTCGTGAAGCGCGTGATCGGCGTCCCGGGGGACCGGGTCAAGTGCTGCGACAAGCAGGGGCGCGTGACCGTCAACGGCAAGCCGCTCGACGAGCCGTACCTCTACCCCGGAGACGACCCTGCGGACTGCCCCGAGGGCCAGTGCCGGTTCGACGTCAGCGTGCCCGGCGGGTCGCTGTGGGTGATGGGCGACCATCGCTCCGTCTCCGGGGACTCGCGGGTGCAGCCGAAGGCCACCCAGTTCGTGCCCGAGAACCTCGTCGTCGGCAAGGTCGTTGCGGTCTTCTGGCCGTTGGACCGGCTCGCGTGGCTGGGACGCCCTGCCACCTTCACCGACCGGCTCGACCCCGGCTCGCGCTAGCACACCGACGTCGATGACCTCGTGAGTGACCAGGACGTCGAGAGGCCAGAAGACCTGAGCACGCTTCCGCGGCGGCGTGCGGTGCGCGTCGTGCTCCTGCACGAGACCCGCGGTCTGCTTCTCCTTCCGACGTCCGACCCGCAGCGGGCACGACGCAAGCCGTGGTGGGAGCTACCAGGCGGCGGTCTTGATCTGGGCGAGGACCTCGCTGCGGCTGCCGTCCGTGAGCTCGACGAGGAGCTCGGTGTGACGCTGCCGCGTGCCGGGATCGGTGAGGCTTCGTGGACCCGCACCGTGGTGTACCCCCGCGCCGACGGCTGGTGGTGGCAGGACGAGAGCGTCGTTCGGCTCGACGTCGGTGACGACCTCGTCTTCGACGCGTCGGGGCGCACCCCGGAGGAGCAACAGGCTCACGGTGCCCCCCGATGGTGGTCGGTGCGGGAGGTGTGCGGCAGCGACGAGCGCTTCTTCCCGGCCTCGCTGCCGACACTGCTGCCCCGGTTCCTCGATGGGGAGCGACTCGCCGAGGGACCCACGCTGTTCTGGTGAGGTTGGCGACGCCTCGCCTACGCTGCGCAGATGGACCCGGTGCGACGACGATCAGCCCGGGTGCTGGTGATTGACGGCGCCGACCGGGTCCTCCTGATGCGAGGCGGAGACCCTGCGCGGCCACAGCATGTGATCTGGCACGCTCCCGGTGGTGGGGTCGACCACGACGAGGACGACGTGTCTGCCGCGCGCCGAGAGCTGCGTGAGGAGACGGGGCTCACGCTCGCCGAGCCGGACGCGCTCGTCGGTCCGGTGTGGTTTCGCAGGCTGCTGTTCTCCTTCGACGGAGTCGCGTACGACCAGGACGAGGTCTTCTACGTCGTGCACGTGGACTCCCACGAGGTCGACACGACGGGCCACACGGACCTCGAGCGCCGCTCCCTGACCGGCCACCGGTGGTGGACCCTGCCGGAGCTGCGGGAGTGCGCCGACCTCGTCGCACCTCCCGACATCGCGGACCGGCTCGACGAGCTCGTTCGGCTCGGACCGCCCAGTGACCCGGTGTGGGTCGAGGGCGCGGTGCTGCCGTGACTGCCGGACGTGCGCCGACGCAGCGGGTCGAACGCGCACTGATGGGTGACGGGCTCGCGCTGGTTGCAGGGATGGACGAGGTCGGTCGCGGAGCGCTTGCCGGGCCAGTCAGTGTCGGTGTGGTGGTCGTTGCGGGCTCGGTCGGCCGTACGCCGTCCGGTCTTCGTGACAGCAAGCTGCTCTCGGCCGTCCAGCGTCGCCGGCTCGTGCCTCGGGTTAAGCGCTGGTCGCTCGCCCATGCGGTGGGCCACGCCGGGCCGGATGAGATCGACGCCGTGGGCATCATCGCGGCGCTGCGCCTGGCCGGGCTGCGCGCGTTGTCCTCGTTGCCCGTGCCCCCCGACGTCGTTCTGCTCGACGGGAACCACGACTGGCTGACCGGAGCTCAACAGGTGAGCCTGTTCGACGACCCGACGTCGGGCGAGGGTGTGGTCCCACCTCCGGTGGTGACGCGGGTGAAGGCCGACCTGACCTGCTCGGCGGTGGCGGCGGCGAGCGTCCTGGCCAAGACCGAGCGCGACGACCATATGGTGGTGCTGGCCAGGGAGTACCCGCAGTTCGCCTGGGACGAGAACAAGGGCTACTCGGCGCCAGCGCACCTCGATGCGTTGGAGCGACACGGTCCGACGAACCAGCACCGCAGGTCCTGGCGACTGCCTGGATGCGGACCCGACCAGTGGGAGGACACCGCGTGAGCGCCGAGGATCTCGAGCAGTACGAGGCGGACATGGAGCTGCAGCTCTACCGCGAGTACCGCGACGTCGTCGGCCTGTTCGCCTACGTGGTCGAGACCGAGCGCAGGTTCTACCTCACCAACCATGTCGACCTGCAGGTCCGTGGCACCGACACCGGCGAGGTGTTCTTCGAGGCGACCATGAGCGACGCCTGGGTGTGGGACATGTACCGGCCGGCCCGGTTCGTGAAGAACGTCAAGGTGCTGACGTTCAAGGATGTCAACGTCGAGGAGCTCGCCAGCAGCGACCTCGAGCTGCCCAAGCCCGGTTTCGAACGCTGACCCGAGCGCTGACCCGAGCGCTGACCCGAGCCCTGACCCGAGCGGCTTCCCCCGAGGACCAGTCGTCCTGACCATCCACAAGCCGTGCTGCCCCGCGAGCCAAGGGGCCGGTCGTCGGCCAACCTCCGTCGCGGAGGTGGTCGACGATGAGGGCCAAGGACGCGCTCGGCCGATACGGCGAACAGGTCGCGGCTCAGCATCTGGCCGACCAGGGCCTGGTGGTGCTCGACCGCAACTGGCGATGTGACGTCGGCGAGATCGACATCGTGGCCCGTGACGGCGAGACCCTGGTCGTGTGCGAGGTCAAGACCAGGCGAGGGCTCGGTCACGGAACCCCGCTGGAGGCCGTGACCGATCTGAAGGTCCGTCGGCTGCGCCGGCTGGCCGCACGATGGGTGCAGTCGAGCGGGCTCCACCCGCGCGAAAT
The DNA here is from genome assembly GCA_049282455.1 of Actinomycetes bacterium. Lineage (GTDB taxonomy): Bacteria > Actinomycetota > Actinomycetes > JAHEKZ01 > JAHEKZ01 > JBAPUB01. The sequence continues at coordinate 17,460 of JBAPUB010000300.1, forward strand.
CCGGATCGACGTGGTCGCCGTCCTGGCTCCCACGCGGGGCCGTGCCTTGGTCACCCACGTGCGCGGCGTCGTCTGGTGACCGTCGCGCGGGCCCACGGCGTGACTCTCATCGGGGTCACCGGCCACATCGTCGAGGTTGAGGTCGACGTCAGCCCCGGGCTGCCTCGCACGGTCGTCGTCGGTCTGGCCGACACCGCGGTGAACGAGTCACGTGACCGGGTCCGCGCGGCCCTGGTGAACTCTGGGCTGCGCTGGCCCGACGCTCGGGTCACGGTCAGTCTGTCCCCGGCCTGGGTCCGCAAACGTGGCAGCGTGCTCGACCTGGCGGTGGCGTGCGCCCTTCTGGCCGCCACCGAGCAGGTCGACCCGGTCGAGGTGGCCCGATGGGTGCTGCTTGCGGAGCTCGGACTCGACGGTGCTCTGCGCCCGGTGCGCGGGATGCTCCCCATGGTGATGACGGCGACCCGCACGGGACACCACCGCGTGCTCGTCGCCCCCGGCAACGCGGCTGAGGCCGCGTTGGTGCCGGACGCGGGGATCGTCTCGGTCGAGCGACTGGCCGACGTGGTGGCGGTGCTGCGGCGTGAGCGCGGGTTCGACGAGGTCGCCCCGCCCCCGATCGAGGCCGTCGAACCGCCCGGGCCGGATCTGGTCGATGTGGTCGGTCAGCACCAGCCACGTCGGGCGTTGGAGATCGCCGCAGCCGGTGGTCATCACCTGCTGCTCCACGGGGCGCCGGGCGCAGGCAAGACGCTTCTCGCGCAACGCCTGCCCGGCCTGCTCCCCGACCTGACCGAGTCCCAGCGGCTCGAGGTCACTGCGGTCCACTCGGTGGCAGGGGTGCTGCCCGCCGACCGTCCGCTGGTGATGCACCCTCCGTTCCAGGCGCCGCACCACACCGCGTCGGCGCCGGCGATGGTCGGTGGCGGCAGTGGCGTCCCGCGCCCGGGTGCTGTGTCGCTGGCCCACCGTGGGGTCCTGTTCCTCGACGAGGCGCCGGAGTTCTCGTCGGGGGTGCTTCAGACCCTGCGCCAGCCCTTGGAGAGCGGCGAAGTCGTGGTCGCCCGCAGCGAGGCCGTGGTTCGGTACCCCGCTGCGTTCCAGCTCGTGCTCGCCGCCAACCCGTGCCCCTGTGGCCGTGCGGTGGGGCGCGGGCTTGACTGCAGCTGTACTCCCGTCCAGAAAATGCGGTACCTGTCCCGACTGTCAGGACCTCTGCTGGATCGGGTCGATCTGCGGGTCGAGGTGCTTCCACTGACGCGCGAGCAGCTCGCCGAGTCGGCCCCCGGGGAGTCGACCGAACGGGTCCGCGAGCGCGTTCTCCTCGCCCGTGACCGAGCGGCGCGACGGTTGGCCGGCACGCCCTGGGACACCAACTCCATGGTGCCGGGGCGAGAGCTGCGCGGTCGGTTCCCGGTGGCCCCCGGAGCACTCACCGACGTCTACGAGCAGGTGGGTCGCGGATTGCTGACCGCCCGGGGCGTCGACCGGGTGCTTCGCATCGCCTGGACCTTGGCCGACCTGACCGGGGTCGACCGGCCCGGGTCGGCACAGGTCGGTGCGGCGCTGCGCCTTCGGCTGGGGGAGTCCGGATGGACGACGTGACCGGCAACGACCGGGCGGCGCGGGTCCTGCTGTGCCGGATCAGCGAACCCGGGGATGTGTCGCTCGCCGGGCTCGTCCGGCAGCGCGGGGCGGAGGAGGCGTTGGACCTGGTCCGCAGTGGGCGAAGCGAGCTGTCCCGGGAGGCCGGCTACCTGACCCGGCTCGACGGTTCGGACGTCCACCACGACCTCGAGCGGGTCGTCGAGTGCGGAGCCAGGATCATCGTGCCCGGGGACCTCGAGTGGCCCAGCCAGCTGTCCGACCTCAACCTCAAGGCAC
>JBAPUB010000301.1:0-2771 GCA_049282455.1 Actinomycetes bacterium
GTAGACCGGCGAGCAGGAGCGGCAATGAGATCTGAACCGCTCCGGACTGATGGACGCTCTGTACCTTTGGAATGGCCGGAGTCATGCCAGATGGTGCCCGGTCGGGACTTCGTACATGTCCGGGGTCTTCGGCTGCCGCGCGTTCAGGCTCCGCGCAGCGGGGCGAAGGCGTACAGCAGACGGTTGGACGTGCCCGCCGGGAGGCCGGTGAGCAGCCCCTTCGTCGAGCTACTGAGGATCCAGCGCCGGACGTCCGGCGGGTGGGCTCCGGGGTGCGTGGACAGGTATAGGGCTGCAGTGCCGGTGACGTAGGGCGTAGCCCACGAAGTAGCTCCCGAGCCGCGATAGCTGAACACCCCACCGCCCGAAAGAACTGAACGCACACTGACCCCTGGTGCGAAGAGGTCGACGCACGGGCCAGTGTTCGACCCGCTCCAGCGTCGGTCTGTACGGTTGACCGCGCCGACAGTGAGCACGGTCGGGACCCTTGCCGGAGTGTGCTGGCACGCGTCGCCGGAATCGTTGCCCGCAGCGACGACCGCCGTGATGTGGGCTCGCTCCAGCCGGTGCATGGCACGGCTCACACCGACGAATCGTTCGGGGAAGGCCAGCGAGAGGTTCACCACAGCTGGACCGGGCTTCTTGGCCGCGTCCGAGATCACCCAGTCGATTGCGTGGATGACGCGCTGCGCCTCGACCCGCATCGGCGGCACACCGACTCCCTCTCCGCCCTTGAGCGCCCTCACCGACACGAGGCGTACCGCATTCGCGACGCCGGTGACGCGGCCGCCGACGATCCCGGCGACAAAGGTCGCATGTCCAACCGCGAACGAGTCGGTGCAGTCGGCCCATGGACCCTTGGCAAAGTTGGGCCCCCGTCGCCCCCTGCCACCGAACGCGGGGTTGCCGACCTGCGCGCCGCAGTCGACCACGTAGACCGTCACGCCTGAGCCGTTGGACCTGGATCGGTAGGCGTGGTTCAGCGGGAGCCGCCGCTGGTCGATCCGGTCGAGCGCCCAGCCGGGTGCCGACTGCGTCGACACCGAGGGCAGGACCCGTCCGGCGGAGGCCGGAGCGTCGACGACGACCACGCTCGAGAGGATCGCAAGCGCGGCCGTCGAGGCGAGCACTGACCACCGGACCGGCACGTGCCCACTGTAGCTACCGGGGCCGGGGTTCAGGACAGCTCGTTGCTCCGCGGGGCTTGGCGGTGGTCGTGGATTCCTGGTGCTGTGTCCGGTTCAGTCGGTGATCTCTTCCCAGACCGATTGCTCGTCGTGCTCTTCCCACTCGGCGTCCGGCATGGCGATGGCCCAGCTGGTCCATGTGCCGATCGGGTCAGCTTGTGCAGTTCTCACTTTGGCACGGACGACCATGCCCGGGTTGAGGTCAACGGGCGAGCGCAGCGGGGCTGTCGTCATCCCCCAGTGCGTTGGTGGGTCGCCAGGCCCTATGGACAGCGAGGTGCCAGGGGCCAGGTCGGTGCTGAACCAAAGAGCGAGTGCGTTTGCAGTTCCCGGGTCGCGCACCCGTAGCAACGTTTCGGCTACATGGGGCGCCTGCGCCTGCTCCAGTGGGATCGAGTTCGCGTCCGTCGTCCACAGCAGACCAGGCGCGGAACGACTGTCGTCAGCCGTGAGATGACGGAACGTGCCGGAGTAGGAGATCTCATTCACGGTCATGTCGACCAGTCCGTCGAGCCTGAGCCCGTAGGGATCCTCCCGAAGGAACTTCACGGTCTCGCCGAGATAGCGGTCGTGGACCAGCGCGGTCCACGCCGTGACCGATTGGGGGATCATCACCCCGCCCGGCCTCAGCCACCGGTCACGTGCCGCGATGACCGGGACCAGCATCCCTTCGTCGATCCCGAACCCACCCAGCCATTCCGAGACGATCACATCGACCCGTTCGGGAAGCTCGATCTCCATGACGTCGCCGTGAATCACTTGGATGATCTCGCCGAACCCGTTGGCGGCGGCCAGCTGTTGGGCCATGACTGCCACTGTCGTGCGCTCCACTGCGTACACGCGCGCCGCTCCCGCACGGGCCGCGAACATACTCAGGATCCCGCTGCCTGCACCCACGTCGAGAACGATGTCGCCTGGGCGAACCATCGACTCGATGGCCCGCCTGAAGGCCTCAGTGCGGACCTGGTCGCAGATCATGGTCCGGTGGACCTCGATCTCCGCGTACATCGGGTCCGGCGGGTTTCTGACTGGTGTCCGCACGCGCGTATCGTATGCTCCAGATCGGATGCTCCACCTGCCAGTTGGGGCACCAGGGCAGGTCGGGCGATCGATCCGGAAGGAACACTCATGGGATTCAGACGACGGACTAGGCGGCGGGCGCTCATTGCCGGCGCGGCGGTTGCGCACCACGAGACCAAGAAGGCCAACGAACAGCAGGCGCAGGCACAGCAGGCACCGGCCGACGAGTACGAGCCCGAGGCACAACCCGCGCCACCTCCCGCAGACCCCGCCGACGAGATCGAGCACCTGGCGCAGCTGCACGAGTCCGGAGCGCTCACCGACGAAGAGTTCGCGTCGGCCAAGGCTAAGATCCTGGGGACCTGATCGTGCCTCGAACGCCGAGAGGCGTCGTAACCGGATTGGCAACTGCGGCGATGGGTGGCTGACGTGAACGGATCGCGCAAGGACGTGCTGTTGAAGGCTTTGGAGGCCGAGGTCGGTGGCGCTGACGTCGACCTGGGAAACCTCTTCACCGATGACGTCGTCGGATGGTCACCCTACGCATCCGTGTCGGGTCTCGAG
>JBAPUB010000302.1:0-1539 GCA_049282455.1 Actinomycetes bacterium
GATCGGGACGGTGCTCCAACCGCGCAACCCCGCAATGACCTCGGTGCCATCCATGTCCGGGAGTCCGAGGTCCAAGACCACAACGTCGGGGTGCCTGTCCGCGGCGATCCGTAGCGCCTGTCCTCCAGTGTTGGCGACGTCGACCTCGTAGCCTCGAGCGCGCAGATTGATCCCGAGCGCCCGCGCCAGGGTCGGGTCATCTTCGACACACAGGATCCTGCTACCGCTCACGAGTCACATCCACCGCTGGTGGGTGCGCCTCAGCGGACGGCACACGGACGGCCGCGGGGAGGGTCAGCACCATGGTGAGACCACCCCCGGGGGTGTCCTCGGCGTGCAGGTGCCCTCCCAGCGCTTCGGCAAACCCTCGGGCGACCGCGAGACCCAGCCCGATGCCCTCACCTGCCGGCGCGTCCCCGAGCCGCTGGAAGGCCTTGAACATCCGGTCCTTGTCCCGGTCCAAGACCCCTGGCCCGGCGTCGCTGACCTGAAGCTGGACGGCCCCGTCAACGGCGCAGGCGGACACGCGGACGGGCACCCCGGTAGGACTGTGGCGCACGGCGTTCTCCAGGACGTTGGCGACCACTCGCTCCAGCAGTCCACCGTCGGCGATCGCGTCAGGAGTGTCGTCGGCAATTTCGATGGTGACTGACTCCGGCGGCAGGGAGTGTGCTGCGCGAGCGACGATGTCGGCGAGCGCGACCTCGTCTCGCCTCGGCTGGACGGCTCCCGTCTGCAACCGGCTCAGGTCCAACAGGTTGGTCAGCAGGGCGTCGAGTCGGTCGGTGCTGTTCTCGATGGCGGCGAGCAGCTCTTCGCGCTCGTCGGGTGTCCATGAGACGTCAGACTGTCGCAGGCTGGAGACGCCTGCCTTAATTCCAGCGAGCGGGGTACGCACGTCGTGCGACACCGCGGCGAGGATTGCCGTGCGCAGTGCGTCAACCTCTGCGAGGCGTCCGGCCTCCTGAGCCTTCTCACGCAGCCGGTCTCGGTCGAGCAGCGCCACCGTGTGCGCAGCGAAGGCATCGAGGACGCGACGGTCCCCGGAGGCCAGGGTGCGACCGCGCATCAGCAGGGCGCGTCGGTCGTCGATGGGGACCGTGGTGTCAGCGTCCTCCGGAGTGAGCGGTGGTGACTGTGAGCCGGCGTGGTCCACCACCGTCCAAGGTGCGCGCGCGTCCTCTCGTTCCACCAGCGAGACGGCGTCTTGGCCGAACGACTCCTGCAACCGTGCCAGCAACGCTCCAGTCCCAGTGTTCGAGCGCACTACGTCTCCGGCCAGGGTGGACAAGGCTTGAGCCTCGCCGCTAGCGCGGGCGGCGTCGGCGGACCTACGGGCGGCAAAGTCGACGACGAGGGCCACCGCGACCGCGATGACGACGAAGATCCCGAGAGCCAGGGCGTTGTCGAGCTCAGCAATGGTCAGGGTCCCGGTCGGCGGGGTGAAGAAGTAGTTGACCAACAAGCTGGCGAGTACGGCGCCCACGACCGCTGGCCACAAACCACCCACCAATGCCACCGCGACGCTGAGGGCAAGGA
>JBAPUB010000303.1:0-3324 GCA_049282455.1 Actinomycetes bacterium
CGTGCTCGGCGGCTGGTCCAGCGGCTCGACGTACTCCCTGCTCGGCGGGCTGCGCTCCAGCGCCCAGATGATCTCCTACGAGGTCGCGATGGGCCTGGCCCTCGTCGCGGTGTTCCTCTACGCCGGGTCGATGTCGACCTCGGAGATCGTCGCCGCCCAGGACAAGTTCTGGTACGGCCTGATCCTCGCGCCGTCGTTCGTCATCTACCTGATCTCGATGGTGGGGGAGACCAACCGCGCCCCCTTCGACCTCCCCGAGGCCGAGGGCGAGCTGGTCGGCGGCTTCCACACCGAGTACTCCTCGCTGAAGTTCGCGCTGTTCTTCCTCGCCGAGTACATCAACATGTTCACGGTCTCTGCCCTGGCCACCACGCTGTTCCTCGGTGGCTGGAGGGCGCCCTGGCCGCTCAGTGCCATCGACAACGGCGTCCTCAACACCGGCTGGTGGCCGATGCTGTGGTTCGTCGCCAAGCTGTGGATCTTCATGTTCGGCTTCATCTGGCTCAGAGGCACTCTGCCGCGCATGAGGTACGACCAGTTCATGACCTTCGGCTGGAAGGTCCTGATCCCGATCTCGCTGGTGTGGATCGTCGCGGTCGCGACGGTCCGTGCTGTCTCCACGCAGACCAGCCTGGACCGCAACCAGCTGATCGTGTGGGCTGTCGCAGCCGTGCTCGTGCTCCTCGCCGCGACCTTCGTGTGGGACTTCGTGTCCAGCCGGGGGGCGACGGTCGACGACCAGGACGACAACCCCGAGCCGTTCGACGCCTTTGCCGGTGGATACCCTGTCCCGCCGTTACCGGGCCAGGACACCGGTGACGCCCAGCAGGTGACCGTCGACGTGACACCGTCGGCCGTCTCGGCCAGCGAGGAGGGTCCCGATGCCTAGCTTCCTCGACCCCGTCGCGGGATTCGGCGTGACCTTCAAGACGATGCCGAAGAAGGTCACCACCGAGTTCTACCCGGAGGAGAAGAACCCGGGGAAACCTCGGTTCCACGGTCGGCACGTGCTCAACCGCTACTCCGACGGGCTGGAGCGCTGCATCGGCTGCGAGCTGTGTGCGTGGGCCTGCCCCGCCGACGCCATCTACGTCGAGGGTGCGTCGAACACCGACGACGAGCGGTTCTCACCCGGAGAGCGGTATGGCCGCGTCTACCAGATCAACTACCTGCGGTGCATCTTCTGTGGGATGTGCCTCGAGGCCTGCCCCACCCGAGCGCTGACGATGAGCCGTGAGTACGAGCTCGCCGACACCAGTCGGTCCAGCCTGATCTTCGAGAAGCACGAGCTGTTGGCGCCGCTGGGCGAAGGCATGGAGCTGCCTCCGCACGCCATGGCTCACGGAACCACCGAGACGAACTACTACGCCGGCGAGTTCGACGACGTCGTTGCCTCGGGCGAGAAGGTCGAAGGCGTGCGGTGAGCGCGCTCATGGCCAGCGTCGACGTGTCGACCGCAGAAGAGATCACGTTCTGGCTGCTCGCACCACTGATGGTGCTGGCGGCGGTGATGGTCGTGGCCAGTCGCAAGGCCGTACACAGTGCGCTGTGGATGGCGATGACGATGATCTTGCTGGCGGTCTTCTACACGATGCAGGGCGGAGTCTTCCTGGGCGTCGTGCAGGTCGTCGTGTACACCGGCGCGGTGATGATGCTCTTCCTGTTCGTGCTGATGCTCGTCGGCGTCGACGCCTCTGACTCCTTCGTCGAGACCTTGCGCGGTCACCGAGCTGCCACGACGGTGATCGGCATTGGGTTCGGATTCCTGCTGCTCTCCGGGGTCGCGCGCGCCACCTTCCCGCCGACGGTCGGTGTCGGTGCAGCGAACGACGCGGCCGGCGGGCACGTCCGGGCACTGGCCCAGATCATCTACACCCACTACATCTTCGGGTTCGAGGTGATCTCGGCGGTGCTCATCGTCGCTGCCGTCGGCGCCATGGCGCTGACCCACCGCACGCTGCTCAAGGCGCGCCTGACCCAAAGCGAGCTCTCTCGGCTGCGCACCCGCAGTGGCCGGGTCACGACACTCCCGAGCCCGGGCGTGTACGCCCGCCACAACGCCGTCGACACGCCAGCACTCCTCCCCGACGGAACCTCCGCCGAGGACTCCGTGCCCGAGCACCTGCGTCGTCGCGGCCTGGTGCGGCCCACTGGCACTGTCGAGCTGCCTCACGGCAACGACGACGGAGGCGCGTCGTGACGCCCGTCCACTACATCTACCTCGCGACCATCCTGTTCACGATCGGTGCGAGTGGCGTGCTGCTGCGCCGGAACTCCATCGTCGTGTTCATGTGCGTAGAGCTGATGCTCAACGCAGCGAACCTCGCGTTCGTCACGTTCGCCCGGATGAACGGCGACCTCGACGGTCAGGTCGTGGCGTTCTTCGTGATGGTCGTCGCTGCGGCGGAGGTCGTCGTCGGGCTGGCCATCATCGTGACGATCTTCCGCACCCGCCGGTCGGCTTCGGTCGACGACCCCAACCTCCTGAAGCTGTAGAGGGCGATGATGACGACGGAGGCCACCATGGAGGTGGCACAGAACGCCACCGGCGTGTTCTCGTTGATCTGGGTGCTCGTCGCGCTTCCGGTCCTTGGTGCGGCGGTCCTGCTTCTCGGCGGCAGGCGCACGGACCGGTGGGGGCCGCTCTTCGCGGTCCTGATGGTCTGGGCGGCGTTCGTCATCGGGGCGGCCCAGTTCATCGCGATGCTGGGCAAGGCGTCTGACGCACGAGCGTTCGGCCAGGACCTCTACACCTGGTCAGCCGCTGGCCTGTGGGATGTCAAGGTCGGCTTCCTGCTCGACCAGCTGTCGATGTGCTTCGTGCTGCTGATCACGCTGGTCGGCGCCTTGATCCACGTCTACTCACTGGCCTACATGACCCACGACGAGAACAAGCGCCGGTTCTTCGGCTACCTCAACCTCTTCGTGGCATCGATGCTCCTGCTCGTCCTGGCCAGCGACTACGTCATGGTCTACATCGGCTGGGAAGGCGTCGGCCTGGCGTCGTACCTGCTCATCGGGTTCTGGAACCAGAAGCCCGAGTATGCGACGGCCGGGAACAAGGCCTTCGTCATGAACCGGATCGGCGACCTCGGAATCGCCATCGCGATCATGGTCATGTTCGCCACCTTCGGGACGACGGCTTTCGCTGGCGTGTTCGGTGCGGCGTCGGGGGCCTCGAGCAACACGCTGCTCGCACTCGGCCTGCTGCTCCTGCTCGCGGCCGCCGGCAAGTCGGCGCAGCTCCCCCTGCAGGCCTGGTTGCTCGACGCCATGGCCGGCACCACACCAGTCTCGGCCCTCATCCACGCCGCCACCATGGTC
>JBAPUB010000304.1:0-2384 GCA_049282455.1 Actinomycetes bacterium
GCCTTGTCCCGCGTGAACACCAGGAGTCGGTGCGCCCACGCGTACTCGGTGGCCAGTACGGCCAGCCCCAAGAAGATGATCGCCCAGCCCGGTCCGGGCAGCGGCAGGAGCACGATCCCGGTGATCACGATCCCGACGCCCAGCGCAGTGGCCACCACCCGCCAGACGAGCTGTCGGTATCGGTTGTCACCGGCGATGCGCTGCCGCCACCTGAACAACCAGTCCGGGCCGGGCGGGTTGATCGGGGGTGACTCCGCTGACGGCTCCCCCGACGGCTCAGTGTCCTCCTCGGCGTCCACGGTCCCCAGCCTAGGACCAGCTCAGCGCACCGGCCCGCCACCGGATGCAACCACACGCCCGCCCTGGATCGTGTGCGAGACAGCCGGTGCACCCAGGTGCGCGACCAGGTCGGTCTCGTGGTCGGTCGCCAGTACCACCAGGTCGCCCAGGCGCCCCGGCTCGATGACTCCGACGTCGTCGCGTCGCAACGCCGATGCTCCGCCTCGTGTCGCCGCCCGCAACGCGGTACGCACGGGTAGCCCGTAGACCAGACACGCGAGCTGGACGGCGTACGGCATCGACTCGCACCACGACGTGCCCGGGTTGCAGTCGGTCGCGATCGCCAGCTCGACCCCTGCCATCTGCAGCACGTCGACCTGGCCGAAGGCGAACGTGCGCAGCGACAACGTCACCGTCGGGAGCAGGACGCCGACCACTCGCGCCTCAGCCATGGCCGCGGCGTCCGCCGCGCTGACGTGCTCCAGGTGGTCGGCGCTCGCACAGCCCATCTCGGCCGCCAGCGCCGCAGCCCCGGTGTGCGCGATCTCCTCGGCGTGCAGGCGCAGCCCCAGGCCCGCCTCGCGCCCGGCCTGCAGGACCCTCCGCGCTTGAGCGACGGAGAAGACACCCTCGTCGCAGAAGACGTCGACCCAGCGAGCCCCGTGTTCCTTGGCCGCCTCGACCGTCGCCACGACCTCAGCGACGTACTCGTCCGCGTCACGCCCGTCGGGCACGACATGGGCACCGAGGTAGGTCGGCTCGAGCCGGATCGGGAGGCGTTCGCCGAGCTGCGCAATCACGTCGAGCTGGCGCAGCTCGTCGTACACGGTCAGGCCGTATCCCGTCTTCACCTCCATGGTCGTCGTCCCGGTCCCGATCGCTGACCACGCTCGCTGCTCGGCCAGCGCAAGCAGCTCGTCGTCGGATGCGGCCCGAGTCGCTGTGACCGTCGTCCGGATCCCACCGCCGTCGTAGGCCTCGCCCGCCAGCCGCGCCGCGAACTCCTCCCGCCGACTGCCGGCCCACACGAGGTGGGTATGGGCGTCCACGAACCCAGGGAGCACCACGGCACCGACCACGTCCACCTCCGGGAGGTTGGGCAGGTCCGCCGGCAGATCGGACTCCCGCCCGCACCACGCGATCTGCCCGCCCCGGACCACGACGGCTGCGTCGGTCACGACGTCGTCGGTCCGGTTCGAGCCCCGCGGAGCGGTCATGGTCAGCAAGCGGCCGATGCCGCGTACGAGTAGGTCCACGCGGTGATGCTCCCACTCCTAGGCTGGCGGCATGCTGAACAACGCGGTCAACGTCTGCGACCTCGAGGGCCCCGCCCGCGAGCTGATGCCCCAGGGCACCTGGGACTACGTGGCCGGCGGCGCGGCCGACGAGCACACCTTGGGCTGGAACGACCGGGCGTGGCAGGAGCAGCGGCTGTCTCCCCACGTCCTGGTCGACGTCTCGACCATCGACACCGGTCTTCGACTGCTAGGCCCCGACCTCGCCCACCCGCTGCTGGTCGCCCCGACTGCGGCTCAGCGCAACTACCACCCGGACGCCGAGACTGCGACGCGACGCGGCACGGCAGCCACCGGTGGTCTGGCCGTGATGAGCACGCTCGGCTCGACGCTGGTCGAGGACCTCGGCACCGCCGCCGACGGCCCATGGTGGTTCCAGCTGTACGTGCAGTCCGATCGTGCCTACTCCGCGGCACTGGTCGAGCGCGCGGTCACCGCCGGGGCACGCGCCCTCGTGCTCACCGTCGACACGCCCCTGCTCGGCGCCCGCGATCGCGACCGCCGCATCGGCGGGCACACCGTCGACGGTCTGGCCCCGGCCATCCTGGCCGACGCCCCGGCGTCCGTCGACGTCCTCGAGAACGCAGATCCGCTGCGCCGCGTCTACAACCGGCACCTCGACCCGACGGTCACCTGGGAGACGCTGGACTGGCTGGTTGACCTTTCCCCAGTGCCCGTTCTGACCAAGGGAGTCCTTCGTCCCGACGACGCTCTGCGCTGCGTCGACCACGGCGCAGCCGGGGTCATCGTCAGCAACCACGGGGCTCGCAACCTCGACACCACTCCGGCCACGGCACACGCACTTCCCGG
>JBAPUB010000305.1:0-5884 GCA_049282455.1 Actinomycetes bacterium
GGTGAGGCTGACGCTGCGCAGGGCGGGAGCGACACCGTTGGGATAGGTGACTGTGACGTTCTCGAACTCGATCACACGACCGCCTCGCGGCGTTCGTCGACCGCGACGCGGTCCGCAGTCCTGGGGCCGGCCGCTGGCACCGGGTCTTGTCGAGGGGGTGCTGGTGCGACCCAGGCCGGCAGCAGTGCGAGGAACACGACGACGAACGCGACGACCGGGAGCTGGGGCCAGGCAGCCGCGGCGGGCGACAAGTCGGCAGCGCCCTGCGCCGCCAGGACGCCGACCACGACGGCCGGCAGCAGGCCCGACGCCGACGTGGTCCACTCCGGCCACGACCACAGGTCAGGTCGGTAGACGGTGCGCACGCTTCGACGGCCGGCGCGGGCCATGCCCGCGACGGCGAGCGTGGCGCCCACGGCAATGAGGGCGAGCCCGAGGAGTCCCGACTGTGCCGCATCGAGCAGTCCGTAGGTTCCCACGAGCACGCCGAACAAGCCGCCCAGGACCAGCCCGCCGGTGACCCAGCGCTCGCGCGGTGGCAAGTGGCTGGACCGGCCGTACCCGCGAGAGTCCAACGCGGCGGCCAGGAGCAAGGAGCGCTCCAGCGCCCCGTCCAGGACGGGTCGGGCGGTCGCGGTCCACGCGCGCAGGCCGCGGTCGGTGCGACCGCGCAGCCGCCGGGCCTCACGGACCTGGCCGACGTGGGTGACGGTCTGCGGCACGACGGTCAGGGCCACCACGAGCGCGACCCCGACCTCGTAGAGCGCGCCCGGAACCGACTTGAGCAGTCGGGTGGGCGCGGCCAGAGCGCTCGCGGCGCCCACACAGACCAAGATGGCCATGAGCTGGAGTCCGGAGTAGAGGGCCGTGAGGACCGCCGTGACCGTGACCGGCCCGCCGAGGCGCGCCCCGGCCATCCAGCCGGGAAGGATGAACTGGGGCACCGTGAAGGCCACGGTGCCGGGAAGCTCGGGTCCGAAGAGCACCTCGAAGACCACCCGGACGCCGAGGACGAACACGCCCAGCACCACGAACGCCTTGAACGAGGCCGACCACGGGGCGTCGCTGCGACGGGCTGCGACGACGCAGGCGACCACGGCGATGATCTCCACCAAGACCAGAGGGTTCAGGGTCCGGGTTGCGGCTGCTGCCAGACCGAGCGCCCACAGCCACCAGGCCCCAGCGTGCAGGGTGCGCGGTCGGCTCATGGGGCTGACCGCCGTCTCCGCGAGACCGCGAACGCTGCGGCACCCAGACCGACCGCGACGGCCAGCCCGACGATCACTCCGACCGGGCTGGTGGCGCGCGAGCTGTCGGTCCCGCTAACAGGCACGACCGACGCGGCGTCCACACTGGTCGGCGACGAACCGGTCGTGGCAGCCGAGGTCGACGAGACCGAGGAGTGCTTGCCCTCTGATGACTTCGGCTTCGACGCAGCGGCGTGCGACGTCTGGCCGCCACGCGGGGACGTCGCGGCTGTGCTGGTGGGCTTCGAACCAGAAGGTGGCGGGCTCGCCGACGGCGGGTCCGAGCCGCTCCCCGAGGTCCCGCCGTCGGCGCCTGACGCCCCCGACGGCCCGGTGCCGTCGGGCGTCGGCGCCGCCACGGCCTCGCCACAGCCACGTGCCGGGTAGGCATCGATCCCGCACACCAGGCCACCCTCGACCCGAAGCGACGTGACCACAGCGTCCAGAACCTGGTAGCCGTTGTCCGTGGTGGGGACGACCGCGCAGTGGGACGTCACCCCCGCTGGGGGCGCCTCGCCGGGTGGGGCGTCACCCGTTGTTCCGAAGTCGACGACCAGGGCGACTCGTTTGCTCCCGGCCACAGCCGGGGTCGATCCGCAGACCGATCCGAAGCCGGACCCGGTGCGGGGTGGTGCCGACGACGAGCTGGCCGCGCTGACGGCGAAGCGCCAGCCTTCGACGGCACCGTCGGCGGGTCGCCGTGACGGCCCGACGTTCGCGAAGGCCCAGCCGGTGTCACCGCCGGTCCAGTAGGTCCAGAACCGGTAGCTGGTGGCCTGCGCCTGCCGGTCCGGCGCAACCGCGAGCCAGGCTGAGCCCGTCGCCGCGACGGCGACGAGAACACCCAGGGCGCGCAGTGTCCGCAGTGTCCGCAGGGTCCGCATCGCTTAGCTCGAACCCTTCGTCGGGGTTGTGGTGGGGCGACGGCCAAGCCGCAGCAGCACCAGCCCGGAGCCAAGCAGTGCAACGGCTGCCAGGGACAGCGACAAGGACAGGGACAGCTCGGACCCGGTCGCGGGAAGGGTCGCTGCCGAAGCCGAAGCCCGAGGGCTCGTGGACCCGTGGCCGCCGGTCCCGGACGCACTAGGACTGGGGACGGGGGTACCACCGCCCGTACCGCCAGCGCCGCCGGATGTCGGTGCCTGGGCCGCGCTTTGCTGCAGCTGTGCGACCAGGTGGCCGTCACCGAGGGCGGACAGGTCGCCTCCCACGGCGTGGGCTGCGAGCAGAGTGATCGCTGCGGCCGCAGGCACGACGACTCCGTGCGCGACGGTGTACCCGGCCGAACCGTCGACCAGGGCCTGGTAGCTGGTCTGCAGCTGCGGCGAGCCGCTGCCGTCGGCCACGAGGGCCAAGACAGCGTTGGCCGTGCTCCCGAGGTCGGCGCCTGGCCCGAAGGCGTTGGGGATGACGTCACCACTGGCTGCCAGGCGACCCACGAGGTAGGCGGCGCCCCGGCCCGCCAGCTCGTCGCTGGTTGTTCCCGTGCGCACGACGGCCGGACACACCGGGGAGCCGGCGCCGGCTGCGACCGGCCCGGGCTCGACGGGAAGGGTGGACCCGGCCAGTGCCTGGACTGCCTGCACCGTCGCGTAGTCGTTGGGTGCCAACGGGTCCTCGGCCTGGTAGTCGAACGCACCGCGCTGCTGGGGCGTCGCATCGCAGCCGAGCTGCAGCGTGGAGAGGAAGTCGTAGGGGGTGTTCCCGCCGGAGGCGGGCATCTCGTCGGGGAGCATGCCCGCGGCGAGCAGGGCCTGCACGGCCAGTGCGGTCGAGTTGGCGTCGCCGCCCCAGCCGGCGGAGTACTCCCAGCCGCCGTTGGGCAGTTGGTGGCCCAGCAGCCATTCGATCGCCCGACCGGCGTCGGTGGGGTGGCCGACCCGGTACAGCGCCATGGCGGCCATCGACGTCGCGTTGGAGTCGCGGGCGTCTCCGCAGCGGTCGCCGGGGGCGTGGTAGGAGGTGAACCCACCGTCTGAGCACTGCTGGCCGAGAAGCCAGGTCACCGAGTCGGTCGGGACCTGCGCGCCCGACGCGTCCAGAGCCAGGATCGACAACCCCTGACGGTAGACCCCGTCGTAGGTGGGGTCCTGGCTGCCGAACAGCCCGACCCCGTACGGCGCGTCGGCGGCGTAGGAGGGTCCAGCCGCTGCTGCGAGGAACGCCGGTGCGACCAGAAGCGTCGCCGTGGCGACCGTGACCATGCGGGCGAACCCGGGGTGTCTGGTGCTCATGTGAGCCCTTCTGATGAGCGATCCCGGACGCTGCCCGGTTTCGCCGCTCACGAGAACGCCCCTGCCACCACGACCTGCGAACAGGTCGGATGACAAGGGGCGCGGACTCGGGCTCGGCAGCCCGGGCTCCGCCCCGCGAACCTCGACGGTGTTGGGGAGCCGCTCGTCGCTGTGAGGTATCCCGGCTTGCCGCGGGAACCGAGCACGGTTCGCGGCCTACGGTTGCGGGTCAGCGCCGGATTCCGACCGGCTTCCCCTGCACAAAGACGTAGTGGAGTTGTGATGGGCATCCGACCACGCCAGGGTGGTCGACGTCAAAGACCGACCGGGGCGAGCCGGCCGACTGAGGAGCTTCCATGGACTGGCGCTGGAGATTCGAGACGAGCGACGGCACCGTCGTCGAGCCCGACGTCGTCCTCGCCGAGCCGTGGCCATCCCAGGCCGATGCCGAGACCTGGCTCGGAGAGCACTGGCGGGCCCTGCTCGATGCCGGTGTCGACCAGGTGGTCCTCGTGGAGCTCGACCGCGAGGTCTACGGCCCGATGGGCCTGCACCCGCCTGCCTGACGGGCGGTCAGGCCCGGGGCTCGGGTGACTCCGTCTGCCCCGGGTCGCGCTCGACCACTCCGGAGAGCACCTCGTCGATGCGTTGAAGCACCTGCGGCTCGAGCCGGAGCCCGGCGGCCTGCGCGTTCTCGCGGATCTGCTCAGGTCGAGATGCGCCCACGATCGCGGCTGCGACGTTCGGGTTCTGGAGCACCCAGGCGATCGCGAGAGTCGCCATCGAGACGCCGACCTCGTCCGCGATCGGGCGAAGGCCCTGCACCGCGTTCAAGACGTCGTCCTTGAGGTAGTCGGCCAGGAAGCCTCCGGCCTCGGGGTCGGCAGCGCGTGAACCGGCCGGTGGCGCCTGGCCCGGTTGGTACTTGCCGGTCAGCACGCCTTGGGCCATCGGCGACCACACGATCTGCGAGACGCCGAGCTCCTGGGAGGTCGGTACGACCTCGGCCTCGATCACCCGCCACAGCATCGAGTACTCGGGCTGGTTGGAGACCAGGCGGTCGGCGCCGATCGCCTGCTGCAGCTCGACGGCACCGCGGATCTGGCTCGCCTTCCACTCCGAGACCCCGACGTAGAGCACCTTGCCCTGCCGGACGAGGTCGTCGAACGCGCGCACCACTTCGTCGAGCGGTGCCTCGTAGTCGAACCGGTGAGCCTGGTACAGGTCGAGGTAGTCGGTCTCGAGCCGCCGCAGCGTCGCGTGGCAGGACTCCATGATGTGCTTGCGCGACAGTCCGCGGTCGTTGACGCCCGAACCGGTGGGCCAGTACACCTTGCTGAAGATCTCCAGCCCTTCGCGGCGCTGCCCTCGAAGCGCCTTGCCCAGCGCAGACTCGGCCTTCCCCTGGGCATAGACGTCGGCGGTGTCGAAGGTCGTGATGCCCACGTCGAGTGCGGCATGCACGACCGCGCGTGCCGCGTCGTCGTCGATCTGGGCGCCGTGGGTCAGCCAGTTGCCGTAGGTGATCTCGCTGATCTTCAGGCCGCTGCGGCCGAGGCGTCGAAACTCCATGGGGGGACCCTAGGACGACGGGCCCTGGAGCGCGAGTGCTGCTCCGGAGCTCAGCGAGCCGTCACTGTGACAGCGGGTCGACCTCACCCTTCATCGCCTTGCGGCTCCACCCCATGGGCACCGTGGGCGGGGGCATGCGCCGCTTGCGGGCCTGGATGGAACGGCCGAACGCGTACGGCATCGTCCCAGTGCGCTGGACCTTGTCCGGGACTTCGCGCTTCAGCAGTCGGCTCAGCCCGCTCAGCATGATCACGGTGTCAGTGACGATGAGCAGGTAGTAGCCGAGCAGGAACCATGTGGCGAAGGTCTGGATGCGCGGGATCGGGAGCAGCAGGAACACCAGGGCGACGATCACCACGGGCCAGAAGTACTCGCCGGCTCCCCGCCGACCGTCGACGTACCCGCGGGCGATCTTGCGTGACGGACCCTGGTGGTTGGACGGGTAGTTGCGCTCGTCGCCGGACCGCATGGCGGCGGCCTGTGCGTCGCGCTCACGCTTGCGTTCCTCGCGGCTCCACTCCCGAAGCGCCTTCTTGTCACGCGGAGGCGTGGTACGGCTGCGTCGGGCGGCTTCGGCGTCGCGGCGCTTCGGCGTCGGACGACCCTTGCCCTGAGGCTTGGCGGGAGTCTCGACGACCGGTTCTGGGGGGTTGGAACGGCGACCGAACACGGGCTCAGGCTACGCCGCGCTCGTCTGAGGTCCGAAATCCCGTCCTGAACGGTCAGGCATATTCTTGAAGAGCTGCCCTTGAAGAGCTGCCCAGTCCACCCCACGAACGGGACCACGATGCGCGTCACCACGATCGGACATGCCGGGCTCCACGTGCAGAC
>JBAPUB010000306.1:0-9780 GCA_049282455.1 Actinomycetes bacterium
CTGCTGGTGGGCCCCGAGCCGGACTTCGCGTGGAACGGGTTCGTCGACGCCGTGACCGACGTCGTCGATGCCGCCGGCGTCTCACTCGTGGTCGTGCTGGGCGCTATCCCGTGGCCGACCCCCCACACCCGTCCGCTCGACGTCTCGGCGCACGGCACCGACCCTCGAAGGGTCGAGTCCTACCGATCCTGGGTCTCATCGATCCAGATCCCTGGTCACGTCGGAGGCCTGCTGGAGCTTCGGCTGGGACAGTCCGGCCGCGAGGCCATGGGCTTCGCGGTCCACGTGCCCCAGTACCTCGCGCAGTACGGGTACCCCCGGGCGGCGGTGCGCCTGCTGGAGGCAGTCGCGGACTCCACCGACCTCGAGCTTCCGGCCGACCAGCTCACCGATGCCGCACAACGGGTCGACGAGGAGATCGTCGAGCACGTGACGGGCTCGCCGGAGCTTGCCGAGGCAGTCCGGGCCCTCGAAGGACGCTACGACGCCCTTCACGACGGGTCGCTCAGCGAGCTGGGCGTCAACGGTGAGCTGCCCAGCGGCGACGACATCGCGGCGTCCCTCGAGACGTACCTGGCTGAGCAGGCTTCGAAGGGCGAATGACACCGGACCCGATCTGGCCATTGGGTGAACTGGCGCGCCGGTGCTGGTCGCATCGGTCGAGCATGCGATAAGCCTGAACCATGGAGGAAGTCAGACTCGCAGCCCGTTCGCCCTTGGAGCTCGCGACGGTTCTCGGGCCGCAGCGGGTGGACCACCTGGTCGGCACGATCGCACCGCTGATGCAGCAGGCGCTGGCCGGGCACAGCGTCATCAACGTGAACTCGACCGCCGCAGGCGGAGGGGTCGCCGAGATGCTCCAGGTGCTGCTCCCGCTCGCGCGCGGGACCGACGTCGACGCCCGATGGCTGGTCATCGACGGCGACCCTGAGTTCTTCGCGTTGACCAAGCGCATGCACAACCAGCTCCACGGGGTGCCCGGAGACGGTGGCGGACTCGGCACCGGCGAACGCGCGCACTACGAGGCCGTCATGCGCAGCAACTTCGAGGAGCTTGCAGCCGTCGTGGCTCCGGGAGATGTCGTGATCCTTCACGACCCACAGACGGCAGGGCTCGCGGATGCACTGAGCAGCCGGGACATTCCCGTCGTCTGGCGCTGTCACGTCGGGATCGACGGCCACAACCAGTGGACGGAACAGGCCTGGGAGTTCCTGCGTCCCTACCTTGTCGACAGCGTGGACGCCTTCGTGTTCACGCGCGAGAGCTACGCGCCCGAGTGGGTGCCTCGGCCTCGGCTCCACATCATCAAGCCGAGCCTCGACCCGCTGGCCCCCAAGAACCAGTCGCTGAGCGCAGAGGAGGCCGCGGCAGTCCTATCCCACGTCGGCATCATCGACGGTTCGTCACCGACCCCCGTGCCGTTCGTCCGCTCGGACGGATCGCCGGGTCGAGTCGACCGGTTCGCGGACATGATCCGAACGGGCCCACCCCCCGGGGCGGACGCGCCGCTGATCGTCCAGGTGAGCCGCTGGGACCCGCTCAAGGACATGGCCGGTGTGATGAACGGGTTCGTCGACCACGTCCTCGACGGCAGCAACGCCCACCTCGTGCTTGCGGGTCCGGTCGTGACGGCGATCGCCGACGACCCAGAGGCCGCCGACGTTCTCGAGCAGACCTGGTTGCAGTGGCGTGCGCTTCGGCACCATCAGCGCAGCCGGGTCCAGCTCGTTTGCCTGCCGATGTCTGACGTCGAGGAGAACGCCGTCATCGTGAACGCCTTGCAGCAGCACGCCACCGTGGTCGTCCAGAAGAGCCTCGCCGAGGGCTTCGGGCTGACCGTGGCCGAGGCGATGTACAAGGGGACGCCCGTGGTGGCCTCCGCGGTCGGTGGCCTCGTCGACCAGGTCGTCGACGGTGAGACCGGGTTCTTGATCGACCCGCCACAGGACCTCGCCGAGTTCGGTGACGCCGTCCGTCGGTTGGTCAGCGACCCCGCTCAGGCGCGGGCGATGGGTGAGGCGGGCCGGGCCCGAGCCATCGCGGAGTTCCTGCCTGACACCTCGCTCGAGGCGTGGCAGCAGGTCCTCGTCACGGCACTGAGTCCCAGCCTGGATCCGGGCGGGGCTCAAGGAGTGGCAGGGCACCGGCCGATAGAAGGGGCGTGAGCAACCCGAACTGCCCGGACCCGATCGTTCGAGCCACCTTGGTCGCCGTCCACCGCCGTGACCACGGCCACGCGGTGGAGCCGTGCCGACCCCATGACATCGAGGTGGTTCGGCTCGGTCCAGCGGCCATGGCCGTCTGCCACGACTGCTGCTTTGAGTTCGGGTTCGACGACACGCACACCTGCGAGGACGTCGCGCACGAGCACCGACGCGCCACAGCCTGACCGAGACAGCGAGCTCGTCGCCGTTCCCTCGGTCGCCCCGGGGCGGCAGGATCAGGGAATGAGCCAGATCGCAGCCATCCGTGATGCCCTTTCGGCGGGAACGGTCTCCTGCCATGAGGTGGTCGAGGCTTCGCTGCGACGCATCGCCGACCTCGATCCCGCACTCAACGCCGTCACCGTCGTTCGTGACGAAGCCGCCCTGGCCGAGGCGTCCGCCCTGGACGTGCGGGTCGCAGCCGGGGTGGACCCGGGGCCGCTGGCCGGGATCCCCGTGCTCGTCAAGGACCTCGAGGACGTCGAAGGGATGACCACCACCATGGGGTCGTCGCTGTTCGCCGACTCGCCCCCGGCCTCATCGGACTCCACGGTCCCGGCACGGCTGAGGGCGGCCGGAGCAATCGTCGTCGGCAAGTCGAACCTTCCCGAGTTCGCCGTCGAAGGCTTTACGGACAACCTGGTCTACGGGCCGACCGGCAACCCCTGGCGGCCCGATCTCTCACCGGGCGGGTCCAGCGGCGGCAGCGCGGCAGCCCTGGCGTCGGGAATGGTGGTCGTGGCGACGGCAACCGACGGCGGTGGCTCGATCAGGATCCCCGCGGCGTTCTGCGGGCTCGTGGGTCTCAAGCCGACCAACGGGGTCGTGGGGCGGTGGCCGGCTCCGGACTGGATCGACTTCTCCACCGAGGGACCGTTCGCCACGACCGTCGCAGACCTTCGCCTGCTCATGACGCTGGTGCGCGGTCCGGTGGCCGGCGACCCGTCGGCACTGCCAAATGGGGTTCCAATCGACTCGGGAGGTCCTGGCCGTCGGCCGGGTCGCCTGCTGACGATCGACCGGTTCGGTCCGCACGGGCCTTTGCCGACCGACGTCCAAGGCCCGTTCGACCGCGCCGTCGCGGACATGTCGGCGATGCTCGGGTCCGAGCCGGTCCACGTACGGGTCGAGGACCTGTGGCCGGCCGCTGACCCTGACGACGACTGGTTCGTCACTGCGGCGGCCGAGCACGTGGCGCGTTTCGGCCGGGCCTGGGTCACTGACCACCTGGACCGCATGCACCCCTCGACGCAGGCCTTCATGCAGTGGGGGCTGCGAACCACCGTCGACGAGTACCTGGCCGCCCGTCGTCGACGGTTCGACTACGTGCGGGCGCTCGACCAGCTGCTCGGCGACGACGGTGTGCTTCTGAGCCCTACGGTCGCCTCCGCGGGCTGGACGAAGAGCGGCCGCCCCCTCGATGCACCCGACGACGCGTCGGCGTTGCTTGCACCTGAGGTGTTCAACACCGCGTTGCAGAACATCACGGGTCACCCGGCGGTGTCGGTTCCGGCCGGGCGCGCCGTCACCGGCCTTCCTTTCGGCCTGCAGGTGACGGGTCCGCGGTTCGCTGACGCGCTGCTGCTCGACGTCGCAGCGGAGTGGGAGCGCACCCACCCGTGGCCGACGACTGCTCCTGGGTATCAGCCCTTCACCGAATCACTGGGGCTGGGTACGTCCATCTCCAGGCCCTGACGCCGTTCCGCTTCACGGATGATGTTGCGCACCATGGATCCGAAGACGATGCCGTGGAACGGTGCGACCGACCACCAGTAGAGATGACCTGCGAGTCCTCGGGGGTGGAACACCGCCCGTTGCACGTAGGTCGTCGGGTCGTCGCGTATCCCCAGCTCCAACCACGCGAGACCGGGCAGCTTCATCTCGGCACGCAGCCGCAGGAGCCGCCCTCGGTCCAGGCTTTCGACCCGCCAGAAGTCCACCGGCTCACCGACCCGCAGACGGTCGGGGTCGCGCCGGCCGCGACGCAGACCCACGCCGCCGGCAGCCCGGTCCAGCCACCCACGCACCTCCCAGGCGAGTGGGAAGGAGTACCAGCCCCGGCCGCCCCCGACTCCCTCGATGACGCTCCACAGCGTCGCGGGGTCGGCTGCGACGGCCCCTTCGCGCTCGTCGACGTAGAGGCTGCCCCCGGCCCAGGAGGGGTCGGTGGGCAGTGGGTCGCTGGGTGCGCCCGGGGTGGATGCGTCCGACCAACGAGTGGTCACGTCGCGATCCTTGATCCGTCGCAGGGCGAGCTCGACGGCCCGGTCGAAACCGACCAGACCGCCGGGAGGGTCCGGCACGTAGTCGTGGATGTCGTGCTCGTGGCAGAAGACCTCGTACCGCAGCGATGCGACCAGCGGCTTGGCTATGCCTCGTGGTACCGGTGTGATGAGGCCGACCCAGTGGCTGCTCAAGGTGGGCGACAGAACCGGAACGGGCACGATGATGCGGCGGCTCAGTCCCGCGAGGCGCGCGTAGCGCACCATCATGTCGCGGTAGGTCAGGATGTCCGGCCCACCGATGTCGAACGACCGGTTGACGTCAGCGGGCAGGTCGGCGGCAGCCACCAGGTACCGCAGGACGTCACGGATCGCGATCGGCTGGATGCGGTTGGCGACCCAGCGTGGGGTCACCATCGCCGGGAGACGCTCGGTGAGGTAGCGCAGCATCTCGAACGACGCCGAGCCGCTGCCGAGAATGACGGCTGCGCGCAGCTCGACCGTGGGCACTCCGCTGCCACGCAAGATCTCGCCGACCCGGGTGCGGGACGCAAGGTGCGGCGACAGCTCCGAGTCGGGCGGGACGAGCCCGCCCAGGTAGACGATCCTGCGGACCTGGGACTCCAGCGCGGCGGCAGCGAAGGTCCGAGCCATGGCCTCCTCGGTCTGCTCGAAGCCTTCGCCTTCACCGAGTGAGTGCAACAGGTAGTACGCCACGGCGACGCCGCTCATCGCGGACCGGAGCGACGCGTGGTCGCGGGCGTCGCCGACGACGACGTCGACGTCGTGCGCCCAGGTCTGGTCGCGCACCCGCTCCGGGTGCCGCACCAGGACCCGGACGTCGAAGCCGGCGCCCAGCAGCTCAGGGACCAGTCGGCCACCGATGTAGCCGGTGGCCCCGGTGACCAGCGCCAGCCGCCGGGTGGTCGAGTCGTGCGGAACAGAGGACATACATCCAGTGTCGACCAGTGAGGGTCGGTCCACACCTCGGGCACTCGACGGATGCGACCATCACGGCGTGAGCTCGAGCGTGGCTGTCGACGTCGTGGTCGTTCTGGTGATCGTGGTCGGTCTGGTCGGCGTCGTGATCCCGGTGCTCCCCGGGCTCGTCCTGGTGTGGGCGGCCATCGTGGGATGGGCCCTGATCGAAGGTGGGGGCTGGTTGCGCTGGGCGGTCGTCGTGGTCACCGGGCTGATCGGGGTCGCCGGGTACGTGGCTGCGACGGCTGTGCCGGGGCGCCGGGCCAGCGGGTCAGGCGCGCCGGAGTGGGTGGTCGCCGTTGGGTTGACGGGAATGGTGGTCGGCTTCTTCGTCGTGCCAGTCATCGGGGCGCTGGTCGGCATGGTGGTGGGCGTGTTCGCAGCCGAGCTGGCCCGGACCCGCGACCTGCGAAGCGCCTGGCAGGTGACCGTGGAGACGCTGAAGGGCTTCGGCATCGGCGTGGCCATCCAGCTCACGGCCGGCCTGGTGATGGCAGCGGTGTGGCTGGTCGGCGTGGCGGCGTCCTGAGCACCACCAGGCGCCCGGCACAATTGACGGATGCGTCGTTCCTCGGTCCTGGCCGTCCCCCTGCTCGTCGGCGGGTTGGCGGTGTTGCTTGCCGGGTGTGGGAACGCCAGGGATGCGTCCCCCTCGGACAGCGCGATGCCCGACATCACCAGCGCGAGCGCGACACCGAACGAGGTCGCCGGGGCCGACTGGTCCGCACCGACCGACGTGGTGGCGGCGGCCGACGCGGCAGGGCTGTCGCTGGACAGTGAGGAGCACCTCGACGTCCACTACCACGCGCACCTGACCGTCGTCGTCGACGGACAGCAGGTCCCGGTCCCCGCGGGGCTGGGCATCGACGCAGCGACCAACCGGCTGGCCCACCTGCACACCCACGACAGCACCGGGATCCTGCACGTCGAGGCGCCCGCGGCCGACACGTACACGCTGGGGCAGGCCCTCACGCTGTGGGGGATGGGCTTCGACGCCCAGGGCTGCCTGAACGGCATCTGCCCGAAGGGTGGCTCGGAGTGGGCGGTCCTCGTCGACGGCAAGCCGCTGGACGGCGGCACGGCCGCGGCCATGGACCTGCCGTTGACGTCGCTCCAGCAGATCGCCCTGGTCTACGGCGACGCCCAGCAGCGGTCCGAGGTCCCGCCGACCTTCGACTGGGCTGCGATTGGTTACGACCAGTAGTCGGTCGGCTACGGTCCTGGTAGTTTCCGGCTCAGTAGGGCAGACTGCGGGAAATCACACCGCTGTGATCGCACGGGTTTGGTTCTTCGAGAGGCCGCTGGGGAAGGCGACCCTCACGAAGGAGGACCGATGACCCGCGGTGTCGTTTTCTTGCACAGTGCCCCTGCTGCGCTGTGTCCGCATGTCGAATGGGCGTTGGCCGGTGTCCTGGGCACCGCCGTCCCGGTGCAGTGGACGCCGCAGCCGGCGCAGCCGGGCACCTACCGTGCCGAGGTCTCGTGGACCGGCCAGACCGGCACCGCCGCCCGGATGGCCTCGGCGCTGCGCGGCTGGACCCACCTGCGGTTCGAGGTCACCGAGGAGCCCAGCCCGGGCTCGGAGGGCGAGCGGTTCTGTGGGACGCCAGCCCTGGGGATCTTCCACGCCGTCATCGGCGTGCACGGCGACATCCTGGTCCCCGAGGACCGACTGCGCGCCGCGGTGCTCGAGGCCGAGGACGGCGGGCCGCCGTTGGGCGAGGCGCTTCCGCAGCTGCTGGGCCAGGCCTGGGACGACGAGCTCGAGCCGTTCCGTCACGCCGGCGACGGAGCTCCCGTGCGCTGGCTGCACCAGGTCATCTGACCTCGGAGCGAACTGCCTCGACTGCGGCGACTACGGCGCTACAGCGGGATGTTGCCGTGGCGGCCGCGCAGCGGAGCCGCTGAGGTGATCGCAGCCGCGATCGCCGAGCGGGTCTGCGCCGGCTGGACGACCTCGTCGACCACACCCAGGGCCATGGCCTTCTCGAGACCACCGGCGATGAGCTCGTGCTCGTCGGCGAGCTCCTGCTCGAGCTCGGCCCGCACGTCGTCGGGCAGGTCGGACAGGCGACGGCGGTGCAGGATCCGCACCGCTGCGATCGAGCCCATCACCGCCACCGTCGCACCGGGCCAGGCGAGCACCTTGGTGGCGCCGAGGGCCCGGCTGTTCATGGCGATGTAGGCGCCGCCGTAGGCCTTGCGCGTGACCACCGTGACCCGTGGGACGACGGCCTCGGCAAACGCGTGCAGCAGCTTGGCGCCGCGGCGCACCACGCCGTCCCACTCCTGCCCGACGCCCGGCAGGTAGCCGGGGACGTCGACCATGACCACCAGGGGAACTCCGAACGCGTCGCACATGCGCACGAACCGCGCCGCCTTCTCGGCCGACGGTGAGTCGAGGCACCCGCCCAGCCTCAGAGGGTTGTTGGCGATCACGCCGACAGTGCGCCCGCCGAGGCGGCCCAACGTCGTGACGATGTTCGGGGCCCAGCGGGTGTGCAGCTCGACCGCGGTGTCCTCATCGAGCAGGTGCTCGACCAGGGGGTGGACGTCGTAGGCGCGCTTGGCCGACTCGGGAAGGAACCCGCTGAGGTCGACGTCCTCGACCGTGCCCAGGTCGCCCTGCAGGCCGAACAGCTCGGTGAGGGCCCGAGCGGTGCCGATGGCCTCCGCCTCGGAGTCGGTCGTGACGTGCACGACGCCCGAGCGGCGGCCGTGCGGCTCGGGGCCGCCGAGCCGCTCCATGTCGACGTCCTCGCCGGTGACCGACCGCACGACCTCCGGGCCGGTGACGAACACTCGCCCCTGCGGGCCCATGATGACGATGTCGGTGAGTGCCGGGCCGTATGCGGCACCGCCCGCCGCAGCGCCGAGCACGAGCGAGATCTGCGGGATCTTGCCCGACGCCCGGGTCATGATGCTGAAGACCTCGCCGACGGCGTGCAGCGACACGACTCCTTCGGCGAGCCGGGCACCGCCGGAGTGCCAGATGCCGATGACCGGAACCTCGTCGGCCAGGGCGCGGGCGTACGCCGCGAGGATCACCTTGCATCCCTCAGTGCCCATCGCCCCACCCATCACGGTGGGGTCGGACGCGAAGGCGACGGCGTGCGCGCCGTTCACCATCCCGACGCCGGCGAGCATGCCACTGTCGCCGTCGGCGGTGATCGGCACGAGCGTGCCGGGGTCGAACAGGGCCGCGAGTCGCTTGCGCGGGTGTCGCGGGTCCTGGTCGCGCGGCACCTTCTCCTTCTTCGCCGGCGCGGCCGTGGTCGTGGTCGGGACGTCGGGCGCAGTCGGCGTCGAGGTCATGACACGCTCCGGAACACCAGGGCGACGTTGTGGCCGCCGAAGCCGAACGAGTTGTTCAGTGCGGCGATCGACCCGTCGGGCAGCTTGCGGGGCTCGCCGGTGACGATGTCGAGGTCGACCTCGTCGTCGAGGTCCTCCAGGTTGATCGTGGGTGGGACGAGGCGGTCGTACAGGGCCATCACCGTGGCCATCGACTCGATCGCGCCAGCGGCGCCCAGCAGGTGGCCGGTCATCGACTTCGTGGACGTGAGAGCCACGCCGGGTGCAGCGTCTCCCAGGGCCGCCTTGATGGCCTTCACCTCGGCTACGTCGCCTTGTGGGGTCGAGGTGCCGTGCGCGTTCACGTGGACGATGTCGCCCGCCTCTGCCCCGGCATCGAGGATCGCCGCCTTCATGGCGCGCGTCGCGCCCTGGCCGGTCGGGTCGGGCTGGGCGATGTGGTGGCCGTCGGAGGTGAGACCGGCTCCGGCCACCTCGGCGTAGATCCGGGCGCCCCGCGCACGGGCGTGCGCCTCGGACTCGAGGACCAGCGCAGCCGCGCCCTCGCCGAACACGAAGCCGTCACGCGCCTTGTCCCAGGGTCGCGAGGCCCGCGCGGGGTCGTCGTTGCGCTTGCTCAGCGCCATCATCGCGCTGAAGGCCGCCAGTGGCAGCGGGTGGATGCAGGCCTCGGTCCCGCCGACCATGACGACGTCGGCGCGGCCGGACCGGATCATCTCCAGGCCCTGGGCCACCGCCTCCGCGCCGGACGCGCAGGCCGACACGGGGCAGTGGACGCCGGCGCGGGCGCCGATGTCGAGGCCGACCACGGCTGCCGGGCCGTTGGGCATGAGCATCGGGATGGTGTGCGGACTGACCCGGCGTGGACCCTTCTCGCGCATGAGATCCCACTGGTCGAGCAGGGTCACCGCCCCGCCGATCCCGGTCGCGAACGCGACACCGAGCCGCTCGTTGGCGACCTCGGGCGATCCGGCGTCAGACCACGCCTCGCGGGAGGCGATCAGGGCCAGCTGCTGGGTCCGGTCGAGCCTTCGTGCCTCGACCCGGTCCATGACGTC
>JBAPUB010000307.1:0-11338 GCA_049282455.1 Actinomycetes bacterium
CGTTCAACCTGAGCCCGGGCAACTACACCTTCACGGTAAGGGCCACCGACCGGGACGGCCTGACCACGGCCACTGCAAACCGCGGCTCGCTGACGGTCACCGCACAGGTGCCCGGGGACGCGTTCCCGGACGGCCTTCTGAGCAACCCGGGTCTGGGGACTTCGTCGCTCACCAGCCCGCACCTGGACCTCGCTGGGACGGCCACAGACGACAAGGGCGTCGCCAGCGTCCGGGTTGCAATCCTGGAGAACAACTCTCGCCGGTACCTGCGGCCCAACGGCACCCTGGACTCCGGCTTCGCCACGGTCAACGCCACGGTCGCGTCGCCGAACGCCACGAGCACCACGTGGACGCTTCCGGTCGACCTTCCGTCGTCGGGCGACTACAGGGTCACTGTTTGGGCATGGGACACGGCCGGGCAGCAGGACACGTCAACGGTCGGCGCAACCGGGAGGTACCTCTACTTCCCGGGTGACCAGCCGCCCACCTTCGACGCGCTCCTGGGCGCGCCTAGCGACGGGGCAACGTTTGCTGAAGGCAGGATCGTCGTGACCGGTCGCGCGCTGGACGACTTCTCCATCGCAAGGGTCGAGGCGGCGTTCGTCGACTCTGCCGGGCGATACATGGCCTCTAACGGCACGTTCACGAGCACGATCCCAAGCTGGCGGGCGGCGTTCCTGAACAGCCCGGGAAGTACCGGGTCCAACTTCTCGTTCACCACGCCGGTCATCCCTGACGGCACCTACACCGTTCTGGTCCGCCCCACCGACCAGAACGGGCAGATCGGTGCCACGCGGACGGTTCTGGGCGTGGTTGTGACACACCCGGTCAATAACCCGCCGGTGGCCAACGCAACTGTCTCCTGCAACCAGAACGTCTGCTCCTTCGACGGGCGCGGCTCGACCGACGAGAACCCCACCGCTCTGACGTACTCGTGGGTGTTCGGCACGACCCAGGGAACCGCGACCGGGCCCATCCCGGTGAAGACCTTCACGGCACCAGGAGTCTTCCCGGTGACGCTGACCGTGCGCGACGAGTGGAACGTGACCGCCACGACCACGATCAACGTCACGATCAACGCGCCGAGCGGGAATGTTGCTCCGACCCCCACCTTCACCGCCAGCTGTATCGCGTTGTCGTGTGGCATGAGCAGCGCCGGTACGGTGGACGCCAATATCGGTGATGTCATCACCTACGCGTGGAACTGGGGTGACGGCAGCCCGGCGGGCGTCGGACCGACCGCACCTCACATCTTCGCCGCACCGGGCACGTACGTCGTCACGATGACAGCCACCGACGGGTGGGGGAAGTTCGCATCGACGCAGCGAACGGTCGTGCTGTCCGAGCCCGCTGGCAACACGGCCCCCACGGCATCGTTCACAGCCACCTGTACCAAGCTGGCCTGTCAGGTGAACAGCGCCTTGACCGTCGACCCGCAAGGGGACCAAATCCGGTACTCCTGGAACTGGGGTGACGGCACGGCCGTGGCGACCACGGCGTACCCCGCCCACACCTACGCGGTCGGAGGCACATACACCATCACGCTGACGGCAACCGACGGCTGGAACAAGTCGGCGACGACGACAAACGTGGTGACCGTCGCTCCTTAGGTTTCGGCCGCGGGTACGGTCGGCTCGTGACCCCAGCCGTCGGCGCGACCCTGTGGGTGGACCGCGACGGGTTCCGCATCCACTGCCGCGTCCTCGGGAGCGGGCCGACGGTGGTCTTACACACCGGCGGCGCCGGTGACGGAACGATGTGGCGCGAGTACCTGCCCTATCTGACCGGCCTGCGCGCGGTCCTGCTCGACCACCGAGGACGGGGCCTCACCGACAGTCCGACCGACGTGGCCGGCCACTCGATGGGCGAGTACGTGTCCGACGTCGTCGCCGTGGCCAGGGCCCTCGATGCACCGGACATCTCATTCGTCGGATACTCGATGGGCGCCCAGGTCGGCTACGCGTTGGCTGCCTTGCACCCCGAGCTCGTGACCGCGCTCGTCGGGCTCGGCGGAACGTGGGAGGTGGAGGCGGACTCCGATGAGGACGCCCAGTTCGCGTCGCTTCTCCGACGCGACGGCATGGCTGCACTCGTCACTGCAGTCGAGCAAGACGAAGGTCTCACACTCCCAGCGTGGCTGCGTGACCAGTTCCTGCAGACCGACCCGGAGCAGTTCGCCCTGAGCATCGAGGCCTGGGCCGACTGGTCGCCGTGGGCTGTCCATGCCTCGATCTCGTGTCCGACCTTGCTCGTTGCCGGATCCCAGGAGGACCCGTCCCGCTCTAATGCGACCGCCGCGGCCCAGATGGCCGATGCGCGCGCCGTCTGGCTACCGGACCTCGGCCACGTGGGGGCCTTCCTCGCGGCCGAGGACCAGTGCCAAGTGCTCGTCCCGCACCTGCGCTCGCGTGCTCAGCCCCGGTAGGTCGAGGCCATCGTGATCGTTCCGCCCTTCGCGTTCTTCCAGACCGCCTGGGCGACCGTTCCCGACGCCGCGTCGAGACTGAGCATCTCCTGGAACGAGGAGAACGCGGTACCTCGACCGATGGTGGTCGCGGCACCCCAGGCGCCGTTGACGAGCTGCGAGACCTGCACGGTGCCGTGGTAGTGGTCGATCCACCCGACCAGTGCGAGAGCGCCATCGGGTGACACGGCAACCTGGGTCGCGTAGGCATCGACGGGTGCCGTGGGGTCGGTCAGTCGCTGCTGGCGGGTCCAGCTGCCGTCGGGGGTTCCGCGTGAGACCCACACCGACGCGCGATCCACGTTGACTGTCGAGTCGAAGATCGACACCGCGAGGATGGCGTTGCCCTGGGCGTCGACGCCCAGGTCGGGGCTGATGTACGACGAGCCCGACGTCGGGCTGGTGATCACCGGTCCCGGCGTCGTCCACGTTCCATCAGCGAGCTGTCGGGTGGCCTCGACGCCGTAGCCGAAGTACGCCACGGTGGCCCGGCCCGACCCATCGAGCCCGACCTCGGCTCCGGAGATGTAGCCGACTGACGACGTGAGCTTCTCGGACACCACGACAGGTGTGGTCCAGGTGCTCGAGCCGGCAGCGCGGTACACGTACTCCGCCCAGGTGCCCGTCGAAGCGCCGTACGCCGACAGCGTGTAGGCAACGGCGGCGTCACCCCGGGCGTTCACCGACAACGAAGGGAAGTACGCGTCGGTGGTTGGCCCGGACAGGGTCGAGGCGCTCGACCACGGCTGACCAGTCGGCTTGGTGGCGGACTGGATGATGTTCTTCGTCCCGTCCCAGGCAGTCCAGACGGCCGTGACGTTGCCCGCGGGGTCGACGGCCAAGGGAGCCGTGCGTGTGATGGCCACGCCGCTGACGGCGAACGTTGCGAGGGTGGACGTCGTCCACGTGGAGGAGCCGGCGGGCCTCACGGCCACCTGGACGCGCTGGGTGTTGGAGACCGCGACCGGGTCCTGCGAGACCCACGACACCGCCATCGTGCCGTCGGCTCCGACAGCCACCTTGGGACTCATGGCGAAGGTGGAGCTGCCCGAGACCACGAACGGCGCGCCCCAGCGACCGTTGGACCGGACGGCCGCCCCGATCGAGGCGCCACCACCGTTGTTGTAGGTGTACTGGTCCCAGGCCGACACGGCGAGGCCTGAGGCGTTGATCGCAACGTCGTTGAGCTGAGCGCCTCGCGTGGGGTCCGGCTGGTTGACCCCGGAGATCGCCGTGCCACTCGACCAGCTGCCAACCTTCGGTGCGGCATTCGCGACCACCGGGGCGGCGAACGTGGAAGCAGCCACGAGGCTACCCGCGAGCAGCGCAGAAGCCGCTGAGAGCCGTCGGACGATCATGTGTGCCGCCTTTCATACCGTTCGCGTGGCACCTTCTGGCGCGTCGGAGGGAAGTCAGCGACATCTTGGGACGGCGGCCCCCAGCACCTGGCTAACCCTTTGCTAAGCCCCGGACAAGGACCCGGCGGCGCGGCGGTCCCTGCGGTCTGATGCCTGGACCTACCCTGGACCAGCCGCCACCCCCGGACGGCATGGGGCGGACCACAGACGAGGACACCACGTGAACGGCGACGACCTCTACCTGCGAGTGAACGACTTCGCAAGGAGCACCGAGTGGCTGCACGGCCCCATAACCGCCTACGCGAAGTACGGGGTGGTGCTTTTCGCGGGCCTGCTCCTCGTCGGCTGGTGGATCGCGCGGCCCGGCCCGGCGCACACCATGGCCGCTGCCCTGCTGGCGCCGGTGTCAGCGATGATCGCACTGGGTCTCAACCAGCCGATCATCAAGCAGATCGGCGAGGCACGTCCCTATGCGGTGCACCCGCAAGCGCTGGTCCTGGTCACCAAGACCACCGATCCCTCGTTCCCCAGCGACCACGCAGCAATGGCGGGGGCCGTCACCGCCGCCTTGCTCCTCGTCTCCTGGGAGCTCGGGGTAGTCGCGGCCTTCTGTGCTCTGGTCATGGCGTTCGCCCGGGTCTACGTCGGTGCGCACTACCCGCAGGACGTCATCGCGGGGCTGGTCTTCGGAGCGGTTGTCGCACTGATCGTCTGGGCGGTCCTCCGCATCCCCGTGACCAGGCTCGTGCGCTGGCTGCGAACCACCCCGCTGAGACCGCTCGTCGGAAGGACCCGGGCGGTGGAAGGAGCGGTCGCATGAGCGAGCGCGGCGCCCTGGAACAGGAGCTGCGCACGCCGCGGGCTGCCGCAGTGGCTGGCATCGCCTTCTCCGTCATCCTGACCACGGTTGTCGTGCTCATGCACTCGGCGTCCGCTCACCCCGGTTCCGACCCCTCGATCTGGATCTCGGACGCGTCGCAGCGCCACAACGTCAGCCTCTCGCTCACACTGATCCCTTTCGCAGGCATCACTTTCCTGTGGTTTATCGGCGTGATTCGCTCGCGGCTCGGGGTTCTGGAGGACAAGCTCTTCGCCACCGTGTTCCTCGGGTCTGGGATCCTCTTCGTCGGGATGCTCTTCAGTGCCGCGGCCGTGATGGGCGGGCTGCTGACGCTCTACTCACAGCCCGGCGGGGTCTCCGGCGACACGGTCCGGTGGTCCGGGGCACTGACGTCGATGCTGCTTGCCACCTTCGGCGCACGTATGGCCGCAGTCTTCACTCTGGCCGTCACCAACGTCGCACGAAGGGCGAAGCTGATCCCGCGCTGGCTGACCGTCTTCGGCTACCTGTGTGCGCTCGCGCTCCTGCTGGTCTCGCCAGGGGCATCAGGTGTGCAGCTGCTCTTCCCTGCCTGGGTACTTGTGCTGAGCATCTACATCCTGGTCGAGTCGTTCCGTGCGCCGGGTGGTCGCGAGGCCAACCGCTGGGCGGAGCCGGAGCCCGCCTGACTTCGGCGCGTCGCCCACCCCCGGCCAACCGACTGCTGGAAACTTGGCAGATCATGCGCAAGCCCTGGTTCCTGGCACGCCCAGACTCCGCGGACGAACGCGCGGCCGTGCTGGCGCGGTGGAACAAGATGTGGACGCCGTGGGTGATCGTGTCGGCGGTCATCCCTCTGTTCGGCGTCACCGACCCGAGCCAGGGACCCGTCGTCACGATCGTGGGTGTCGCCACCTGGCTGGTCTTCCTCGTCGACCTCCTCATCCACTTGCGGTTGATTCCGCACTACCTCCACAGCAGGGCGGGCAAGCTCGACCTCGGCATCGTCGTCATCACCGCACCCGTGTACTTGTTCTTCGGGTCGAGTGGCGGTCTGGCGGTGCTCGCTCGTTTCGCCCGCATCGCCCGCATCCTGTGGTTGGGGCTCAGGAAGGCGCATGGCGCCAAGCGCCTGCTGGACCGGCTGGGCAGAGTCGCGATCTATGCAGGGGCGCTGACGGTGGGGTGTGCCGTCGTCGTGTACTGGACCGAGCCGGCGTCTTCGGGTTTCGCGACGATGGGTGACTCGCTCTGGTGGGCGATGGTCACGCTCACGACGGTCGGCTACGGCGACCTCTACCCCGTGGGGACGGCCGGCCGGATCGCCGCCTGCATCCTGATGCTCGGCGGGGTGGCTTTCCTAGGGGTGCTGGCCGCTGCTCTTGCAGCATTCTTCGGTTTCGGCAGCGGTGACTCGGCCACGGCGACTCCTGCGACCGAGGACGATCCCTCTGTGGCGTCCGACGTCGCTGCGCAGGTGGCGTTGCTCAAGGATGAGATCGCCCAGCTTCGTGCAACCCTCGACCGCGGATCAGTCTGATGACGTCGAACGCCACGGTCGACCTGCGCCCGGTCAGCTCGGACAACTGGCGTGACTGCGCCGCGCTGGAAGTGTCACAGGAGCAACGGGAGTTCGTTGCTCCTGTGACCCGGTACCTCACGATGTGTGCCTACGGAGACACCCCATGGCACCCGCTGGCTGTTGAGAGTGGCGGGAGCACCGTCGGGTTCGTCATGTGGGCTGTCGACCCTGCGGACAACAGCCTCTGGATCGGAGGCCTCGTGGTCGACGCCGCACACCAGCACCATGGCATCGGACGAGCGGTCGTGGCGAGTCTGGTCGAACGGGCCCAAGCAGAAGGGCGCACGTGTGCGGCGCTGAGCTACTCCCCCGCCAACGTTGTCGCGCGCACGCTCTACGTAAGCCTTGGGTTCCTCGAGACGGGCGAGACCGAGGACGACGAGGTCGTTGCCCGCCTCCCGTTCGTCTGACGACCCAGCCTCACCCCGACTTGCACGCGGCACGAGGTCGTCGGTCAGGTTCCCAGAGCCAGGGACAGCGAACCCAGACGTGAACCACGCATGAGAGCGGTCACGGCGGGCCGCCGTCCTCCAGGTAGTGCACCCGGTCAGGTTCCGCGACCACGGCGGACACCCGGCGCCGAACCGGGCCACTGAGCTTCGGAAGCGCCTTCTCGACCCGGGCCAGCCGGAACTTCGAGATCTCCTCCTCCTGGAGCACGATGCCGGCAAGGGTCTCATCGTCGAACGTGCCGCAGTCGAACAGGAATCTCATCCCACCGGGTCGGTCGGGGCGCGGGCGCAGGAAGTCGACGCACACCAGTCGTCCGTGTCCCACGTCCAGCCCGCACTCCTCGCGGGTCTCCCGGCGACAGGCCTCCCATGGCGACTCGCCGTCGGCCTCGATCACACCGCCAGGGACCGTCCAGCCGCCCTTGTAGGTGGGCTTGAGGATGAGCAGGCGACCTCGGTGGTCCCAGATCAGTGCGCCGGCCGACGCCGGGATCCGCGGCAGGATCTCGTCATCCGTCGTCTGCCCGTTCACCTCGTCAGCCACCCGCCCACGCTACGCCTGACCGTGCGGAGACCATCGGAACGGTCAGACCCCGCTGTCCTTCGCACCTAGCTGCGGCTCCGGCCCACCGACTCGACGGCAGCCGTCACGGTCGCGTGGAAGTGTTGAGGTCCGATCAGGTCGACCAGTCCAAACCGCCTCAGAACAGCCTCGAGACCGTCAGTCGCACGGGCGATCTCGAGTGTGACGTTGCGCCGCGCCAGGCCCTCGTGCAGCTCGCGCAGCGCCGACGCAGCACTTGCGTCCACCCCTGGAACACTCTCGACATCCAGCACCAGGTACGACGTAGGTTTCGGCGCCGCATCGACCGCCGCCCACACCCGCCTCTTGAAGAAGTGCGCGTTCGCGAAGAACAGCCGGTCGGAGAACCGGTAGACCACGACGCCCGGCGTAATCCCAGCATCCGGATGACTGTCGACGTCTGCATACCGGTTCTCAGCAGCCGCCCAGCCGAGCAGCGCATCGTGTGGCCGCGAGAGGCGGCGAACGATGTCGAGAATCGAGAGCAGCACCGCCGCGACGATGGCCCGAAGAACTCCGACGTTGATGACCGCAAGTGTGGTGACCGCAGCGATGACCACCTCGGCACGGGCACTCTGTGCGAGAGCGCGCCACTGGGCAGCATCGATGAGGCTGAATGACGCCATCACGATGACGGCGCCGAGCACCGCTGCAGGCAGGTACTGGATGGGTTCGGTGAAGAACAAGAGGAAGACTGCGATCGTGGCGGCAGCAACCATCCCCCCGACCTGGCTCGTCGCCCGCATCTTCATGTTCACTGCCGTTCGCGCCCCACTGGCGTTGATGGGCATTCCCTGGGTGAGGCCGGCCGCGAGGTTACCGACACCCAGGGCCAGCAGCTCCTGGTCGGCGTCGACCGACTCGTGCCGTTGAGCAGCGAACGACCGAGCGGTGAGGATCGAGTTCGAGTAGCTGACGAGGAAGATGCTGAGGGCGAGCCCGATCAGCTGCGCAACCTGGCCGCCGTCGACACGAGGAAGGGCAAACGATGGAAGCCCGGACGGCACCGTCCCCGTGATGGCCACCCCGTGGGCTGCAAGATCCAGAGCCCACGACGCGACGATTCCCAGCACCACGACCACCAGTGCGGCCGGGAATCGGGGCAGCCACCGACCGAGCACGAAAAGCAGCACCAAAGACACGAGAGCTACCGCCACAGTTGCCGGGTTTGCGTGACCCAGCTGCGACACCATGTCGACAAGGGCGAGCACGGCGTTGGACTGGTCACTGGACAGACCGAACAGCTTGCCGAACTGGCTGAGGATGATCACGATCGCGACACCAGAGATGTACCCGACCAACACCGCCTGTGAGAAGTAGTCGGCAATCCAGCCGAGGTGCAGCCAACGTGCCGCTACGAAGACCACCCCCACCAGAACTGCCAGAGTCGCCGCTAACGTCGTGTACTCCGAGCTCCCCGCGACAGCGAGCGGTGCGAGTCCACTGGCGATCAGCAACGCGATCGTGCCCTCCGGCCCCACCACGAGCCAACGGGTCGAGCCGAGGAGCGCGTAGGCCACGACAGGGAGCAGCAGCGAGTACAACCCCGCGGTGATGGGAAGTCCGGCGAGCTGGGCGTAGGCCATCGACGCGGGGAGCGCAAGAGCAGCGACCGTCAGACCCGCGACGACGTCTGTCTGCAGCCGGGAGCGGCCGTACCCTTCGAGCGTCGCCGTGAAGGGCAGGTAGTGCTGGACCGGCGGTGGCTTGCTCGTCGAGCTGAAGGCGTTGTGGCCACCGTAAAGCTCGCTGAAGGGCACCATCGGGACGTCGGGCGCCCCGTCGGCCGGCTGACCGTGCCCCGACGGAGGGGTCACCACGGGTGCACAGCCTCCAACCGCCCGAGGGTGGGGTCCACGTCGCCCTCTGAGTTCTGCATCGTGACCATTCCCCGACCAGCCGTTCCGGATTGCAGGCAGTCTGCATCTGCTGCGCCCCAAGACTGTCAGACCCGGCCTCTAGATTCGGTGCATGTCCTCCACCGACGACGCCGCCCGCACCATGCAGACGCTGGGCGTCGACGTCGATGGCCTCGAGCTTCCGGGGCTCGACCAGCTCCCTCGGCAGGCCGACGGAACCATCGAGGGGGGTGCGCTTGTGACTCACCTGGGTCGGCTCACGCCAGATGAGCTGGAGACCGACTACGACGTGCTCGAGCTCGTCGCCGCCTGGGACCGGGTCTCGTCGTGGGTCAGCGCGCAGCAGTTGGTAGCCATCGCCGAGTTCGCCCGGCGCCCCGACGTCCTGGGTGCTGACCCCGAGCTTGCGAAAGCCTCACGTGCCCCGGTCGGGCGCGTCATCCGTAGCCACCCCGACGACGAGATCGGTGCCCAGCTCGGCGTCTCCAGGGTCGCGGCCTCGAGCCGGTTGAGCCTCGCCCTGAAGCTGGCCGACACCTTCCGGCCCACCGCACAAGCTCTCGCCCACGGGCGGATCGACCTCGCCAAGGCACGGGTCATCGTCGACGAGTGCGCCGTCGCCGAGCCTGAGCACCTTGAAGCGCTTCAGCGCCAGCTGATCGGCCGGGCCCTCACCCTCACGCCCCCGCGACTGCGTACCCAGGCTCAGCGTGCCGTGATGGCCATCGACCCCGAGGCCGCCCAGAAGCGCAGCACGGCCAAGCGAGCCGAGTCACAGGTGCTCGTCACCCCCACCGGAGACGGCGTCGCTGAGCTGTGGGCCCAGCTTCCGCTCGAGAACGCCGTCGCGATCGAGCAGGTCGTCGACGCCGTCGCCAAGCGGCTCCAGAGCGCTGCCGGGCCAGCAGACACCCGCACCATCGACCAGTGGCGTGCTGAGGCGCTGGCCCTGCCCTTCGTGAAGGCAATTCGCACCGGCACCCTTGACGGCGAGCAGCCCATCGCCCTCGGCACCCGAGGTCGCTCGCCGGTCCGCATCAACGTCTCCGTGCCCGCCAGCGTGCTGCTGGGGCTGAGCGACGCCCCGGCCGAGCTGCAGGGTTACGGGCCAATTCCCGCCGCTCTCGCCCGCATCATGGCCGAGGACTCCACGTGGCGACGTGTCCTCACGGACGACGCCGGACGGGTCACCGAGGTGGGCAGCGACACCTACCGCCCAGGCTCGACTTTGGCCCGGACCGTGCAGATGAGACACCAGCTCTGCGTCTTCCCCGGGTGCGGAGCGCGCGCCGAACGATGTGACCTCGACCACGTCGTCCGACACCCCCGAGGGCCGACCGACATCAGCAACCTGGTCCCCGAGTGCCGACGCCACCACATCAGCAAGCACCGTGACGACCTGCACGATGGCGGCGAGCAACAGGTGATGCTGGCGCAGAGTCGCAGCCAGCCTCCCCCACCGCCCCTGCAGACCACCGACGCGTCAAAGCTGCTCTGGACCATGCCCACCGGGCACCAGCACGTCCTGACACCACCAGTTCTGGCCGAACCATGCGACGACCAGCCATTCGTCGACGCAGTTCTTGCACTGGGCGCTGCCAGTACGGACGGCTCTGACCGTGTCACCAGCGCCGCCGAGACCGCGCTGCGGCAGCTCCTGGCGGCCTGAACGACCACGGTTGAGTCGAAGCAGGGTCAGGTGACTGCACGCATCTGGTTGTTGCGGGCGTTGTGCGTGACCTCGGCGAGCCCGAGCTCCTCCAGAAGCGGTGGCAGGTACATCCCGACGCGACCGCGGTACCCCTTGCGCAGGCCGTACCACCCACCCACCGGGTTGTCCGCCGAGCGTCCCCACGCCTCAACCGTGCCGTCGGCCGCGGGCTTCTTCTCGTCCGCCGCACCGAGAGTCACCCAGTCGCCCTGCTCGTGCAGCCAAGCGGTCAGGTCTTCGATCACGCGGAGCTGGTACTTCAGGGTCGTCGAGCCGACCTGACAGACCAGCGTCGGTGGGTCCGCGGACTCATCGCGGTACATCGTGTACTCCGACGAGCCCGGCGGGGTCTTGAGCACCCATGGGTCGTCCTGCGTTCCTCGGACCATTCGGGTCACCTCCAGCCAGGGTCGAACGTCAGTGAAGGAACACCGGAAGGTACTCGCGCTGCGCTTCGACCATCTCGTCGAACATGTCGCGGATCTGCTGCAGCTCGCACGCCGCCGATG
>JBAPUB010000308.1:0-2436 GCA_049282455.1 Actinomycetes bacterium
GTGAGACGGTTCCCCGGCCGTCTACACCCCCCGCAGTACTCAACCTTCTGTGGCGCAATGGTGCTGAGGCGACGTTCTTCCTGCTCGGGCGGGCCGCCGAACGTTGGCCCGAACTGGTAGGGACTGAGATCAGCAGCGGCATGGAGATTGGTAATCACACATGGAACCACCCACACCTGCTCAGCCTGTCGCCAGATCAGGTCGCACTTCACGTGTCGAGGACCACACGGGAACTGGCACAACAAGGCGCCGTCGTGGCCCTGTTTCGCCCACCGTACGGCGAGATCGAGACCGATCAGCTGCGGAGCATCGAGGACGTCTCGGGGCTCAGGGTGCTGGCATGGACGTACGTCATCGACCACTACGTGGGTGGGCTCGGTCTTACGCCTAGCGAAGCTGAAAGGGCCCTTTCAGCTGAGATCCAGCCGGGTGACATCGTCTTGGCGCACGATGCGCATCTGCTTGAGAAGGACGGTGGCGGCGGCCGGACTGATGCCATGGCTACCCTGCGACAGCTGGTGCCCGCTCTGCGGTCCACCGGCTACGGGATAACGACTGTTAGCCAGCTCCTGGCACGTGGAGCACCAGTGAAGATGCAACAAGGTCGTTGGTTCTGGCAAAGCGGTCCCTACTGCCCCTAGCCCGTTTGAGGGATCGGAAGCCCACTCACCGGCTTGGTCGTGAAGAACCAGTCACGGGCGCCCTCATCCGGCACGATCGTCGGTTGCCGTACCAAGCCCGCATCGGTCAGGCGGTGATACTCGTAGCCCAAGGGGTCGAGAACCTCCATGAGCTTCCGCGGTTCCGCGACGTCAGGCAGCACTTCGCACAGCATGTCCGGTGTTGACGCGGCAAGGAACTGGGCGCCGTTCTGCAGCAGCGCAGCCTCGGTGCCCTCAACGTCGATCTTGATCAGCACTTCGCCTTGCGCGGGGATCAGGGGGCGAAGCGAGTCAAGGGACACCATTCCGACGCGAACTCCGGTGCTGAAGTGAAGTGCTGCCGAGTAGAAGGAGGGAAGCGCTGAGCCGCCGGTTCCGGGCGGCACGAGAAGCACCCGGCCTTCCTCGCCGACTCCAGTGTGGTGGAGGGTTACTTGAGGGAGCACGTCGTTGCGGACGCAGTTGTCGAAGAGGGCTTTGAACACTTCGGGAACAATCTCGAAGGCGTGCACCTGCGCGGTTGGGTTGGAGACGGCCGAGACCAAGGTGAAGAGTCCGGTGTAGGCCCCGATGTCCAGTACGAGGTCGGCACTCCTGGCCTTCAGCCCGAACAGCTGGATGGCGAGGTCATCGGCCGGACCTGGCCGTCTCCCATTCCCCCAGTACAGCTCCTTGGCGATCTCGCAACGGTCCGGTCGGAGCATCACGAACTCTGCGTCACCCACTTCGCCGACGACCTCACGAACGTGGGCTGGTGCTGGCAGTCGACTTGACTTCAGGGACGGCTTCAGCTCGAGTCCTTGACGCATGAGTGCGTGCGGAACGCGCGCAGCCAGCAGTCGCTTCGTGTACCTCTTGGTTCCGTACCAGCTCTGACGACGGCCGGCAACCGTCTCCCTGAAGTCCGTCATCGCGCGTCTCCACTCGTTCGCAGCAGGGTTTGTGTCCTCGTCGGCCTGCCCCGGAGAACCTACAGGGCACAGTGCCTCGGGCACGGTCTTCACCCGTCGGGACGTCGCAGAGAGCCCGAGCCGGACCCTTGACCGAGTGCTCCGGCCGTCAGCCAACGGGGACGGACAAGCACCACCAGAACCAGTCCGAGGCCGACCAGAGGGGCGATGGTCCCGTTGATCGTGGTGGTGATCGAACCGAGTGCACCCGGAGGGTCAAGAACCATGCCCGGGACATACGCAAGGGCGACCGTCGCCATCCGCGTCAGCACAACGAGGTCGACCCCGGACGGCACCAGAAGGATCAGCGGGGCCCACGCGATCACGTCGTACCAGGCGTAGGCGTAGGTGGCCGAGAGCAGCCAGGCGGTTCCGAGCAACGCCGCGGCCCACAGTGCGTCCGCCGTGACCGGCGACGCGGCTGCGAAGGTCCCAGGAGCCACCTCAGCCGGGACGACTGTGCGACGGGGCAGTACCTTCCCCAGCCGCCAGACGATCAGCGCGACCAGCACCCAGACACCGAGTGAGACCAGGTTGCCCGCGAATGAGTCCGGCAGCACCTGCCGCAGCGCGGTGAGCACGATCCGCCACGGCGACTGGCGCGCGACAACTGTGGAGGCGTCACGCAAGGGGGAGAGGAGCTCCGGCAGGAACGGCGTCACCAGCGCCAGTCCCGTCACGGCACCGGCCGTGACGAACACAAGCCACGACTTTGCGCTTCGCCGCAACGCGTAGGTCAGGGCCATGACGTACAAGACATACGAGACCTTGGTGCAGACCGCCAGTGCGGCGAGGACTCCCGCGGCAACCGGTGACCTCGCCGC
>JBAPUB010000309.1:0-5671 GCA_049282455.1 Actinomycetes bacterium
GTTCGAAGGTCCTTGACCATCTGGTACGGGTGGAGCACGTACGAGCGCATCTGGTTGCCCCAGGAGCCGCTGGTGTCGCCCTTCAGGGCGTTCATCCTCGCCTGCTCCTCCTCCTGGCGCCGGGCCAGCAGTCGCGACTGGAGGACCCGCATGGCGGCGGCGCGGTTTTGGATCTGGCTCTTCTCGTTCTGGCAGCTGACGACGATGCCGGTCGGAAGGTGGGTGATCCGAACGGCGGAGTCGGTCGTGTTGACGCTTTGACCACCCGGGCCGCTCGACCGGAACACGTCGATGCGGATCTCGTTCTCGGGGATCTCGATGTGGTCGGTCTGCTCGACGACAGGCAGCACCTCGACCCCGGCGAACGAGGTCTGGCGGCGTCCTTGGTTGTCGAAGGGCGAGATCCGCACCAGCCGGTGCGTGCCCTGCTCGACGCTCAAGGTGCCATAGGCGTACGGCGCGTCGATACGGAACGTGGCCGACTTGATGCCCGCCTCCTCGGCGTAGGAGATGTCGAAGACCTCGACCTTGTACCCGTGCCGCTCGGCCCACCGCGTGTACATGCGCATGAGCATCTCGGCGAAGTCGGCCGCGTCGACACCACCCGCCTCGGCTCGGATCGTCATCAGTGCTTCGCGCTCGTCATACTCGCCGGACAGCAGGGTGCGCACCTCGAGGTCGCCGATGGCTTTCTGCAGGTCGGAGATCTCGGCGTCGACCTCGCCGGCCGCGTCGGCGTCGCTCTCGGCGTCAGCCAGCTCGAGCATGATCGAAAGGTCGTCGACCCGTTGGCGAAGGGTCTCGGCCCGCCGGACCTCGCCTTGGACGAAGGACAGCCGGCTGGTGACCTGCTGCGCCGCCTCGACGTCGTCCCACAGGTCGGGGGCCGACGCCCGCTCGGACAGCTTCGCGGCCTCGGAGCGCAGCTTGTCCAGGTCGAGGACCGCCTCGACGCTGCTCAAGGTCGCGTCGAGCTCTTTGATCGCTTCGGCAGATTCCTGGGTGGCCACGTCTCAGGAGCGTACGTGATGCAGCCGGGCGCCCTGGCGACCGATGATGAAGAGGTGTCCATCCGCTGGCCCCAGGACCGCCGGGTCCTTGTCGCGACCACAGCGCTGGTCGTCGTTGCGCTGGCGGTCGGCTGGCAGGTTCGTCCCAGTGGTCCCGATCCCGCGTCTGCCGTCACCGCACTCGAGCCCCAGGGGCAGCCACCGTCCTACGTCGTCCTGGTCCCCGGCTACGGCGGATCGGCGGACAGCGTCAAGGTTCTCGCTACCGCGCTCGTGGCTGCTGGACACCCAGTCATGACGCTGCCCCTTCCGGGCGATGGAACCGGTGACATCGCAGCGATGGCCCCAGCGCTCAACGAGGCTGTCAGCCATGCGGGTGCGGGCGTGCCCGTCGACGTCGTCGGCTTCTCGATGGGTGGACTCGTGGTTCGGACCTGGGCCCGCGACCTCGGCGGCGCGAGCCGGGCCCGGCGCATCGTGACCGTCGGGACACCCAACGCCGGCACGGAGACCGCCGAGCTGGGAGCCACGATCGGCGCCTGCCCGACGGCTTGCCAGGAGATGGTCCCCGGGAGTGCGCTGCTCGACCGGCTCAACTCCGGGGACCCGACACCGGACGGCCCAGCATGGATCACGGTGCGTTCGTCGTCGGACGAGGTCGTGCGCCCGGACTCGACCACTGAGCTGGACGGCGCCTCCAACGTGCTCCTGCAGTCGGTGTGCCCCGACGTCTCGGTCGCGCACTCTGACCTGGTCAAGGCGGCCCTGCCGGTGGCCATCGTCGTGCGTGCTGTTTCACAACAGCCCTGGGTTCCACCGACCGCGGACGAGTGCACGGCCCTCCGGTCTGGGTGAGAACGACCGAGCTACGGGAGAACGGCGGATCGGGCACTCGCGCTGGCTGCCACCTCGACGCCGCCGACGGCCGCAGGGGTGACCGCATTGACGACCGGAAGCCGCACGACTCCGACCAGCTCCACGTGCACCGTGTTGGTGTCCGACGTGACCTGGACCTGGAGGTCACCCACGGTGTCTGTCAGACCTGACGACGCGAGGTACTCGTCGACGGCGCTTCTCACCCGTTGCCGGTCGAGCGGAAGGCTGCCGTGCACCCCGTCGCGGTAGACCGCCTCCTCGTCGACCGCCTGGGCTCCAGCGAGTGCCGCGCCGTCGGCAGCCGCCAGTAAACCGCGTCGAGCAAGGAACAGCTCGCTCACATCGATCACCACCATGACCAGCAACGCAGCAATGACGACCAGGCCGAGCACGAGCAGCAGCACCGTGCCGTCGTCGGGCCTGTTCCTCATGGCCTCACCGGCACGTAGCGGTCGACCACCTGCGTGTGCTGGGCCTGCACCGCCAGCGAGAGTGGGACGAGGTCCGACACGAAGCCCGGAACGAGGGGCAGGTCGACGGACGTGCGGTAGATGACACGAACCGACGCACCGGGGGTGAGGCAAGGGTCGGCCGAGCAGGAAACAGACAGGTCTTCGGGGCGCCACGTGACCCCGTGGTCGGTCACCGCGACCGACGCCGCCTGGCGTGCGCGGAGACCGGCGTCTGCCGACGTCGGAGCCGTCACGAACAGGCGCGCTGCTTCTCGTGCGGCACTGGTCGCTGCGTAGGTCGTGCGCTGTACCTCGAAGACAGTGAGGATCAGGTAGACCAGAGGGACGACGAG
Source organism: Actinomycetes bacterium (assembly GCA_049282455.1). Classification (GTDB taxonomy): domain Bacteria; phylum Actinomycetota; class Actinomycetes; order JAHEKZ01; family JAHEKZ01; genus JBAPUB01. The sequence continues at coordinate 2,692 of JBAPUB010000309.1, forward strand.
CACGACCATCAGTGCGACGAACTCGACCATCGCTGCACCGTGGTCGTCGTGCATCACGGCAACTCCATCATCGCGTGACCTCGGGCCACAACTCCGTCACCCCAACCGAACCAGGCAACGACGGGCAGCGGAGCCTTCACCTCGACCACGACGCTCGGCACGCCCGCAACCTGCTCGGTTCCCGCGGACACGTCCGCGGAGTACGACGCGGGGAGGGTCATCTCGATGAGTCGTCGGGTGTGCAAAGCGGCGTCCTGGGCTGTGCCACCGTCTGCGGCACCGAAGCGCGCACCCTCGGCCGCGGCGGCGACCAGGGTGTTGCGCACGTACAGCGCGAAGCAGACCTGGAGCAGGGCGAGAACGACGAAGACCACCAGGACTGACACCAGAACGAACTCGACGACCGCGGACCCATGGTCGTCATCGACCATCAGCGACTGACCCGGGACAGGGCGGAAGAGAAGATCTCGCGGAGCTGGTCCTCGGCGACAAGCCACAGCGTCGTGACCAGGCCAGCCGTCATGATGGTGATGAAGACCCAACCCGGAACGTCTCCACGGTCGTCGTCGCGCAGCTGTGAGAGGCGCGCATGAAGTCGCAGCATCAAGCGGGTCATTTCGTCTCCTCCGTCTTTCGCGGGTGGGCAGGCGTCGTCACGGTGACGACAGTGAGATCCCGTAGAAGCCTGGGAACAAGGCAAAGACCACCGAGAGCGGGAGCACGAGGAAGACGACTGGGACCATCATGGCGATGTCCTTGCGCCCACCAAGCTCGATCAGCGCCCGTCGCTCGGCCTCTCGGGCATCGGCGGCCTGGGCCTGCAGGACCGCGGCGAGGGGGGTCCCCCGGTCCACCGCCACCACGACCCCGTCGACGAAGCGCCGAAGCTCCGGGAGCTCGACTCGTACGGCAACGGTCTGGAGTGCGTCAACCAGGCCCGCTCCGAGTCGCACGTCATCCAGAGCACGACGCAGCTCGGCTGCCAGCTCGCCATGTGCCACCCGGCTCACCCGTTCGAGCGCCGCAGCCGCGCCCTCGCCGGCGGACACCGACAATGCGAGCAGCTCCGCGATGGTGGGGAACTCCGACCGCATGCGTTGCTCACGTCTGGCAACGTCACTCGACAGGCGCCGGTCGCGAGCCAGGACGCCGGCGAGCGCAGCCAGGGCGAGGAGGAGCACACTCGCCACAACCCCTGGAAATCCCGAGCGCGCAGTCCGGACGATGAGCAGGACCACCGCGGCGGCCACTGCTGCACAGGCCCAGACGAGCTGCTCGACCCGGAACTGCTCGACCGAGCCGGTCGATCCCAGTCTGTCCAACCGGTGAGCGACTGAGCCCCCGGGTCCTGCCCAGCGGTCGATCGTGCGGGCAAGCCGGGCAACGGTTGGCTGCAGGATCCGAGCTGCCGTCGGGAACGGGGCCGACGTGATGCCGTCGTGCAGCAGCGTCGAGGGCCGGTCACCCTGGCCGAGGTAAGGATCGACGCGATCGGCAAAGGAAGGTCTCCGCACCACAGGCAGCGAAGACCCCACGCAGACGAGGCCACACCCGAGAGAGGCCCCAAGGACCAGGGTCCACCCAAGGTTCATTGGAGGACCCGTTCCTCGATGGGCAACCGGGCCAGTCGAAGCATCAGACGGTACGCAAACACAGAGACGGCAGCACCGACGAGCAGGAGCACGAGTCCGGCCGTTGAGTCGTACGCGGCTACGGCCTGCGGGCGAAGGGACAGCAGTCCCAGCAGCGCCCATGGGGCCGCGACTGCGAGCTTGGCGGCGTTGACCGTCCAGCTCTGCCGACTCACAATCTCGCCGCGGGTCCGCAGGTCATCGCGCAGGAACACAGCCAGAGTGCGCAGGAGACGTCCAAGGTCGTGGCCACCGACCTCGCGGGCGAGGCGAAGCGCCTCGATGACGCGGTCGCCGACAGGGTCGGCAAGGCGTGCCTTCAACGTGTCCAGGGCCGGGCCGAACCTGCCGGTCACCCGGTACTCGGCAGCAAAGGCACGAAAGGCCGGTCGCAGCGGTTCCGGCCCGTGCTCGCCGACCTGTCCCAGAGCCTCCGGCAACGAGAGCCCGGCGCGAACCGCAGAGGCGAGGTCGTCAATGACGTCGGGCCAGATCGAGCGAAGCTCAGTCCTGCGCTGGTGGAGGCGGTGCCGGACCAGGGCGAGTGGCGTGTACGCGGAAAGGAGCCCGAACGCCAAGCTGATGCTCAGCGACTGCGAGACACCGAGAGCGGCGACGAACGAGATGACGGCAAGAGCCACGCTTGCGACGATCAGCTGCGCCGGAGTGACCCCATCCATTCCCGCCTCGGCAATAAGCACAACCAGTCGACCGTGTTGTCGACGAACAGAGCCCGTCTTGACCGCTGGCGGCTGAGTGAGCAGCAGCAGACCGAGCCCGAGCAGGAGCCCGAGTGGCAGTGCCCACAGCGTCGTCGTCACAGTGCCTCCGCCAGGAGTGCGGCTACGTCGATCCCCCGCTGCTCGAACCGCTCGAGGTGGGGAGGGAACCCATTGGCGCGGACCAGACGGCCATCCCGGGAGACGAAAATGTCCTCCATCTCGACGATCCCCGCCTCCACGCGCCCCGGCAGCGCCGCGATCTCGCGGACTCGTCGACGCCCGTCCGCATCGGCACTCAGGTGCACCACCAGATCGACGCACCCGGCGACCGTCGGTACGACGAATCCCGAGCCGACGTTCTCCCCCGCAAGCAAGGGCAGAGTGCACAGCTTCGTCACTGCCTCCCTCGCGCTGTTCGCGTGCAGGCTGCACATCCCGGGAAGCCCGCTGTTCAAGGCGATGAGCAGGTCGAGACACTCCTCTTGACGAACTTCCCCGACGATGATCCTGCTGGGCCTCATCCGCAGCGCTTCTTTGACCAGACGTCGCAACCGGATCTCGCCGGTGCCTTCCAGGCTCGGCTGCCTGGTCTGGAGACCGACTACGTCGGGAAGAGGGACCTGAAGC
>JBAPUB010000310.1:0-1628 GCA_049282455.1 Actinomycetes bacterium
GGCCGAGCCCGCACCCGATCCCGCAGACGAGGGCAACTGGACCGTCGACCTCCGCAAGAAGTTCTTCGGAACCTACCCCCCGGACAAGCTGCTACCGGGGACGCAGCCGTCGTACATGTCGTCGTGGATCTACGTCTTCGGCGTGCTGACCATCGCTGCCTTGGTCGTGATCATTCTGTCGGGCCTCGTCCTGTCCTTCGAAGGGCCGTCCTGGTACCACACGTCGAGCGTCGGGCTGTTCGCCAACAGCGTCCACTTCTGGGGCGTGCAGCTGTTCTTCGTGTTCATGGTGGTCCACCTGTGGGGCAAGTTCTGGATGGCGGCATGGCGTGGTCACCGCGCCATGACCTGGATCACCGGCGCGGTCGCGTTCCTGGCCTCCATCGGAACGGCGTTCACCGGGTACCTCGTCCAGACCAACTTCGACTCGCAGTGGATCTCCTTCGAGGCCAAGGACGGCCTCAACGCCGTCGGTATCGGCGCCTGGTTCAACGTCACGAACCTCGGTCAGGCACTGCTCCTGCATGTGTGCCTGCTCCCGCTGGTTCTCGGCGTGATCATCGTCGGGCACATCCTGCTCGTCCGTAAGCACGGCATCGTGCCGCCTCTCGAAGCCGAACCACCGGTGCCCACAGATGTGTCGGCTGCCGACACGTCAACCACACAGGCACCGGCCGACCCAGCGACCACAGAGGTGCAGTCATGAGCGCCCACCCCAGCACGGACGTCGCATCAGCCCCCTGGGCCGGTCCCACGCGGCGGTACGACATCGTCAAAGAGGGCGTCATCGCGATCGTCATCGTCTCCTTGCTGGCTCTGGCGCTCTCCGCCCTGTTCAGCTCGCCGGACGACCCGGTCCTCCTGTTCCAAGGCTGGGCCAAGAGTGACCCGGCGAGCTTCTACACGACCACCGTCGCCGAGCTCGCCGGCACGAGTGAGTCATCTGGCTACGGCCCTCCGTACAACAGCAACGGTGACGGACTGACCGCCGGGCCGGTCAACATGCAGAAGATGATGGGCGTTCGCATCCCGGTCGACTCGGCGAACGACTTCGTCATCACGCCGTTGCAGACCCAGCAGCAGCCGCAAGCAGTCACCGACGCACTCACGGCATGGAACTCGGCCTCAGCCGACCAGCAGACCGCCTGGGCCACGGCCCTGGACGACGCGCTCACGGCTGCCGACGGCGACCCCACCAAGGTTCCCCAGGGTGACTACGGGCCTGTTCCGGCTCTTGCCGGGGGCCTGCTGGCCATGGCTTCCACGGGCGCCTACGACGGTATCTTCATGGCGCAGAGCCCGACGGGGCAGCCCGGCTTCTACCAGACCGACTACACCAGGCAGATCCTGTTCCTGGGTGACGGTCCGTACCTGGAAGACGCCGCAGTCGCTCAGAACCTCGGCGGCGGCACCTGGGGCATGATGAACGAGACCGGCAGCTACCCCGGACAGGCGTGGCTGTGGCTGTACTCCTTCTGGTACCAGATCCCGCCGTTCAACAACGAAGAGTCCGCCCCGTTCGGGTCGAACGCCGACGCATGGATCTTCTACATCATGGCCGCGCTGTCGATCGGTCTGGTCCTCGTTCCGTTCATCCCAGGAGTCCGCTCCATCCCCAAGTGGATCCC
>JBAPUB010000311.1:0-9027 GCA_049282455.1 Actinomycetes bacterium
GTCGTAGGCCGCCGTGTCGTTGGCCTTCGATGTGTCGTACGGACCCTTGTAGACCGACGAGCCGTCCTTGTTGGTCGGGATGTCGAGGTAGGGGATCGCGTAGGTCGGGCCGTCAGTGATGACCGACGTGGCGAAGGTCCGCGACACTCCGTACTTGACGTCGTCACACGTCACAGCAGAGCCGTCCTGCCACGTCACACCGTCCCGCAGCGTGAAGGACCAGGTCTTGGCATCTGCACTGGCGGTACCGGTGTCGGTGGCGAGGTCTCCCTGGATGTTCCACCCCGCGTCACCGGTCGTGTACGTGTACTGCGTCAGCGACCGCGTGATGTAGCCGCCGGTGAACGCGAGATCCTCACCGGTGTAGTTGCGCTGCGGGTCGAGGTGCAGCAGCTGAGACGCGTGGGTCAGGATGTACAGCGTTCCACCCTTGGTCCCCGTCGCCCCTGCCGAGCTGCTCGTCGAGCCCGACGACCCTCCGCAGGCGGCCAGTACGATCGCGCTCAGCCCTACGAGGGCGGCGGTTCGCAGGCCGGTTTTGGCCATGCCCATGGATCTCCTCCTGTTATTGGGCAGCGGCTGTTGCCGCGGCCCGTTGTGTTCGTCCACACCGACAAGAACCCCACCGACATGTTCCGACGGTCAGGTCTGTGCACGTCCCGGTCATACGCGACCGGCCCGTGGGTCAAGAGCGTCGCGCACAGCGTCACCGAGGACGTTGAACGTGAGCACGACGAGAAAGAGCATCGTTCCTGGGATGAACAGGTACGACGGCATCACCGAGAAGTAGCTGACCGAGTCGCCGAGCATCTTGCCCCAGGTAGCAGTCGGCGGCAGAACGCCCACGCCCAGGTACGACAGCGCTGCTTCGAAGGCGATGAAGGAAGGCAACGTGATCGTGGCGTACACCAGGATCGGCGCCCACAGGTTGGGTATGAGCTCCTTGAAGATGATGCGCCTGCTGCTCGAGCCCATGGCCACCGCGGACTCGACGAACTCACGTTCCCGCAGGCTGATGACCTGACCGCGGATGATGCGCGCAAGATAGGGCCAGCCGAAGAACCCGAAGACCACGATCATGTAGACGACGCGCGACCAGTACGTGTTGAAGCCCCAGCCCTCCAGGCGGGTGGTCAGAACGGGCGTCAGGGCGATCAGCATGAGCAGCAGCGGGAAGGCGAGCAGGACGTCCATGAAACGTCCGACGACCGTGTCGGTGAAGCCGCCGAGGTAGCCGGCCACGGTGCCGAACACCAGACCGAGAACGACCACGAGGATCGTCGCCGTCGTCGCAATGAACAAGGAGGTGCGGGAGCCGTAGAGCAGCATGGCCAGAATGTCACGGCCGGTCTGCGGCTCGACCCCGAGCGGGTGGTGGAGGCTGAACCCGCCGCAGGACGGCAAGAACCCAGCCAAGCCTCGCGTACACGCATCGGTCCAACCGGTCGGGAGGCCGGCCGTGGCGTCGCTGATGGCCGACTGGTCGTAGTCGTTGGGGCCGACACCGAGCACCCGGACGATCAGCGGTGCGAACACTGCACACAGCGTGATGAAGATGATGAAGCCGAGGGACACCATGGCCAACCGGTCACGCCGCAGCCGCGACCAGGCCAGCTGGGTGAGCGAGCGACCGGCGATCTCCGGCTGCGCCGGCTCTTGCTGTCCGTGGAACCGCCCCTCGGCCTCGATGTCCTCTTCGAGCGGGGTGGGGAGAATGGGGCTCGACACTCAGGCGGCCCCTCTCCACGTCGCGTTGGCTGTCCAGATCGACGCCCAGCGGCGCCGTCCCGGCATCCCGAGACGTCCGCAATCTACGACATGGCTCCGCGCGACGGAATCGCCGAACCGGGGTGTGTCCGAATCGTGATCGCCTTGCATCCCCACCGCGTCCTCCGTGTGTCCAGACCGTGCTCCGGCCGTCTCCGACCAGCATCGGTGGGGGCTGCGGGCGCCAGCCGGTTCCCTAGTCGCGCTTGGACCGGGCCCGGGACCGACCGCGGATCGCAGCATCGAGCACCTGCTTGCGGATCCGCACGGCGCCGGGGGTGACCTCCACGCACTCGTCCTCGCGGCAGAACTCAAGCGCCTGCTCCATCGAGACCTGCTTGTGCGGGATCAGCGGGATCAGGATGTCTCCGGAGGACTGACGCATGTTGGTCAGCTTCTTCTCCTTGGTGGCGTTGACGTCCATGTCGTCGGCGCGAGAGTTCTCGCCGACGATCATGCCCTCGTAGACCTCGGTGCCCGGGCCAACGAACATCGTCCCGCGCTCCTGCAGGTTGGCCAGCGCGAAGCCGGTGGTCGCTCCCTTGCGGTCGGCGACCAGCGACCCGGTCGGCCGGGTGCGCAGCTCGCCGAACCACGGCTCGTAACGGTCGAACACGTGGTGCAGCAGGCCGGTGCCCCTGGTCTCGGTCAGGAACTCCGTGCGGAACCCGATCAGACCCCGCGCGGGGACGACGTACTCCATCCGGACCCAGCCCGTGCCGTGGTTGACCATCTGCTCCATCCGCCCCTTGCGCAGGGCCATCAGCTGGGTCACCACCCCGAGGTAGTCCTCCGGGATGTCCACCGTCAGGCGCTCGACCGGCTCGTGGACCTTGCCGTCGACCTGTCGGGTGACCACCTGCGGTTTCCCCACCGTGAGCTCGAACCCCTCGCGACGCATCTGCTCGACCAGGACAGCGAGCTGCAGCTCACCGCGGCCCTGGACCTCCCAGGTGTCCGGACGCTCCGTGGGCATCACCCGGATCGACACGTTGCCGACGAGCTCGGAGTCCAGGCGGGCCTTCACCTGGCTCGCCGTCAGCTTCTTGCCGCTCCGACCGGCCAGGGGTGAGGTGTTGATCCCGATCGTCATCGAGATCGAGGGCTCGTCGACGGTGATCACGGGGAGCGGACGGGGGTCGTCGGCGTCGGCCAGGGTCTCACCGATGGTGATCTCGGGGATCCCTGCGATGGCGATGATGTCCCCGGGGCCGGCCTCGTCGGCGGGGACGCGCTCGAGCGCCTCCGTGACGAGCAGCTCGGTCACCTTCACCGGGACGATGCTGCCGTCCGTGCGGCACCAGGCGACCTGCTGCCCCTTGCGAATCCAGCCCTCGTGCACCCGGCACAGCGCCAGACGCCCCAGGTAGGGCGAGGCGTCCAGGTTCGTCACGTGAGCCTGGAGCGGTGCGCCCTCGGTGAACGACGGCGCTGGGATGGTCGAGACGATCGTCTGGAAGAGCGGCTCGAGGTCCTCGGAGTCCGGCATCGCACCATCGTCGGGCTGGTTCAGCGAGGCACGGCCGGCCTTGGCTGACGCGTAGACGATCGGGAAGTCGATCTGGTCGTCGGTCGCGTCGAGGTCGAGGAAGAGCTCGTAGGTCTCGTCGAGGATCTCCTTGATCCGGGCGTCCGGGCGGTCCACCTTGTTCACGACCAGGACGACGGGCAGCCGCTTCTGCAGCGCCTTGCGCAGGACGAACCGGGTCTGCGGCAGGGGCCCCTCGCTCGCGTCGACCAGAAGCAGCACCCCGTCGACCATCTCCAGCCCGCGCTCGACCTCGCCGCCGAAGTCCGCGTGGCCGGGGGTGTCGATGATGTTGAGGGTCACGCCTCCGTGCTGCACGGCCGTGTTCTTCGCGAGGATCGTGATGCCCTTTTCGCGCTCGAGCTCACCGGAGTCCATGACCCGGTCGGCGACGTCCTGGTTGGCGCGGAACGCACCGGACTGCCACAGCATGGCGTCGACGAGGGTGGTCTTGCCGTGGTCGACGTGGGCGACGATCGCCACGTTGCGCAGAACTTCGCGGCTGGACGTGGGGGCAGGCGTGGGCATGCGGGGGCTGCTTCCGGATGGGTGACGTGGGGTCGAACCGACCTGAGGTGGCCGACAGGCGTCCAGTCTACCGGCTCGGCGCTCAGTCCTTCTCCGCGTCCAGCTGGACCCTGGCTCGTTCGAACTCCGCACGCTCGGCTTCTCCGACTTCAGGGAAGCGCAGGTCCAGAGATCCGATCGTGGCTGACACCACCTGGGCGACCAGGGCGCGCATCACGCTCTTGTGGTCAGCCGGGATGACGTACCACGGAGCCTCAGCGGTCGATGTTGCGCGGATCGCTCGCGTGTAGGCGTCCATGTACTCGTCCCAGTGCTCTCGCTCGGCGACGTCGCTCGCGCTGAACTTCCAGGTCTTCTCCGGCTCGTCCAGCCGTGCCAGGAAGCGCTTCTTCTGCTCGGTCCGGCCCACGTTCAAGAAGAACTTCACGACGGCGGTCCCGTTGCGTGACAGGTGCCGCTCGAGGGCGTTGATCGACTCGTAGCGGTGGTTCCAGAACTTGTCCCCCCGGGAGCCGGACGGAAGCTGCTCGCCGTCCAGGATTCCCGGATGCACCCGAGCCACCAGGACCTCTTCGTAGTAGGACCGGTTGAAGATCCCGATCCGGCCCCGCTCGGGAAGCGCCTTGACACAGCGCCAGAGGAAGTCGTGGTCGAGCTCCTCAGCACTCGGCTGCTTGAACGACGTCACCTGGCAGCCCTGCGGGTTCACCCCAGACATCACGTGCCGGATCGTGCCGTCCTTCCCGGCGGCGTCCATCGCCTGGAAGACCAGGAGCAGGCCGTAGCGGTCGTCGGCGTACAGCAGCTCCTGCGCGGCCTCCAGCGACTCCTTGCTGTGCTCGAGCGCTTCGGCCGTCGCCTCCTTGAGCTCGTCCTTGTCGAGGCGCCGCCACGGTCTCGGGAGCCAGTCGGACCGATGGTCGTCCAAGGTGAAGTCGGGACCAGCCCTGAGCTGCTCGAGCACTGACTCGCCCATCGACTTGTCCTTCGACTCGCCCATCGACCTGTCCATCCGCTTAGACCCTCCTCCAGCCACCCTGTCGACCTACTATTGCTCCTGCTCGGCGACGTGCGCGAGGCTTGCTCCCATGCCGCGACTGCTCGAGACCGACGAGATCACCCGTCAGCTGCTCGATCTTCCGGGCTGGAGGTTCGCGGACGGCTCACTGCGGCGCAGCATCAGCGCGGCCAGCTTCCCGACGGCGGTGAGCATCGTCGACGCGATCGCCACAGCGGCCGAGGACATGGACCACCACCCCGACATCGACATCCGGTGGCGCACCGTGCACCTCACGCTGTCGACCCACTCCGAGGGAGGGGTCACCCAGTTCGACATCGAGCTGGCGCACCGGATCTCAGCGATCGCCGCCGACCACGGCGTCCACACCGACGACGCCCTGGACCGCAAGCCCCGGCTGGAGATCGGCATCGACTGCCACGACGCAGGCACGCTGCGCCCCTGGTGGGCCACGGCACTGCGCTACGTCGACCACGACGGAGTGCTCGTCGACCCCGAGGGGTCGGGTCCGGCCGTGTGGTTCCAGGAGGTCCCTGAGGAGAAGTCGGTGAAGAACCGCCTCCACCTCGACCTCCACCTGCCCCGGCACGAGGCGGCGGCCAAGCGCGACCTGCTCGTGTCCCTCGGGGGCACCCTGATCGGCGCCTTCGAGACGTTCTGGGTCCTGGCCGACCCCGAGGGCAACGAGCTGTGCGTCTGCGCCGACGATTGACCCGGGCTCGACGCACCGGCCGAGAACTTCCCCAAGGTGCTGGCGGCGGTGTTCGCGGTCGGACAGACTGCCCTTCTCACGGCGCCGCGGCACTCGCGCAGCGCCAACCCGGTGTGGAGGTCGCCCATGAGCGTGTCGCAGTCGGAGATCACCACGGCCCGAAAGGCCGCCAGAGACCTAGTGACGGCTGTCGAGCTCCTCAGGGACCACCACGGCGACTCCGTCGACATGCGACGGCTGCTGGCGGACGCCCGACGGATCTCCGAGGACCTCGACCTGCTCGTGGGGCCTGAGGCAGCCGCGAATAACGAGCCCCTCATCGTCGTCCCGGACCACGCCTACCCGCCGGAGTTCTTCCGCGACGCCGATCACGACTGACCGAACCCAACGAGACCGGAAGGCCGCGACGATGGCGACCGAGATCGGCACAGCTCCAGCGGGGCGGGCTCGCATCCCTTTCCGCACTTTGCGCACCGACCGATGGTGGGTCCAGCCCGGCATCACGATGGTCATCCTGCTCTCGTTCGTCCTCTACGCCACCTGGCGCGCCTTCGAGAACGCCCACTACTTCGCGTCGCCGTACCTGTCGCCGTTCTACTCGCCGTGCGTCTCGGAGAACTGCACACCTGGCTCCGACGACTTCGGCCGGCTCATCGGTGACTGGTGGACCTTCTCGCCGGCCATGCTCATCCTCGTGTTCCCACTCGGGTTCCGCATGACGTGCTACTACTACCGCAAGGCGTACTACCGCTCGTTCTGGATGTCTCCGCCGGCCTGTGCGGTCGGCGAGCCGCACCGCAAGTACACCGGTGAGACCCGGATGCCCTTGCTCCTTCAGAACAGCCACCGCTACTTCTTCTACTTCGGCCTCGTGTTCAACCTGGTCCTGACGTGGGACGCCCTGATCTCCTTCAGGAACTCCGAGCTCGAGTGGGGGCACATGGGCCTGGGAACCCTGGTGCTGGTGACGAACGCGACGCTGCTGTGGCTCTACTCCCTGTCGTGCCACTCGTGCAGGAACACGGTCGGTGGGCGGCTGAAGCACTTCTCCAAGCATCCCGTCCGGTATCGGGCCTGGACTCTGGTCTCGCGACTCAACGCCCGCCATCCGATGTTCGCCTGGCTGTCACTGTTCAGTGTTGCGCTCTCGGACTTCTACATCCGGATGCTCGCGACCGGCACGATCACCGACATCCGGTTCTTCTGATGGTCTTGACCCCTGCGCAACGCCTGCATGCACTGCGCGGAACGACGCCCGAGAGGCCTGCTGAATGACCGACCTGGAGAGGCACGAGTACGACGTCGTCGTCATCGGCGCAGGGGGTGCCGGGCTTCGCGCCGCCATCGAGGCGCGAAGCCACGGGCTGCGGGTGGCCATCGTGTGCAAGTCGCTGTTCGGCAAGGCGCACACCGTCATGGCCGAGGGCGGCATCGCAGCCAGCATGGGCAACGTCAACAGCAACGACGGGTGGCAGGTGCACTTCCGCGACACGATGCGCGGCGGCAAGTTCCTCAACCACTGGCGGATGGCCGAGCTGCACGCCCGCGAGGCGCCTCAGCGTGTCTGGGAGCTCGAGGCCTGGGGGGCGCTGTTCGACCGCACCCCCGACGGGCGGATCAGCCAACGCAACTTCGGCGGCCACGAGTACCCGAGGCTCGCCCATGTCGGAGACCGTACGGGCCTGGAGCTGATCCGCACCCTTCAGCAGAAGATCGTCGCGCTGCAGCAGGAGGACGAGCGGGAGGTCGGTGACGCCGAGGCGAGGCTGAAGGTGTTCGCTGAGTGCACGATCACCCGGCTCATGCTCGACGACGGCCGTATCGCAGGCGGGTTCGGCTACTGGCGCGAGTCGGGGCGTTTCGTGCTGTTCGAGTCGCCGGCGGTCGTACTGGCAACCGGCGGGATCGGCAAGAGCTTCAAGGTGACCAGCAACTCCTGGGAGTACACGGGCGACGGACATGGACTCGCGCTGGAGGCCGGCGGCTCGCTGGTGAACATGGAGTTCATCCAGTTCCACCCGACGGGCATGGTCTGGCCCCCCAGCGTCAAAGGAATCCTCGTCACGGAGTCGGTTCGTGGTGACGGCGGTGTTCTCACCAACTCCGAAGGCCGTCGGTTCATGTTCGACTACGTCCCCGATGTGTTCGTCGACAAGTACGCCAAGGACGAAGCAGAGGGAGACCGCTGGTACACAGACGCCGACAACAACCGTCGCCCCCCCGAGCTGCTGCCGCGCGACGAGGTCGCCCGTGCCATCAACTCGGAGGTAAAAGCCGGTCGCGGTTCGCCCCACGGTGGTGTCTTCCTCGACGTGAGCTCGCGACTTCCGGCTGAGACCATCCGCAAGAAGCTCCCTTCGATGTACCACCAGTTCAAGGAGCTCGCCGACGTCGACATCACGGCGCAACCGATGGAGGTCGGACCGACCTGCCACTACGTGATGGGTGGCGTCGAGGTCCACCCCGACACGGCGGCTGCGGTCGGCGTGCCAGGCCTGTTCGCCGCTGGCGAGGTTGCTGGTGGGATGCACGGCTCCAACAGGCTCGGCGGGAACTCCCTGTCGGACCTCCTGGTCTTCGGCCGCCGAGCGGGTCTGGGCGCGGCCGAGTACGTCGGTGCAGTCACGGACCCTCCGCACGTCGCCCAGGCCGACATCGAGGCTGCGGCTGGGGCCGCCCTGGCGCCATTCGCGGAGGAAGGCGGCGAGAACCCGTACACGCTGCACCAGGAGCTGCAGCAGACGATGAACGACCTCGTCGGGATCATCCGGCGCGCTGACGAGGTCCAGGAGGCCCTCGAACGGCTGGAGTCCATCAAGCAGCGCGCCGGTCGGCTCACCGTCGAGGGACACCGGCAGTTCAACCCTGGATGGCACCTGTCCCTCGACCTCGGTCGCATGTTGCAGGTCTCTGAGTGCGTCGCCCGGGCGGCGCTCACGCGCGAGGAGTCGCGCGGTGGGCACACTCGCGACGACTTCCCAGCGATGAGCCCGCAGTGGCGGGGGGTCAACCTCATCTGTCGGGTTGACGGCCACCGGATCCGGGTCGACCAGCAGCCCCTCCCCGTGATGCCCGTCGAGCTGTTGAGCCTGTTCGACCGAAGTGAGCTCTCCAAGTACATGACTGCCGCAGAGCTGTCAGCCCTCGACAACGACGGTGAGGAGGCCTGATGGGGTACGACGCATCGTTTCGTGTGTGGCGAGGCGACGACAGCGGTGGTGAGCTGCAGGACTTCACCGTCGAGGTGAACGAGGGTGAAGTCGTCCTCGACATCATCCATCGGCTTCAGGCGACCCAGACTCCCGACCTGGCCGTGCGCTGGAACTGCAAGGCGGGCAAGTGCGGCTCGTGCAGCGCGGAGGTGAACGGACGCCCTCGGTTGATGTGCATGACCCGGATGAGCACGTTCGACCCCGGCGAGACGGTGACCGTCACACCGATGCGCACATTCCCGATCGTGCGAGACCTCGTCAC
>JBAPUB010000312.1:0-11206 GCA_049282455.1 Actinomycetes bacterium
TCCGAGCTGGCACAGCACACCCATGATCCCGAGCGTCGTCCGATGGATCAGCATGTACGACGCCGGAAGGTTGAGCTTGATCCCCGTCGTGGCTTGTCGAAGGTCACCGAGTCGTTGGGCCTCGGCGCGCAGCCAGGGACGGGTGAAGTGGAACGTCGGTCCCCGGACCGGCTCGAGCAGGGGAACGAGGTACTCAAGCAAGGTGGTGGCATCGAGGTCGACGTTGCTGCGGACGAACCCTTCGTCACGAAGTCCTTGCAGGACCGCATCGGCATCGCCGTCGAGTGCAAGTCGAGCGAGCCTGCCGATCGACGGGGGCAGGCCGTCGGGCAGCTCGTTGCACGCACCGAAGTCGAGGACGGCCAGTCGACCATCGGGCATCAGCCGGAAGTTGCCCGGGTGTGGGTCGCCGTGCAGCAAGCCGGCGCGTTGCGGTCCGGAGTACAGGAATCGAACGAGGAGCTGACCGACCCGGTCCCGGTCGCCCTGCTCGCCGCCGGCGATGATCCGCGACAAGGGAGTGCCCTCGACCCACTCGGTGACCAGCACCTGGTCGGAGCCGGCGATGACATCGGGCACGACGAAGTCGGGGTCGTCGAGATACGCCTGGGCGAACTTGTGCTGCAACCGTGCCTCGCGCCGGTAGTCGAGCTCCTCGACCATGCGCGACTTGATCTCCTCGACCAGGGGCTTGATGTCCATCCCGGGGTAGAGCGGCCCGACCAGTCGCATCATGCGACTGATCTGGTTGAGGTCGGCCACCACGGCGTCGCCCGCGCCCGGGTACTGGATCTTGACGGCGACGGCGCGCCCGTCGGACCAGACCGCTCGGTGGACCTGCCCGATGGAGGCAGCGGCGGCAGGTGTGTCGTCGAAGCTCAGGAACTGACGACGCCAGTGCGGTCCCAGCTGCTCGGCGAGCACCGCGTGCGCCGTAGCGGTCGGAAGCGGTGGCGCGGCTTCCTGCAGCTTGGCCAGCGTCTCGCGGTAGGGCCCGGCCAGCTCTTCGGGGAAGGCGGCCTCGAACACGCTCAAGGCCTGGCCGAACTTCATGGCTCCACCCTTGAGCTCACCCAGAACCTTGAACATCTGCTCGGCCGTGCGGAGCTGGACGTCGGCGATGACCTGCTCAGCCGGTCGTCCACCCACGCGACGTCCGAAGCCCAGCGCGGTGCGCCCGGCGAACCCCAAGGGAAGCGTCGCGAGCTTCGCCGTCCGGGCCACGGCGTGCTTGGGGATGTCGGTCACACCAGTGATTGTGCCTGTTGGCTGGCTCCGGTGCCGACGCTGCAGGGCCGGTTCATGCTGTGGCGCTCTGCTGCCAGCCGCAGCCGCAGGCCGGATGCGGCTGGTACGGGTGCTGCTGGGTCAGTCCGTGAGGCGGTCGGACGGTGAGCTCGGCGTCGATGCTCGGTGGTCGGCCTCCGGCCAACCAGGAGGTGATGTGCCAGGTCGCTGCTGCTGCCGTGGCGGCGACGGTGACCGCCGAGGAATGGTCGCCGGCGGCACCCGTCAGCTGGGCCAGGATCCGGGGCCAGGCACGGTCGCGGTCGGTGCGGTGATGGTCCAGACAGGTCAGGCATGCCGTGGCTCCGGGGACGACGAGAGGTCCCAGCCGACCGACGTCCTCGACGACGTCGAGGAGCAGGTGCGGCTGACCTGCTGCGGTCAGGGCCTGGGCGCGCCCTCGGACGTGGTCGAGCCCGGCGAGGACGACGAGATCGGCCCGGCCACGACCGGGCGTGCGCCGAGCCGTGCCCCGGAGCCGGTCGTGGCCGAGCCGATCCTGGAGCGCGCGGTCGCGGGGCTGGTCGACGTCGACGGACCGGTGCCCGCCCGGATGCACGTCGACCTGGCGGACCGGACGCCCGTCGACGAGCTCCACGCGGTCGAATCCGCTGGCATCGAGGAGCAGGGCGAGCACTGCGCCCAGGCGCCCCAGCCCTTCGATCCGTACCGTCGACCGTCTGCGGGTCTGGAAGGCTCGCGCAGCGTCACCAGGCGCGGTCTGCTGGAGGACCAGGGCGGCCAGCTCGGGGTGGAGCCGTTCGCGCCTGGCCCGCAGCGTGCGGGCCAGGGGTGCACTCACCGCGGCGGCGTCGTCGAGCACCCCCGCGCTGGTCAGGTGGTCGAGCAGGGCAGTGGCCTGGTCGGGCGGGAGCAGGCAGGCGGCGAGGACTTCTGCGCGGGTCCGACGACCGTCCAGCGAGAGCAGGAAGGCCTCGACCTGGTCGTCGACTCCCGGCACGACCACGGCGGTCTGCGGGTCGACGCCGAACTGCACCGTTTCCGGGTCTCGCCACACCCGGCGCAGCCCGGGCTTGAGCATCGGCCGAAGCGCAGCGGTGGGGTTCGGTCCCGGGTTCGGGGTTCGTTGGCCCGTCACGGCACCTCCAGCGCTTCGGGAGCGAGCAGACTGGCACGGACCTCTCACCACGGCGCGCGCTGTCCACAGGCGCTCACAGCCGGCTCAGGGCCGCTCAGGGGGTCTCGATGGACTCCAGACGTGCGAGAGGGGCGGGTCGAGTCGACCCGCCCCTCTCGTCTGTCGACGTGGAGATCCTTCGTCAGGCTGTCAGGCCTTGCCGAGGATCCGGTTGAGCTTGGTGCCGCAGACGGGGCAGATGCCCTTGGCCATGCGTCGGCCATTGGCCTCGTGGACCTCGCCGGTGAAGTTGCGCTTCTCCTTGCACTTCACGCAGTAGGCCTCGCCCGTGTAGCTCTCGGCCATGGTGTGACTCCTCCTGGGTTCGTCCGGGGACTTTGCTCCCCGGCTCGGGGACCACGCGGCGCGTGGCCGACACCGAAGGAACCCTACGGGACGAGGGCCGCAACGCTGCCACGCCACGCCGCAGACCCTGCGGCGCGTCCGGTGGTCAGGACTGCCGCCTGCAGCGGGTGGAGCAAAGCCGCCGGCGGCAGACGAAACCCCCGGGTCGCGTGACCGACCGTTCGCCTTCCCCTTGCGAACGCCCAGCCCGTTATCCCGGGGGCTTCGTCGGGTGCGACCGTAGGGCTCTGGCGACCGGCGCGTCAACGTCGCGTGAGGGGGGTTGTGGACGAGGCTGTGGACAAGGGTGGGGACGAGCAGGCGTGTCGCTGTTGACGAGCGGTTCACAACCCTGGGGACGACCGGTGGAACCCTCCTTCTCGCCCTCGTTGACCTGCGCGGACTCCGTCCACGAGGTGTGGACCCGAAGATTTCTCGAGGTGAGGCGGCTCGGGCCGACCGCTCAACGGACGCGGCGGGCCGGGAACGTCGGGCGTGCGGCCTAGGCTCGTCCCATGCAGCAACTGCCGATGGAGTACCCCCTGGAGCAGCTCCCAGGGCCGCCGACAGAGCGTCCCCCAGAGCCTCCTGTCGATGACCAGCCGTCACGGTCTCACCGTCAGGTTGAGGTCCGACGTTCCTCACGACGGCGCCGAACTGTGTCGGCCTACCGCGACGGCGACACCATCGTGGTCTTGATGCCGGCCCGGATCCCCCGCCGCGAGGAGGATCAGTGGGTCGCCGAGATGGTGGCTCGGCTGGATGCTCGCGAGGCCAGGACCCGGCCCAGCGACGCCGGGCTGGTCGAGCGTGCCGAGCTGCTCTCCGCTCGCCACCTGCGCGGTCGAGCGCGACCCCTTTCTGTGCAGTGGGTCACCAACCAGCGCCACCGGTGGGGGTCGTGCACCATCGACGACGCGTCGATCAGGCTGTCTCACCGCCTGCAGGGGATGCCGTCGTGGGTCCTCGACTACGTCCTGCTCCACGAGCTGGCGCATCTGCTGGTCCCGGACCATGGGCCGCAGTTCTGGGCGCTGCTCGAGTCGTACCCGCACCTCGAACGGGCGCGTGGCTACCTCGAGGGGGTCTCGGCTGCCTGGGACGAGAAGGTGGGTGACCCCGCAGCCGATG
Organism: Actinomycetes bacterium; assembly: GCA_049282455.1. Classification (GTDB taxonomy): domain Bacteria; phylum Actinomycetota; class Actinomycetes; order JAHEKZ01; family JAHEKZ01; genus JBAPUB01. The sequence continues at coordinate 3,902 of JBAPUB010000312.1, forward strand.
CGTCACGAGCTGACTGACGCAGGACTCCGGCTGCTCGCGCAACCAACGACTCGACGGCCACGTCGGTCGGCGACGGCAGCCGGTCGACGTCGAACCACCGAACGTCGTGAGACTCGGCGCTGACCCTGGGCGACGTCGCCGGGTCGCAGCAGGCGAGGAACTGCACGTCGAGGTGGTGGCGTGCGCCGCACGGCGCTGGGTGTACGTCGATCTGGAGCGGATGTGGGGACCAGAGCGCCAGTGCGTCGACGCCTGACTCTTCCCGAGCTTCGCGAAGGGCTGCCCTGGCGATTCCGGGATCCTCGGGCTCGATGTGCCCACCGAACTGCAGCCACAGTCCCACCTTGCGGTGGAGGTCCAACATGACGCGACGGCCATCGGGGGACAAGACGATCGCACTTGCAGTCACGTGGTCGGGGCGACATCCGCGCTCTGTCCCGTCGTCATGTTCGAGCAGGTGGGCGAGCACGCTGTCGCGTAGGTCTCGCTGTCGACTGTCTTCGGGCCGGTAGCTCCGCAGGGTCTGCACGGCGTCCGCGTGCACGGAGCCGCGTGTGCTCATGCGCCAGAGTCCGGCGTGGGCGGGAGCTCGTCGATGCCCGACAAGTCGAGGGGTGCGGCGCCACCGGCAGCCCGGTCGACGAAGGCGCCCGGGTCATCGAGGTCCTCGGTGGACGGAAGCAGGTCCGGGTGGTTCCACACCGCGTCGCGGGTGTCGACTCCGTGCAACGCCCCGAGCTCGAGCCACAGCGCTGCGGCGTCACGCGATCGGCGGGGTCGAAGCTCGAGCCCCACCAGGTTGGCGAACGTGGCCTCGGCTGGGCCGCCGGTTGCGCGACGCCGACGTACGGACTCGCGCAACGCGGCAGACGCCGGCAGGCGTGAGGACGCAGCAGCATCGACGACGACGTCGACCCACCCCTCGACGAGTGCGAGCACCGTCTCGAGGCGTTCGAGGGTCGCCTGCTGCTCCGGCGTCGTCGGTGGCTCGAACACGCCGGACGACATCAGCTCGGTCAGGGCCTCAGGGTTCGTCGGGTCGATCCCGCCGAGGGCGCCCTGGACGCCGCTCAGGTCGATGGAGATGCCGCCTGCATACTCGGCCACTGCGCTGGTGATGCGCGAGCGAAGCCACGGCGCGTGGTGGAACAGCCGTACATGTGCGACCTCTCGAAGCGCGAGGTAGAGGCGCACCTGGTCGTCGGGGATGCCCAGCCCTGCTCCAAACGCTGCGAGGTTGAGCGGGAGCAGGACAGCCGTTCCGGGAGGCGCGAGCGGGATCCCCACATCGGTCGAACCGACGACCTCACCGGCAAGGGCCCCGAGGCCTTGCCCCACCTGCATGCCGAACAGCGCACCCGACATCTGCTGCATCATCGACAGCATCGGGCCGGCCATGGCCTGCATGTCCTCGGGTACGGCGCGTACCGACTCCTCGGCCAGGCGCGTTGCCAACGGTTCGATGAGGTCCTTCCACACGGGAACAGTGGCGTTCACCCACTGGCTACGAGACCACGCAGCGGTGACGTTCACCGCTGGAGGCAGCGCCGTCGCCCCGTCGAGCCACAGCTCGGCCAGGCGCAGGGCATCATCGACCAGACCCTGGTCGCCGACCGATGGCATCGCGTCACCTGAGGCGTCGATCAGCTGTCGTGCAGCGTCGTTGGCAGCCTTCCAGTTGACCGGTCCGGTGGACGACGAGAGCAGCTGGCCCAGCTGCTGGAAGGCTGCGCCGAGGTCGACGGGCTGACCGGGCGTTGCGCCAGGCCCGCCGCCGAAGAGAGCACCGAAGGGGTTGACGTCGCCGCCCGATGTCGGGTCGCCGTCGCCCTCGTTACCCGGGTCGGACGGGCCGAAGCCGAATGGAACGTTGCTCATCGTCCACCTCGCTGGTCGTGCTGGCCGACCCGACGTCAGACTCAGAACCAGACCGCGGGTCGGCGCAGGCTCCTCGTCCACCGTAACCGCGTCGACCGGCCCCGGAGTTCCCGCGTTCGCCCCCAGCGGACCCCAGCGGACCCCAGCGGAGCCCCCTCGTGTCGAGCACGGGCTCGGGAAGCCCTGGGACTGACCTACCCTGGAGTCGTCGCGTGACTGCGCCGTCGAAGGTCGCAGAGGACGCCGAGGAGGTCTCGTGGGAGCGATGGTCTGGTGGCTGATCCCGCTTGCCGCCACGGTCATCGCGGTGGCCTGGGTCTCCTGGCTGAACCGGGCCCGACCCCCGGCAGACACGCACGACTCGCTCGAGGAGCACGAGCGGTTCAAACAGGCTATGGCGAAGCAGACCCGAAAGAGCCACGAGCAGCACCCCGAGAGCCAGCCGCACGGCGATGCTGACGAGGGGCGAGACGTCGCACCTGGCGACGACGCGAGCGTTGGCTGATGCGCCGACGCTCCGCGGCCTTGTTGACGTCGGCCGGACTAACGGTCGTGTTCGCCGGTGCGATGTCCGTGCTGCCCGTCCCTTACGTCTCGTTGAGTCCTGGACCGGTGTTCAACGCCCTCGGAGACATCCAGGGCAAGCCCGTCGTGGCCGTCTCAGGCGCAAACACCTACCCGACGTCCGGACAGCTCGACGCAACGACCGTGTACGAGACCGGAGGGCCCGGTAGCCGCCTCAGCCTTCTGGACGCCCTGCGAGGCTGGGTGGATCCGGCAGTCGCTGTGGTCCCCAGTGAGCTTCTGCATCCCAAGGACGAGACGCAGCAGGACGCCGAGCAGCAAGGCGCCGAGCAGATGTCGTTCTCCCAGCAGGATGCCGTTGCGGCGGCGCTGCGCTACCTCGGCAAGCCGGTTCACCGTGTCGTCCAGGTCCAGTCGGTGCTTTCGGGCAGTCCGGCGGATGGCGTGCTGAAGCCGGCAGACCGAATCCTGCGCGTCGACGGCACGCGCGTTCACAGTCCGGACCAGGTTCGCCGACTGATCTCCAGCCGGAAGCCGGGGGATGCCGTCACGTTGACGGTGGTGCGCGGCGACAAGCGGATGACCTTCGACGTCACCACCGAACAGTCGCCTGACGACCCCGGACGGGCCGTGATCGGCGTCATTCCAGCCGAGGGCTACATCAGTCCGATCGACGTGAAGATCACTCTGGCTAACGTCGGCGGACCGAGTGCTGGACTGGTGTTTGCCCTGGCCGTGATCGACAAGCTGACACCGGGGTCGCTCGTTGGGGACGCTCCCGTCGCGGGGACCGGAACGATCACCGCGGACGGCAAGGTCGGAGCCATCGGCGGGATCGAGCAGAAGATGCACGGGGCTCGCCAAGAAGGAGCCCAGTTCTTCCTGGCGCCCGGGGACAACTGCTCCGACGTCGTCGGTGCCGTTCCCGATGGCCTTCAGGTCGTGCGCGTCGACACCCTGAAGGACGCCGTGACGGCGCTGGAGAGCATCTCGTCGGGAGACACAGCGAATCTGCCTTCGTGCGCTGCCTGACGGTCAGTGAAACGTCCGCAGGAGCGCTTCACCCAGTGTCTCGACGAGGTCGGGCGCTTCGAAGACCTGGTCGGCGTGGTCGTGGTCGCGCCAGCGGACGCTGGCCGTGCGCTCCCCGGTCCGCAGCGCAGCGACGACGACCCGAAGCTCCTTGCGCTCGGGATGGTGCACCGCGGCCTGTTGGGCCATCAGCGGGTCGTCCGGAACCGCGGCGTCCTGCGGCAGCATGAGCATCTCCAGCGCCAGGGCTGCGCCGTCGACGCCGTCGGGCCACTCGATCGACGCCAGGAGCTCGAGGGGATCGGTATGAACCGGCACGCCGTCCTGCTCGACCGGCGTCAGAGCGCCGACGTTGAGCTCGTCGTGGGCGGCAATCTGCTGGGCGAGCTCGGGTTCTCGCGACAGGAGCGCCTCGGTGTCGACCAGCGCGAACAGACGAGTGGTCTGGTCCCAGCCGGTGGACGCGACGAACGTCTCGATCTCGCGGGCTGCGGCGCGCAGGGCATCGTGCGAATGTCTCGATGAGGTCACGGCGACATCCTGCCCGAGCGCGGTCGGACAGGCAGGGGCCGAGGCTCGGGCTCGCGGCCGTTACGGTGGTGCCGTGACGTTCCAAGGCCCGCCTCCCGCCGCCCCCGCCGGTCCTCCGCCCGCGCCGTCACGGAGACGCCGAGCGTTGCTGCCTACCGTCATCGTGATGGCTGTGCTGGTGGTCACCTACCTGCTCTTCGTGAGCTTCTACACCGACTGGCTGTGGTTCAAAGAGGTCGGCTTCACGTCGGTGTTCACCAAGGTCCTGCTGGCTCGGGCGGGTCTGTTCGCAGTCTTCTTCTCCGTCATGTTCTTCGCGGTCGTCCTCAACGGCTACCTGGCGTACCGCTACCGCCCTCCCTTTCGGTCGATCTCCCTCGAGCAACAGAGCCTGGACCGCTACCGCGTGGCCATCGACCCGTTCCGACGCACCCTGCTGGTCGGCATCGGGGCCATGTTCGGGTTCTTCCTCGGCGTCTCGGCCTTGGCCGAGTGGCGCCCCCTGCTCGCCTGGCTGAACCGGACGTCCTTCGGGGTCGTCGACCCGCAGTTCGGTCTCGACGTCTCGTTCTTCACCTTCACCCTGCCGTGGCTGCGCTTCGTCCTCGGAGCTGTCATGTGGATCGTCGCGATCTCCACGTTGATGGCGGCCCTGGTTCACTACCTCTACGGTGGCTTCCGCCTGCAGACACCCGGTGAGAAGACCACCCCGGCGGCCAGGGCTCATCTGTCGATCCTGATCGGCCTGTTCGTCCTGCTGAAGGCCGGCGCGTACTTCCTCGACCGGTTCGAGCTTCTCGTCTCGAACTTCAACCCCGACCTGACGGGTGCCGGCTACACGCAGATCAAGGCCGTCCTGCCTGCCAAGAACATCCTGATGGTCATCGCGCTCATCTGCGCCGTGCTGTTCTTCGCGAACGTCTTCCGGCGCACGTGGTCGCTGGCCGTGCTCGCCCTTGGGCTGCTCGTGGTGTCGGCCTTCATCATCGGCGGTGTGTACCCCGCGCTGGTGCAGAGATTCACGGTCGCTCCGAGTGCCGTCCAGAAGCAGCAGCCCTACATCGAGCGCAACATCACGTCGACGCGCAAGGCCTACCAGCTCGACACGATCAAGAAGCAGGACTACTCCGGGCTCATCAACCCCACGAAGAAGAGCTTCGCCGACTCGCGCGGCACCATCGACAACGTTCGCCTGATGGACCCGTCGCTGCTGGCGCCCACGTACGACCAGCTGCAGCAGATCCGGGGCTACTACGGCTTCCAGGACCCCTTGGACATCGGCCGGTACAACCTCACCCAGCAGCAGCAGAGCGTGGTGATCTCGGCCCGCGAGCTCGACATGAACGGCATCCCCGAGCCCCAGCGCAACTGGATCAACGAACACCTGGTCTACACGCACGGCTACGGGATCGTCGCGGCGCCTGACGACCAGGTGACCGCTGACGGGCAGCCGAACTTCATCGAGTACGACATCCCCCCGAAGGGTGTTCTCGACGTGAAGCAGCCCAGGATCTACTACGGCGAGCTGTCACCGTCGTACTCGATCGTGGGCGCAGGGCCCACCGACGGTCCTCGCGAGCTCGACTACCCCGACGACAGCACCCAGTCGGGGCAGCGCAACAACACCTACGACGGCTCGGGGGGCGTGCCGATCGGCTCGTTCTTCAACAAGCTGCTGTACGCAACCAAGTACCAAGAGGGCAACATCTTGTTCTCCGACCTGGTGAACGTGAACTCCAAGATCCTGTACAACCGAGAGCCACGAGCGCGCGTGCAGGCCGTGGCACCCTGGCTGACATTGGACGCCGACCCGTACCCCGCTGTCGTCGACGGGCGAATCACCTGGATCATCGACGGCTACACAACGACGGCGGGGATCCCGTACTCCGAGCTCGTCCCCTTCGGTGACGTGACGACAGACTCCTTGACGGCGCAGCAGTCACTCAGCCAGCCGCTGCCGCAGGAGAAGATCAACTACATCCGCAACTCGGTGAAAGCGACGGTCGATGCATACGACGGCACGGTCACCCTGTATGCGTGGGACGAGTCCGACCCGGTGCTGCAGACGTGGATGAAGGCGTTCCCAGGCACGGTTGACCCGAAGTCGGCGATCAGCGACTCGCTGCTCCAGGCCTTCCGGTACCCGGAAGACCTGTTCAAGGTGCAGCGTGAGCTGTACGCGTCGTACCACGTGACCAACCCGTCGACGTTCTTCTCGGGCAACGACCTGTGGAAGGTGCCGGCCGACCCAACCGTCGACTCGGCGACGGAGGTCGCTCAGCCGCCGTACTACCTGACCATGCAGATGCCCGACCAGACGGCGCCTTCGTTCTCTCTGACCACCCCGCTGGCACCGAACAAGCGCGAGACCTTGGCTGCGTTCATGGCTGTCAACAGCGATCCGCTGTCTCCTGACTACGGCACGATCCGCGTTCTCGAGCTCCCGCGGAACAATTCGCTTCCAGGGCCGAGCCAGATGCAGAACCAGTTCACATCCGACACGAGAGTGGCTGAACAGTTCCGGCTGCTCCAGGGTGGAAGCTCGCAGATCCTGCTCGGGAACTTGCTCTCGTTGCCCGTGGCGGGCGGGTTCATGTATGTCGAACCTGTGTATGTCCAGGCAACATCTGGAGCCGCGTCGTATCCGTTGCTCAGGAAGGTCCTGGTCTCCTTCGGCAGTGACGTCGCAATGGAGGACACCTTCCAGCAGTCACTGGCCTCACTCGTGCAGCAGTCCGGCGGGTCATTCATCCCCGGTGGGACCGGCGGTGGTGGCGGTGGCGGTGGTGGTGGTGCCAACCAGACCGAGGAGCAGAAGCTCGTGTCCGCGCTCAGAGACGCGCAGCAGGCCTACGACGACGGGCAGCAGGCGCTGAAGGACGGGAACTTCGCGGCCTACGGGAAGGCTCAGGATGAGTTGTCGGCCGCACTCGACCGGGCAGCGGCCGCCGCCCAGGCGCTCGGCGTCCCAGTGCCGAGCCAGACACCCAGCCCGAGCACCTCACCGACTCCACAAGCGACAGCGTCTACGGCAGCCAACGCTGCCTGAGGTCGGCCTCCCGGCGGTGACAGGGTCGGTTTGGAGCGGGCCCGTGTGGTGGCCTAGAGTGCTCTCAGCACGTTTCAGCGTGTCGGCGCGGGGTGGAGCAGCTCGGTAGCTCGCTGGGCTCATAACCCAGAGGTCGCAGGTTCAAATCCTGCCCCCGCTACCAATCGGCCTTGGAATCATTGAGATTCCAAGGCCGAAGGTATGTGAGGACTTGATCAGAAGGCCAGAAACGGGCCACAAACCCCTTCGGCCAGGCGGGTCGGCGCCAGGGTGGCGTCCAAGCCTTGGAT
>JBAPUB010000313.1:0-2746 GCA_049282455.1 Actinomycetes bacterium
GATGAGCACCCGGTGCACGCGACGGGTCACGAAGGCCGCGTACCCGTCCTCACGGTCCAGACTCCTCTGCCAGCTGGGACCGTTGACCGCGCCGGCCACGAAGAAGAACACCGGGATCACCTGGAAGACCCAGGTGAGCGGCCACATGGCCGGAACCTCCGCGAGGGAGCTCCTCAGCTCCAGCTGCCCGCCCGTGTAGACCAGGTCGGCCACCAGCCAGTGCCCCACCACCACGGCGACGATGCTGGCGCCCCGGAGCAGGTCGAGGTAGCGATCCCGTGGCTGGACCTCCATGATCGTCACCGTAGGTGCAGTGACCCGCGGGGATCGGCAAACGCAGGAATCGCTGCCGCGGGTCGGAGGTTGTCACCGACGTCGACCGACCATCAGTCCACACCCAGCACGCCCCTTCGACCGAGGTGAGCGACATGCCAGCCGTGACTCCCGATGACCTGATGGTGCTCCCGCGCATCCCGCGTCCTGATCAGGCCGTCGCCGTCCAGCGACCGGTCGCGGGCGTCGTCACTGCGTTGTCGACCTTCGAGGGTGAAGGGTTCCCGGTTCGGCGACCCTTCCCCGGGCGGACGGCGCTGAGCGTGACCGACCCGTTCCTGCTCCTCGACCACATGGGTGCCGTCGAGTACGCACCCGGCGAGCCGAAGGGCACTCCTTGGCACCCGCACCGGGGGTTCGAGACCGTCACGTACATCATCGACGGGGCCTTCGAGCACCGCGACTCCACCGGCGGCGGCGGCTACATCTCTGACGGCGACACGCAGTGGATGACCGCAGGGAGCGGACTCCTGCACATCGAGACCCCGCCCGAGTCGCTGGTCATGTCCGGAGGGCTGTTCCACGGGATCCAGCTGTGGGTCAACCTGCCCAGCCACGACAAGATGACCACGCCCCGGTACCAGGACATCGGCCGCGGAAACGTCACGCTGCTAGCGAGCGATGACGGTGGTGCCGTCGTCCGGCTCATCGCCGGAGAGCTCGCCGGCCAGCGCGGGCCTGGCGTCACCTGGACTCCCATCACCTACGCGCACGCGACCGTGCAGCCGGGGGCCCGGCTCCAGATGCCCTGGGAGCCTGAGTTCAACGCCCTGGTCTATGTGTTGTCCGGCAGGGGCCAGGTGGGGCTCGAGGCGACACCCGTCCGAGAGGGCCAGATGGCCGTGTTCGGCCCCGGTGACGCACTCACGGTCTCGGCAGACGCCCAACAGCCTTCGCACACCCCTGTGCTCGACGTCCTGCTCCTCGGCGGTCGTCCCATCCGCGAGCCGATCGAGCACTACGGGCCCTTCGTCATGAACACCAAGACCGAGATCGTCCAGGCGATCGACGACTTCCAGGCCGGCCGCATGGGACAGATCCCCACCAGCGCACGCTGACGCCACATGCTCGGTGACGGCAACGGCTGGGTGGCGTGCTCGCAGGGCCACCGTCACTGGGGTCTCCACGGCGCGGCCGGGCTGCTCCTCTACACCGTCGACGATGCCGGTCGGGTGTGCGTGCTCATGCAGCATCGCGCCGAGTGGACCCATGACGGCGGAACTTGGGGCATCCCCGGTGGCGCTCGAGACAGCCACGAGGACGCACCGGCGGCCGCGCTTCGCGAGGCGCGGGAGGAGGCCGGGCTCGACACCCGCCGCGTCACCGTCGTGGAGGTACAGCGAGAGGACCACGAGACGTGGTCCTACGACACGGTCATCGCGTACGCACGGCGACCGCTTCCGACGGTCCCCAACGACGAGAGCCTCGAGCTGCGCTGGCACCCGGTCGAGCAGGTGGGCGCCCTCGACCTCCACCCCGGCTTCTCGCGCAGCTGGCCCCTCGTGGCAGCCACGCCGGCCTCGCTCGTCGTCGACGTCGCCAGCATCACGGACGGCACAGACATGCTGGTCGAGCTCGTCAAGCTGCGCGGCCGGGTCACCCGCACCGAGGACGACCGTCTGATCGTCATGCGTGACATCACGACCGTCGCAGAAGGCGCCGACGCCGTCGTCGAGGTCGTCCGTCGGGCGGAGGGCGAGGTCGTCGTGGTCAGCAGCGACCAACACCTATGTTCGCGGCTGCCCCGCTCGGTCTCGACCCAGCCCGTCCGCTGGCTCATGGTCCTGCTCAGCTCCAGGGACGGCCCAAGGTAACGAGCAGGTGTCGAGGGGCTTACAAGGAGGCTGACCCTCCGCTACGGTTCCGCACCATGAGCGAAACCCCCCACATCCCGTCGGTAGCCGAGGTTCGCGAGCTCGACCTCACCAGCGATGCCGTCGAGGAGACCGCCCATCTCCAACGCCACTTCGGCCGCCGCGAGATCCTGCTCTTCACGATCTGCACCCTGGTCGGCGTCGACTCGATCGGCGCCATCGCCGCATCTGGGGCCGAGGCCTTCAGCTGGCTGATCATCCTCGGCGTCGTCTTCTTCATCCCGAGCGGCCTGCTGTTCGCCGAGCTCGGAACCGCGTTCCCCGAGGAGGGCGGTCCGTACTTGTGGGCTCGCCTCGCGTTCGGTCGGTACGTCGGGGCCGTCAACAACTTCCTGTACTGGATCACGAACCCCGTCTGGTTCGGCGGAACGCTGGCCACCCTGTCGATCGCCACGTACGAGATCTTCTTCAACAACGGGAACACGCTGCCCACGTGGGGGTTCTACCTGTTCGGCCTGGTGTTCATCTGGATCGGGACGTTCTCCGCGATCCTGTCGTTCTCGGTCGGCAAGTGGATCCCGATCTCGGGCGCGTTCGCC
>JBAPUB010000314.1:0-20644 GCA_049282455.1 Actinomycetes bacterium
ACGTCTGGTGGCACGACGTCGTCGACCGCCAGCCGGGTACCCACGAGGCGCAGTCGTTCGACAGCGAGCACCCGCTGTTCATCCTCTACACATCGGGAACGACAGGAAAGCCCAAGGGGATCTTGCACACGTCAGGTGGCTACCTCACCCAGGTCGCCTACACCCACTACAACGTCTTCGACCTCAAGCCCGACACCGACGTCTACTGGTGCACCGCCGACGTCGGGTGGGTGACTGGCCACTCGTACATCGTGTACGGACCTCTCGCCAACGGCGCCACCCAGGTCATGTACGAAGGCACTCCGGACACCCCCCACCAGGGGCGCTGGTGGGAGCTCGTCGAGAAGTACAAGGTCTCGATCCTCTACACCGCACCAACGGCGATCCGTACCTTCATGAAGTGGGGCGACGCGATCCCCGACCAGTTCGACCTGACTTCCTTACGCGTGCTCGGTTCGGTCGGTGAGCCGATCAACCCCGAGGCCTGGATGTGGTACCGCGAACACATCGGAGGCAACCACGCGCCCATCGTCGACACGTGGTGGCAGACCGAGACCGGGGCCATCATGATCTCCCCGCTGCCCGGCGTGACCGCGACGAAACCGGGCTCGGCCATGCGGCCACTGCCGGGAATCGGCGCCGACGTGATCGACGACCAAGCGCGAACCGTTCCCGACGGCGGCGGTGGCTACCTCGTGCTGACCGACCCGTGGCCGGCCATGCTGCGCGGCATCTGGGGCGACGAGGAGCGCTACCGGCAGACGTACTGGTCGCGCTTCGACGGTTTCTACTTCGCCGGCGACGGTGCCAAGAAGGACGACGACGGCGACCTGTGGCTGCTGGGTCGGGTCGACGACGTGATGAACGTGTCCGGGCACCGCATCTCCACGACCGAGGTCGAGTCGGCCCTGGTGTCGCACCCGTCGGTCGCCGAGGCCGCCGTGGTCGGCGCCACGGACCCGATGACGGGTCAGGGCATCGTGGCGTTCGTGATCGTTCGCGGGCACGTGGCCGACGACGAGGCGCACGGCGAACAGCTCGTGGCCGACCTGCGGGCCCATGTGGCCCACGAGATCGGGCCGATCGCCAAGCCGCGCCAGATCATGGTGGTCGCGGAGCTGCCGAAGACCCGTTCGGGCAAGATCATGCGTCGGCTGCTGCGCGACGTCGCCGAGCACCGAGACCTCGGCGACGTGACAACGCTGGCCGACCCGACCGTCATGAACCTGATCGACCACCAGCTGAGCGACAGCGAGGGGTCCGGGTCCTCCGAGTAGCTCGCAGAGTGGCCCGCAGAACGGCCCTCCGATTGGCCCTCCGATTGGCACGCTCCGTGCGTCTCGCGCCCGACTACCAGCTCGCACACGCACGGAGCGAGCCAATCGGCGCTGAATAGGGTGGACAAGTGAGCAGCCAGCGGCCGAGCAGCGAGCGGCCCGGCAGCCAGCGACCGTCGGTGTTCCCGCGGCTGGCCCGCCCCGAGCGCACGTTCCTCGCCGACGTCCTGCGGCAGGAGACCGTGGGGGGTGCCCTGCTGCTCGGCGCGGCCCTGGCCGGGTTGGTCCTGGCCAACTCCGGTCTCAGCGCCTGGTACGAGTCGCTCAAGGACGCCGTCGTCGGTCCGAGCGCCTTGCATCTCGACCTGAGCCTGCAGGCCTGGGCCAGCGACGGGCTGCTGGCCATCTTCTTCTTCGTGGCGGGCCTGGAGCTCAAGCGCGAGCTCGTCGTCGGGAGTCTGCGCAAGCCGGCACAGGCGGTGCTCCCGGTCGTCGCCGCCGTCGCCGGCATGGTCGTTCCGGCGCTGGTCTACCTCGCCGTCGCCGGTGGCCAGTCCTCCGCCCGCGCCGGCTGGGGCGTACCCATGGCCACCGACATCGCCTTCGCCCTTGCGGTGCTTGCCGTGGCCGGGTCCCACCTTCCGGCGAGCCTTCGGGCGTTTCTGCTGACGCTGGCTGTGGTCGACGACATGGGGGCGATCACGGTGATCGCGCTCTTCTACACCGACACGTTCTCCGTCGCCTTCTTCGTCGCGGCCCTGGTCGCGCTGGCGGCGTGGTGGCTGCTGCAGCACCAACGCGTCACCAGCCCCTGGCTGCTGATCCCCCTTGCCGTCGTCGCATGGGTGCTCATGCACGCCAGCGGCGTGCATGCGACCGTGGCCGGGGTCCTCCTCGGGCTGCTCACCCGGGTCCGGCCCGACCCCGACGAGCCGACATCGCCGGCCGAGCACCTGGAGCACAGCGTGCGCCCGTGGTCGGCGGGCCTCGCGGTGCCCGTCTTCGCGTTCCTGTCTGCGGGCGTCTCGCTGAGCATCTCGTCGGTCGACGACGCACTCGGGGACATCGCGGCCATCGGGGTGGTGCTCGGGTTGTTCGTCGGCAAGTTCGTCGGAGTGTTCGGCGGTTCCTGGCTGACCGCCCGCTACACCCGGGCCGAGCTGAGCGACGACCTCTCCTGGCGCGACATGGCCGGTCTGGCCATGCTCTCCGGTGTCGGGTTCACGGTGTCGCTGCTCATCGCCGAGCTCGCCTTCGACCAGGACGTCACACGCCTGGACGACGTCAAGATCGCCATCTTGGTGGCTTCGGTGGCCGCGGCCGCTGTCGCGGTGGTCGTCCTGCGCCTTCGCGACCGGGTCTACCGCCGTCTCGAAGCGCTGGAGTCCTCGGACAGCGGTGGGCCCGAGGCGACCTGACGGCCAGACAGACCGACCGGGTTACCCACGCGGCGATGCGATCCGCCATGCTGGGGGCAGCAACGAGGAGGACACCCATGGCCACCACCAACGGCACGCCCAAGCGCGACGACCGCGCATCGATGGGCCAGTTGGTCAGTTCGCTCGCGCAGCAGGTCAGCACCTTGGTGCGTGAGGAGATCGAGCTCGCCAAGGCCGAGATGTCGGCGTCGGCCAAGCGGGGCGCTACCGGCGCCGGGCTGCTCGCTGTCACGGTCGCGCTGCTGACCATGACCGGCATCCTGGTCACCTGGGCCGCCGTGTACGGGCTCAGCGACGGAACCGGTCTCCCCCTGTGGGCCTCGTTCCTCATCGTCGCCGCCGTCTACCTGGTGGTCGCCGTCATCATCGCGTTCATCGCCGTGCGGCAGCTGAAGAAGGCCCGCGGCCCCGAGCAGGCGCAGGCCGCGGCCGAGGAGACCAAGCAGATCCTCACCGGCCTCAAGCCCAAGCCCCCCGTCCCGGCGGCCCCCGGGTCGACTCCCGGGTCGGCTCCGGAGTCGACTCCCGAGCCTGAGACCGGATCCGCTGAGCCCGTCACCTCACCCACTCCTCCTGCGGGGCCATGACCTACGACCGGTCCGACCTCCTGGTCGAGGGCCCGTGGGAGCACCGCGAGATCTCGGCGAACGGTCTGCGCTTCCACGCGGCCTCCTCCGGCGACGGGCCGCTCGTCCTGATGCTCCACGGCTTCCCCGAGAACTGGTGGGCCTGGCGCCACCAGCTCGTGTCCTTCGCCGACGCCGGGTACCGCGTCGTCGCCCTCGACCTGAGGGGGTACGGCGCGACCGACCACACGCCCCGCGGCTACGACACACCCTCGCTGACCGCCGACGTCGCGGCCGTGATCCGCTCGCTCGGCAGCGACCACGCCCACGTCGTGGGGCACGACTGGGGAGGGGCCATCGGGTGGACGCTCGCAGCCGTGCACCCCCAGCTTGTGACATCCCTCGTCGTCGTCTCCGCTCCACACCCGCGACGGCTGCGCTCCGCGGTCCTGCGCCGGCCGGCACAGCTCGCGGCGTCCGCACAGTCCTTGGTGTTCCAGTCGCCGTGGGCCCCGGAACGGATGCTGGTCAAGGACGACGCCCGGCGGGTCGACGAGCTGCTGCACCGATGGTCGGCACCCGGGTGGCCCGACGCAGCGACGTCGACGTTCTACCGACAGGCCATGCAGGTCGGCAACACCGCGTACTGCGCCATGGAGTACTACCGGTGGGCGGTCCGCTCCGCGCCGAGGCCCGACGGCATCCGCTACGCCTCCGCGATGCGTTCCCCCATCAAGGCCCCGGTGCTGCAGGTCCATGGTGACCAGGACCGCTGGCTGCTGCCCGCGAGTGCCCAAGGCTCGGACCAGTACGTGACCGGACCCTACGAATGGCGGCTGCTGGACGGCGTCGGGCACTTCCCGCACGAGGAGGCCCCGGACCGCTTCGACACCGAGGTTCTCAAGTGGCTGGACGTCGCCGACTCCGCCCACGGCTTCTCCGACTGACTCCTCGACGGCCACCGCACACGATGTCGCCCACCGACGCCAGTCGCCCCAGAGGTGCTGACGGGCGCCCCCGAAACGACCGGCCCAGGGACGCCCTGGGGCGACTGCTGCAGCCGGGGTCGACCGGGGTCGAGCCGGTCCCCGACGACCTGCACCTGTCCGACGACGAGACCGTGGCAATGGCCCAGCGCCTGCTCGACGAGGGCCGCGCCTTCGCGGCCCACGAGGTCTTCGAGGCCGCCTGGAAGAACGCCGACGACGACAGGTCCCGGGCCGTGTGGCGCGGGCTCGCCCAGCTGATGGTCGCGGTGACCCATGCGCAGCGCGGCAACCGGGTGGGTGCCGTACGCCTGGTGCAGCGGGGAGAGCAAACCCTGCGCGAGGCTGGCTCGGCGGCCACCGCCAACGCACAAGCACCCACCCCCGTCGACATCGACCAGTGGGTCGAGGTCGCGAAGCAGCTGACGGCCTGACGCGTCAGGCGCAGGCACCGGTGTCGACGGCACCCTGAGCCGCCACCCCGGCCGCGACGGCTTTGGACACCTGGTCTGCCGTCATCGCATAACCGGTCGACGCGTCGTCCAGCGAGGCTGCGAACACGACGCCGACGACGTGCCCGTGGCTGTTGAGGACCGGCCCACCTGAGTTGCCCGGCCGCACGAGCGCCCTCATCGAGATGACCTCGCGGACGACGGTGCCGTGGCCGTAGATGTCGTGCCCTTGCGCCATCAAGACGTTGCGCACCCGACCGGCCTGCGCGTCGAGCGGTCCGTTCTCGGGGTAGCCGACCACGGCAACGCCCTCGCCGCGGTTCACGTCGAGCCCGAACGGGAGCGGCTGCGCCTTGAGCCCCGGCACGTCGAGGACGGCGACGTCCAGCTCGGGGTCGAAGTACACGACGGTGGCCGGGAACGCCGGACCGTTCCCGGGCATGCTGACCATCGGCTTGTCCACGGCCGCGACGACGTGAGCGTTGGTCAGCACCCGTCCTGGGGCGAAAGCGAACCCCGACCCCTCGAGCCCGCGGCCGCACCCTTGGGCGATCCCGGACACCTTGACCGTGTTGGCGGTGGCCATGACCACCTTCTGGCTGTGGACGATCGCGGCGTCGGGCTTGGCGATCGGCTTGACCGGCTCGGGTCCCAGCCCCGAGAAGACGTCGGGGAACCCCGACCCGTCGACCAGGGCCTGGATCTGCCCGGTCGCCCGGTTCGCTGCGTCCGGGAGGACGGTGTCGACCACGCCCAGGACGTAGGACGAGCGGACCTCGCGGGTGAGGTCGCTGCGTCCGGAGTGCACGGCCACCGTGGCCACGAGCCACACCACGAGCAGCATGGAGACGACCGACAGCACGGCGCCGAACGAGGAGTCCAGGACGACGGCGGGGCGCCACGTGACGGCCTCCTTGATCCGGCGTCCGAAGAACCCGACCGCGACCTGGCCCAGCGTCGCGAACAAGAACACCATCACGATGGCCGCCACGGCCCGGCCCAGACCCGGGTCCCAGGTCCCGACGAGGCGGGGTGTGAGCCACAGCCCCAGCCCGGCACCGACGAGGAAGCCGGCGAGGGACAGCAGGCCGTACACGAAGCCGCGCCGCCATCCGATGAAGGCGAACAGCAGGATGGCCACGACCAGGAAGAGGTCGACCACGTTCATCGTGAGTCTCCTCTCATCCGATCGTCAGGTCGCGCACGTCGTCGCGGTCCCACTCCTGTTCCCACCCTGCCAAGTAGACCAGCCGATCGAGCAAACCCCCGGTAAAGCCCCACACGACGAGGCCGTGGACTTCGAAAGCCGGTCCGACGAAACCACTGGGATGCCGCACCCGGTAGCGGTGGCGGGGGTCGGTCAGCACCGACAGTGGGACCCGGTGGACCGAGGCGACCTCGGCCGGGTCCAACGGCCCCACCTGCGACGGTGCCCACCACCAGCCGATGACCGGCGTCACGACGAAGTCGCTCGGCGGCAGGTACAGGTCGGGCAGCACGGCCACGACCTCGACACCGCGCGGGTCCAGCCCGGTCTCCTCGGCCGCCTCACGAAGGGCGGCCGCCACCGGTCCGTCGTCGGTGGGGTCGACCGCCCCACCGGGGAACGCAGGCTGACCGGCGTGGCTGCGCATGTCGTGGGCCCGTTCGATGAGCAGGACGTCAGGGCCCTGCTCGCCGTCGCCGAAGGCGATGAGCACGGCCGAGCGTCGGGCCGCTCCATCCGGGGGGACGAAGCGGGTGAGGTCAGACGCGCTGATCCCGGCCACACCGTCGAGCAGCGGGTCGAGCCAGGCAGGCGGACGACGCTGAGCCGTCATGGCAGGTCGACACCGAGGTAGCGACCGGCAGCTGCAGCCAGCTCGGCGTCGCTGCCGAAGGCTCCGAGCTTCACGTGCACGATCTGCCCATCGGGAGCGACGAACAAGGTGGTGGGAGTCGCGACCAGGCCGAGCTCGGCCCGCAGGCTCCCGCCCGGGTCCTGCACCGACGGGTAGGTGATGTCCAGCGCCTCCAGGGTGGCCAGCGCCGCGTCCGGGTGGTCGAGCAGGTCGACCCCGAGGACTCGCAGTCCCGCGTCGTCGGCCCGCTGGAGCATCGGCAGCTCACCGCGGCAGGGGCCGCACCAGGACGCCCAGATGTTGACCAGGGTCGGCCGGCCGCGCAGTCCGGACAGCCGCACGGGCGGTCCGTCGGCCAGGCACGCGAGGGTGACGTCGGGCAGCCCGTGGTCGACGGCCGCGGCGCCGCTGGTGGTGGGACAGCGGTCGAGGCCGGCGGCTGCGACCAGGGACGGGTCGGAGGACCCGGCCGGGACCGTGGCCAGGGCGGGCGGGGTGTCCCCCGCGCCCGGGGTGACCGGGGTTCCGGCACCGCTCGAGCCGCACCCCGAGACAGACGTCGCGACCGTCAGAGCGAACGTGAAACCGACCAGCCAGGGAGCGAGCCGGCAGGCAGACGGGCGGTGCCGGAGCAGCCGAAGGGCCGTCCGGCCGATCCGCCGGCAGCCCGCGCGTGCGGTCACGGCACGTCCTTGACCAGCGCGGCCGCCACGTCGGGGTCGACCGGACCTTCACCGTAGGACGGGCACCACCGGGCCACCGGGCACGCTCCACACGCGGGCTTGCGTGCGTGGCACCTCCTGCGGCCGTGCCAGATCAGGTGGTGCGACAGCTCGGTCCAGTCCTTGCGGGCGAACAGAGCACCGACCTCGGCCTCGACCCGGACGGGGTCGGTCTCGGTCGTCCACCCCAGGCGCCGCGCCAGGCGCCCGAAGTGGGTGTCGACGGTGATCCCCGGGACGCCGAACGCGTTGCCGAGCACGACGTTCGCTGTCTTGCGTCCGACTCCCGGCAGGGTCACCAACGAGGCGAGCTTGGCGGGCACCTCTCCGCCGTAGGTGTCGCAGAGGGCCTGCCCGAGTCCGATGAGCGAGTTGGCCTTGGCCCGGAAGAAGCCCGTGGACGTGATCATGGTCTCGAGCTCGGCCCGGTCGGCGCCGGCGTAGTCGGCTGCGGTGCGGTACCGGGCGAACAGCTCCGGCGTCACCAGGTTGACCCGCTTGTCCGTGCACTGGGCGGACAGGATCGTGGCCACCAGGAGCTCGAGGGGCGACCGGAAGTCCAGCTCGCAGCGGGCGTCGGGGTAGGTCTGAGCCAGAACCCGGTCGATCTTGCGAGCGCGCCGGACCCGTGCGGTGTGCGTCTCCTCCCCCGCGGAGAAGGCACGTGAGGAAGGCACCCGGCAAGCGTAGGCGGGCCGACCGGGGGTCCACCGTCCGGGTGACGCACCCTCAAGGGTATGGCTCCACCCGACGACACCGGCAGAGACGATGAGAGAGGACGCCGCATGACGACACGCACCGGCGAGCGGGGGAAGACCCGCGGCGCCGAGCGAGAGGTTCCACAGCGCAGCGACGAGTTCGCCCACCTGTCCCTCAACGCGTTGCGTGGCTACCGAGTGGCCTTGACGTCCGAGGAAGGCCGCGTGTCGTACTGGCGGCGACTGATCCAGGCCCGGATGGACCTGCTCGAGCTCAGCAAGCAGCCCGACCTCGTGCGGCTGGAGCGGCTGGGCCAGGCCCTGAGCGAGACCCGGGTCGGTCTGGGTCGGCAGGCCCTGATCGAGGTGCTCCCGGTCGACGACGTCCCGCCTCTGCCCGACCTGAACGAGCTGTGGGCCAGGGAGGCCGACCCCCAGGACGAGGAGTCACGCGCCGCGATCCGGCGAGACCTGGCTTTCGCCGAGCTCCAGCTCTCCGCCTACCGGGCCGCGCTGCACCGCAGGCTGAGCCGGGCGACCGGTGAGCTCATCGCGCGCTACCGCGAGGAGCCGACCCTGTGCCTGTCCGCCCTTCCGCTGCGGCCCGGCGACGCGGACCCGGTCGGCCTGCTTCCGCGCTGACTCGGTGGCCGAGTGAGCCTGGCCACGGCAGACTGGACCTGCCCGTCCCCCGCCGACCTTCCAACCGGGCCGGTGGGGTCCCGTCTCGCCAGGAGGACGTGTGGACGACGACGTCGTACGCGGTACCGCCTTGTTCGCCGCACTCGACGAGGGGGCCGCACAGGCCCTGAGGGCCTCCATGACCTCCGCACGCGTGGCCCGCGGAACCGCCATCTTCACCGAGGGCGAGCCCGGTGACCGGCTGTTCATCATCGTCGAGGGCAAGGTCAAGCTCGGCCAGACCTCCGTCGACGGGCGCGAGAACCTGCTCGCCGTCCTCGGTCCCGGCGAGATGTTCGGCGAGCTCTCCTTGTTCGACCCCGGCGCCCGCACATCGACGGCCACCGCGCTGACCGACGTCGTCCTGCTCGGTCTCGGGCAACGCGACCTCCGCCCGTGGCTGACCGGCCGGCCCGAGGTCGCCGAAGAGCTGTTGCAGGCGCTGGCCCAGCGGTTGCGCCGCACCAACGAGGCCATGTCAGACCTCGTCTTCAGCGACGTCCCCGGTCGGGTCGCCAAGGCCCTTCTCGAGCTGTCGGAGAAGTTCGGGACGCCGGTCGACGGTGGGATCCTCGTGGCCCACGACCTCACCCAGGAGGAGCTCGCTCAGCTGGTGGGTGCCTCACGCGAGACGGTGAACAAGGCCCTGGCCGACTTCGCGCAGCGGGGGTGGCTTCGGCTCGAGGCCCGGGCCGTCGTCCTGCTCGACGTCGACCGACTCATTCGTCGCGCCGGCTGACCGGGGGCGTGTCCCCGATGGCCTGGTCAGGACACCAGGTGCTCGTCTAGCCCCGCGCGAGCGCCTCGCCCGCGCGCAAGACGCCGCGGCCGGCCAAGAACACCAGCTGTGCCCGCACCTGGGCGAGCACCGCATCGTGGAGTCCGGGCCCTGGCATGCCGTACACCGCAGCAGCGATCTGCTCGACGGTCTCCGCACCGGACTCGATCGCCGCCTGCAGCTGGTCGAGCCGGCTCAGCCGGTGGGCCAGGAGCACGTCGATCACCCGCAGCGGCTGGTCCAGCTGAGGGCCGTGTCCGGGCAGCAGGTGGATCGCGTGACCTGCTGCCGCGACCGCGCGCAGCCGCCGCAGCGACGAGAGGTAGTCGTCGAGGCGGCCGTCAGGGTGGGCCACGAGCGCACTTCCGCGGCCCAGCACGGTGTCGCCCGTCACCAGTGCCGCATCGTCGGGGAGGTGCAACGACAACGAGTCACGTGTGTGTCCCGGCGTCGCCAGCACCCGCACCGTCAGCCCGTCCACGTCGAAGGAGTCACCGTCGACCAGGGGCACGGTCCCGCGGCACCACCTGTCGTCCAGGGCACGGACCGGCGCCCCGGTCGCGGCCACGAAGGCGTCGATGTTGCCGCTGTGGTCGGGGTGCCCATGGGTCACGACCGCCAGCGCCGGTTCCAGCTGCAGGGCTGCCAGGGTCTCGACCAACGCGACCAGGTGCAACGGGTCGGCCGGCCCGGGGTCGACCACGAGACAGCGGGCGGCGCCGGGCTCGGCGAGAATCCAGGTGTTCGTCCCGTCCAGCGTCATCGCACTTGGGTTGTCCGCCCGCACGAGGTGAGCGCGCGGCGAGTCGCTGCCCGGGCGGACGTCGAAGGGGGAGTCGCTCACTCGGTGACCGCCGTGACCGTCGGGGGGGCGGCGCGCAGAACGGCTGCGACGTCGTCGAACGGCACCAGCTCGGTGAGGGTCGTGATGGTCGGAGGCCACATAGGAAGATCCCCGGACGCGTGTCGGTCGACAGCGGACCGGACGACGACCCAGTGCGCGAGGGCAACCTCGCCGGTCAGCGGACGGGCAACCTGCCCGTCCGGAAGCCGCGTCACGAAGAACCGCGCGTCGAAGCGACGAGGT
This sequence comes from Actinomycetes bacterium, assembly GCA_049282455.1. GTDB lineage: Bacteria > Actinomycetota > Actinomycetes > JAHEKZ01 > JAHEKZ01 > JBAPUB01. Next base: position 10,528 of record JBAPUB010000314.1, read on the forward strand.
GGACCAGGCGGAGTGATCCAGCGCGCCCACGGCTTCAGGTCCGGAGGGTGGAGCCGCACGCCGCACTCCTCGAACGTCTCGCGTACGGCGGCGGCAAGGAAGGACGCCGACCGTACGACGTCGTCGCCCCAGACTCGTGCGTGGGACGCGACGTCGGCGCCGGCGAGATCGGCAGCGGCGTCGTCAGGATCCACCGCGCCGCCAGGAAACGCGTGCATCCCGGCGGCGAACACCAATGACGTCGACCGCTGCTGCAACCAGACCTCGGGCCCGTCGGGACCATCGCGCAGCACCACGACCGTGGCCGCGTCACGAACCGGAACCGTCACGACAGGAGCCGCCAACCGGCTCAGCCGACCTCGACGATGATCTCGACCTCGACCGGCGCATCGAGCGGCAACGACGCAACGCCGACGGCGCTGCGCGCATGAACGCCGGCGTCTCCGAAGACCTCGCCGAGCAGCTCGCTGGCGCCGTTGACCACACCGGGCTGACCGGTGAAGTCAGGAGCACTCGCGACGAAGCCGACGACCTTGACGACCCGTGTGACCAGTGAGAGCTCGCCGATCTCCGACCGGACGGCGGCCAGGGCGTTGAGCGCGCACTGTCTGGCCAGGGCCTTGGCCTGCTCGGGGGTCACCTCGTCACCTACCTTGCCGGTGACAGTCATGGCTCCGTCGACCATGGGGAGCTGGCCGGAGGTGTAGACGTAGGAACCGCTGCGGACGGCCGGGACGTAGGCGGCCAGCGGCTTGACGACCTCGGGGACGGAAAGCCCCAGTGCGGCGAGGCGCTCTTCGGGCGTGCTCATCGGACTCCTCGTCAGGCTCTGGGACGCTTGAGGTAGGCCACCAGCTGCTCGGGGTTGGGGCCAGGCACGACCTGCACGAGCTCCCAGCCGTCCTCGCCCCACGTGTCGAGGATCTGCTTGGTCGCGTGGACCAGCAGCGGCACGGTCGCGTACTCCCAGGTGGCCATGGCCGCACCTTAGCGCGGCCTCGGACGTGGCTAGGGTGCGAGTGTGACCCCACCACGCCCGAACCAGCCCGGTGCTGGCCTGCGCGGCGTTCGGCTGCACATCGTCACCGGGAAGGGCGGCACCGGCAAGACCACGGTCGCGGCGGCACTGGCCCTGGCTCTGGCTGCCGATGGCCAGCAGGTGCTGCTCATGGAGGTGGAAGGGCGGCAGGGGATCGCGCAGCTGTTCGACGTCCCGCCGCTCCCCTATGAGGAGCGCAAGGTCGCGGTGGCGCGCAACGGCGGCGACGTCCTGGCACTGTCGGTCGATGCCGAGGCCGCGCTGTTGGAGTACCTCGACATGTACTACCACCTCGGGAGGGCCGGCAAGGCGTTGAAGAAGATCGGCATGGTCGAGTTCGCCACGACGGTAGCCCCTGGGGTCCGCGACGTCCTGCTGACCGGCAAGGCGTACGAGGCCGTACGTCGACAGCACGACAAGGAGCCGACCTACGACGCCGTGGTGCTCGACGCGCCGCCGACGGGTCGGATCACCCGGTTCCTCAACGTCAACAGCGAGGTCGCGGGAGTTGCGAAAGTGGGACCGATCAAACGACAGGCCGACGCCATCATGGGACTGCTTCGATCTCCGCGCACTGCGGTCCACCTGGCGACCGTGCTCGAGGAGATGCCCACCCAGGAGACCACCGACGGTGTCGCGGAGCTTCGGGCGGCCGGTCTCCCCGTTGGCGCCGTCTTCGTGAACATGATGCGACCGCCGATGCTCAAGGGCACGTCGCTGCAGCAGGCACGCAAGGGCACCCTCGACCAGCTCGAGGTCGCTGCAGGACTCGACGCCGCCGGGATCGGACATGCACCGCACATCGTCGAGGCCCTGCTCGCCGAGGCCGGTGAGCACTCCCAGCGCGTCATGCTGGAACGCCAGGAGCTCAAGGCGCTCAAGGCGCTGGAACGCCCGCTGTTCGAGCTGCCCTGGCTCGCCGACGGCATCGACCTGTCGAGCCTGTACGAGCTCGCCGATGCGCTGAACGCCCAGGGTGTGTCATGAGCAGCGCGGCGTTCTTCGACGTCGACGCACTTCTGGACGACCCGTCGACGCACATCATCGTGTGCTGCGGGTCCGGCGGCGTCGGCAAGACAACGACGTCGGCCGCACTGGGCGTGCGAGCCGCTGAACGCGGACGCCGGGTGTGCGTGCTGACGATCGACCCCGCCCGCCGCCTCGCGCAGTCACTCGGGCTCCACGAGCTGGACAACACCCCCCGCCGGGTCCGCGGCATCGGCGACAAGAAGGGCGGTGCCCTGTTCGCCATGATGCTGGACATGAAGCGGACGTTCGACGAGATCGTCGAACAGCATGCCGACCCTCTGCGCGCCCAGCAGATCCTCGACAACCCGCTCTACCAGTCGATGTCGAGCAGCTTCGCCGGCACGCAGGAGTACATGGCGATGGAGAAGCTGGGGCAGCTGCACCGCGAGTCGTTGGCCGACGACCAGTGGGACCTCATCGTCGTCGACACGCCACCGAGCCGGTCGGCCCTGGACTTCCTCGACGCTCCTCAACGGCTCGGCTCCTTCCTCGACGGCCGCTTCATCCGGCTGCTGACCGTGCCCGCGAGGGCAGGCGGTCGCGCCTACCTGCGCATGCTCGGCGCCGGGTTCGGGATCGTGTCCGGAGCCCTCACCAAGATCCTGGGCGCCCAGCTGCTCAACGACCTGCAGACCCTCGTGGCGGGGCTCGACTCGGTGTTCGGCGGCTTCAGAGAGCGGGCCGAGGTCACGTACTCGCTGCTTCAGGCCGAGGGCACGTCGTTCGTGGTCGTGGCCGCGCCCGAGCGGGACGCCTTGCGTGAGGCGTCGTACTTCGTGGAGCGACTGCAGTCCGACTCCATGCCCCTGGCCGGGCTCGTCCTGAACCGCGCCCACCGCACCGGGGCGGTCGAGCTCTCGGCCGACCGCGCAGCCGGAGCCGCTGAGGCGCTGACCCGGTCAGGTGACCACGCGCTGACAGCGTCGCTGCTGGGGTTGCACGCCGACCGGATGCGCGTTGTCGCACGGGAACGGCACCTGCTCGAGCGGTTCAGGCGGGCGCACCCGGGCGTGACGGTCGCCACCGCCACGGCCCTGGCTGGCGACGTCCACGACGTAGCCGGGCTGCGGGCGGTCGCCGCCGACCTCGCGCAGGAACCGGCGGGCTAGCCGACTGCCGGCTCGAGCTCTTCGGTCCGCTCGAAGTCGGTCAGGGCGACCTCGAGCAGCCGCCGCCACGACGTGACGTTGGGCCTTCGGCGCAGCAACGCCCGGCGCTCACGCTCGGTCATGCCGCCCCACACACCGAACTCGATGGAGTTGTCCAAAGCGTCGGCCAGGCACTCGGTCCGTACCGGACACCCCTGGCACACCATCTTCGCGCGGTTTTGTGCCGCCCCCTGGACGAACAGTGCGTCCGGGTCGGTCGCCCGACAGGCCGCCTGAGCCGACCAGTCCTCGATCCATGCCATGCCATTCGCCCCCTTGCTCGCCGGCCGTCGAACCGATCCCTTCGCGCCGAGCCTGGCGTGCTACTCAGCGTGACCCATCGATGGCCTCACCCCCGTGGTCCACCCTCCATGGTCACGGCGTGTGATCGGAACGGTAAGGGTGCCGGGCCAGGGCTCGACAGGTCCGAACGGGCGAATCTGAGTGGCCCAGACAGGCTATGGACACACAGCGTCACCAGGTCCGGACAGGCTGCTGCCGAGATGTCACCAACGGAGCAGCCGCAGCGGTCGGCTCCACCCGGCCGACCCGACTACCCTGGTCCAGTGACTTCCCCCGCCCGCGGCGCCGCCGCGCGTATCGGCCTGTTCGCGGGCCTGAGCGTGCTGTGCGGCGTGCTGGTCGCCGGGCTCGCACTGCCTGCCGTGGGGCTCATGGGGGTCAGCGCCCAGCGAGGTGCGGAGTCCTTCTCCGCCCTGCCCGGCGTCCTGCAGTCGCCGGTGCTCCCCCAGCGCTCCACGATGCTCGCCGCCGACGGAAGCGTGATCGCGCGGTTCTACCAGCAGAACCGCATCTACGTCCCGATCACCAAGATCTCCTCACACATGCAAGACGCCATCGTGGCCATCGAGGACGCGCGGTTCTACCAGCACAACGGGGTCGACCTCCGCGGCACGCTGCGTGCGCTCGTCGTCAACTCCCAGTCAGGCGGTGTCACCCAGGGTGGCTCGACCCTGACCCAGCAGTACGTGAAGAACGTGCTGGCCCTGACCGCACAGACCAAGGCCGAGCGAGAAGCCGCGAGCGCCCAGACGCTGAGCCGCAAGATCCGCGAGATGCGCCTGGCCCTGGGCCTGGAGCAACGCTGGACCAAGCAGCAGATCCTCGAGGGGTACCTCAACATCGCGTACTTCGGAGCCGGTGCCTACGGAGTCGAGGCTGCCGCCCGACGGTACTTCTCCACCCATGCCTCGAGGCTCACCATCGCGCAGGCCGCAACCCTGGCGGGGATCGTCCAGAACCCGACCGCGTACGACCCGCTTCAGGCCCCTGCGGCCAACCAGGCGCGGCGGTCTCTGGTGCTCGGACGCATGGTCGACGAGCACATGATCACTCAGCGACAACAGGCTCATGCGGAAGCCAAGCCCGTCAAGCGCATCCTGGACCCGCAGATCGCCGGCAACGGCTGCATCTCCTCAAGGGCCCCGTTCTTCTGCGACTACGTGCTGACCAGCTTCTTGAACGACGACCAGTACGGCCAGACCCGGGCCGACCGTCGAGCGATGCTCATGCGCGGGGGCATCACATTGCGCACCACGCTCGACCCGGTCGCCCAGCGCGCCGCACAGGCCGCCGTGAACAGCAAGGTCCCGGCCAGTGCCAGCGACGGCAAGGTCGCAGCCATCACGATGGTGACTCCGGGGTCCGGGAATGTCGTCGCCATGGCTCAGAACCGCAGGTACGGCAACGGCAAGTACGGCACGTTCGTCAACTACAACGTCGACGCACAGCAGAACGGCAGCCCGATCGGCTGGAGTGCAGGATCGACCTTCAAGGCCTTCACGCTCGCCGCCGCCATCGAGAAGGGCCTGCCACTCACGACGTCGCTGTACGCGCCACTCGTCACGACCTACCCCTACGGGACGTTCACCGACTGCTCGGGCAACCCGCTGAGTGCATGGGGGCCGGTCGGCAACTCCACGATCAGCCGCGGTGGCACCTACAACATGCGCAGCGGTACCGAGCTGTCGGTCAACACCTTCTTCAGCGAGCTCGAGAAGAAGATCGGCGTCTGTTCGGCCGTCGACATGGCCAAGCGTCTGGGTGTCCATCGCACCGATGGATCACCCATCGGCATGAACCCGTCGTTCACGTTGGGCACCGACGAGGTGGCTCCGTTGACCATGGCCAACGCCTACGCCACCTTCGCGGCTCGCGGGCTGTACTGCCAGCCGCGGCCGATCACCCAGGTGCGCAACGAGAAGAACGAGATCGTTGCCGCGCCGGAGAGCCACTGCAAGCAGGTGGTTGACCAGCCCGTTGCCGACGCGGTCAACAGCGTTCTGGCCGGCGTCATCGACGGCCCGAACCCCTATCGCACCGGGTACGGCATGTCGCTGAACCGCCCCGCGGGCGGCAAGACCGGCACCATCGACACCAATGCCGCCGTGTGGTTCGTCGGGTATACCCCCGACCTGGCCGCAGCGGCCACGGTGTCCGACCCACGCGGACCGTTCGAGTACCCCCTGCGCGACGTCTACATCAACGGTCAGTACTACTCGGTCGTCCACGGCCGTGACCTGCCTGGGCCGATCTGGCAGCAGGCGATGCTCGGCGCACTCGCCAACACCTCGCCGACGTCCTTCGTACCCGCCGACCCTGCCGCCATCCTCGGTCTGCAGGTCTCGGTCCCCTACCTGGCAGGTCTGTCACCGTCGGATGCTTTGAACCAGCTGCAGAAGGTCGGGCTGAACGGAATCATCTCCCCCAGCACCGTCAACAGCTACCAAGCCAAGGGGACCGTCGCGTACACCTCGCCCGGCTCCGGCAGTGCAACGATCTCCGACACGTCGGTCACGATCTTCCTCAGCAACGGCCAACCGCCTGCCCCGGCGCCGTCGCCCACCACCAAGTCTCCGTCGGCCAAGCCCTCGGCGTCGTCGAGCACCTCGCCCAGCCCCACGACCGGGAACGGGAACGGCAACGGGAACGGGAAGGGGAACGGGAACGGCAAGGGGAACGGGAACGGCAAGGGGAACGGGAACGGCTGAGCCGCAGAACCACGCGGTCAGCTGGCAAGCGCCGCCCGTACCGCAGCGGCGACCCGGCCCCCGTCGGCCCGACCGGCCACCATCGGGGTGACCGTCTTCATGACGACCCCCATCGCGTGCGGGCCCGACGTGTCGACCGACGCCACAGCTTCGGCGACCAGGGTCGTGAGCTCGTCGTCGGTGAGCTGGGACGGCAGGTAGGCCTCGAGGACGCCGGCCTCGTCGGCCTCGCGTGCCGCGGACTCCTCTCGACCGGCGTCGGCGAAGGCCTGACCGGCCTCCTTGCGCTTCTTGATCTCACGTCGAAGGACGGCCATGACCTCGTCGTCGGTGAGCGTTCGCGACTGCTTCCCCGACACCTCTTCGTTGGTGACCGCGGTCAGCGCCATCCGCAGCGTGGCTGTGGTGAGCTCGTCGCGGGACTTCATCGCCGTGGTCAGGTCCGCCTGCAGCTGTTCCTTCAGGGAGGTCATGGATCCAGTCTCCCCCACCGGCGGACGGGTCGACATCGAGTATTGCCCGTCGAGGGACCGAGCACAGGGTGAGAGAATCCCACCATGTCTCACATCCGGTCGTTCACGGCGGCCATGGTCGCCTCCGCCGGGATCGGTCTGGCCTACAGCCTGTGGGAGGCGCGGCAGTACACGCTTCGGCGCTTCGACGTGCCCGTGCTCGCTGCCGGCGAGCGCCCGCTGCGGGTGCTGCACCTGAGCGATCTGCATCTGACTCCGGACCAGGTGGCCAAACGCGAGTGGGTACGCCGTCTCGCCGCACTCGAGCCGGACCTCGTCATCGACACCGGTGACAACCTGGCGCACACCGACGCGGTCCCGTGGGTCCTCGACGCCCTCGAACCTCTGCTGGACACCCCAGGCGCCTTCGTCATGGGCTCCAACGACTACTACGGCCCGGTGCTGAAGAACCCGGTGCGGTACTTCAACCCCGCCTTGCCGCGTGTGTACGGACGCCCGCTGCCGTGGACCGATCTTCGCGACGGGCTGACAGCCTCCGGCTGGCTCGACCTGGACAACGCCCGCACGACGCTGAAAGTGGGTCACCGCACGATCGAGCTGGTCGGCGTCGACGACCCACACCTGCGTCGAGACCGCTACGACGAGGTGGGCGGAACCGTCGACCCGACCGCCGACCTGTCCATCGGTGTCACCCACGCTCCCTACCGTCGAGTCGTGAAGGCGATGGCCAACGACGGCGTGCCCCTGGTCCTGGCCGGCCATACCCACGGCGGACAGCTGTGCGTCCCCGGCTGGGGCGCACTGGTCACCAACTGCGACCTGCCGGTGCGCCAGGCGAAGGGTCTCAGCCGGGTCGCCGGGTCGAGCGACCAGAGCTGGCTGCACGTCTCCGCCGGACTGGGCTGCTCTCCGTACACGCCGGTGCGATTCGCCTGCCGGCCCGAGGCCACACTGCTCACGCTCGTCCCCCGCGACTGACGCGAACGCACGCGCAGCCCGATTCGGGGGCGGGCCGGGGCTCGGCTAGACTCGCCGGGCCGTCGAGGTCGACGACCGGAAACGGCACCGGGGTGTAGCGCAGCTTGGTAGCGCGCTTCGTTCGGGACGAAGAGGTCGTGGGTTCGAATCCCGCCACCCCGACCATGTGATGTCTCACACGTGGGGCGCTCCGCGCAGTGGCGCCCCACGTGTGGGACGCGACACCAGTCAGCGAGGCTCGGCGGCGACGAGCTCGGCGATCTGTGCGGTGTTCAGCGCGGCCCCCTTGCGGAGGTTGTCCCCACAAACGAACAAGTCAAGTGCCTTGGGGTCGTCGAGTGAAACTCGGATCCGCCCGACCCAGGTTGGGTCAGTGCCGACAGCGTCGTTCGGGGTCGGGAACTCTCCTGCTTCAGGGTCGTCGACCACCAAGACTCCCTCGGCCTCACGAAGCAGCTGCTGGGCCTCGGCCTGGTCGACGGGCACCTCGAAGACGGCGTGAACGGCCAGCGAGTGGGTCGTGACGACCGGCACGCGCACACACGTGGCCGACACTCGAAGGTCGGGCAGCCCGAGGATCTTGCGGGACTCGTTGCGCACCTTCAGCTCTTCGCTGCTCCAACCGGCATCCTTCACCGAGCCAGCCCAGGGAACGACATTCATCGCCAACGGTGCGGGGAACGGACCCAGGTCGCCCACGGTCTTGCGCAGGTCGCCGGGCCGTTGGCCGACGGTGTCACCGGCTGCCGCCACCTTCTGCGACTGCGCGTACAGGGTGTCGATCCCGCTCTGGCCGGCCCCGGATGCTGCCTGGTACGAGGCGACGACGAGCTCGCGCAGGCCGTACCGACGGTGCAGCGCACCCAACGCCACGATCATCGACAGCGTCGTGCAGTTGGGGTTGGCGATGATCCCCCGGGGCCGCCGGCCGGCGGCGTCCGGGTTGACCTCGGGAACGACCAGTGGAACATCGTCATCCATCCGGAACGCACCGGAGTTGTCGACCGCGACCGCCCCGCGAGCAGCAGCAACCGGCGCCCACTGCGCCGACACCTCATCGGGGACGTCGAACATTGCGACGTCGACGCCGTCGAACACCTCAGGCGCAAGCGCGACGACCTCGACCTCCTCGCCTCGCACGACCAGCTTCTTGCCTGCGGAGCGCGGCGACGCCACGAGCCTGATCTCGCCCCACACGTCAGCCCGGGTGCTGAGCAGCTCGAGCATGACAGTGCCGACGGCGCCGGTCGCACCGACGACTGCGAGTGTGGGTCTGCTCATCGTCCGCTCCCGCCGTAGACGACCGCCTCCGGACGGTCGGCGTCCAACCCGAACGACGAGTGGACGGCAGCCACCGCGGCGTCCAGCTCGTCAATCCGTGTCACGACGGAGATGCGGATCTCCGACGTCGAGATCATCTCGACGTTGACGCCCACGTCGGACAGCGCGCGGAAGAACTGCGCCGACACCCCGGGGTGGGTGCGCATTCCGGCACCGACGAGCGACACCTTCCCGATCTGGTCGTCGTACTCCAGACCGTCGAACCCGATCTCGCTCTGGCGCGCCGACAGTGCGGAGATTGCGCGATTCCCGTCGGTCTTGGGGACGGTGAAGGAGATGTCGGTGAGCCCGGTCGATGCCGCCGACACGTTCTGCACGATCATGTCGATGTTGATGTGTGCGTCGGCGATCGTCTCGAAGATCAGGGCCGCCTCACCAGGCTTGTCCGGTACGCCCACCACGGTGACCTTGGCCTCGCCCCGGTCGTGTGCCACACCGGAGATGATCGGCTGCTCCACGGTCTCGCCCTCTCGTCGTGACGGATCGTCCGCCATGGGTCCTGCCAGCTCGGCGTGCATGGCCACGTCCTCGACCACCCAGGTCCCCTGCCGGTCACTGAACGACGACCGAACGTGCAGGGGAAGGCGGGAGCGACGGGCGTACTCGACACAGCGCAGGTGGAGCACCTTGGCGCCGTTGGCCGCAAGCTCGAGCATCTCCTCGTAGGTGATGACGGGAAGTCGACGCGCCGTCGGCACGATGCGGGGGTCGGCGGTGAACACTCCGTCGACGTCGGTGTAGATCTCACAGACCTCGGCACCCAGTGCCGCCGCCAGAGCCACGGCTGTGGTGTCCGAACCGCCCCGGCCGAGGGTGGTGACGTCCTTGGTGTCCTGGCTGACGCCCTGGAACCCGGCAACGATGGCGACAGCACCTTCCTCAATGGCACCTCGGATTCGCCCCGGTGTGACATCGATGATGCGAGCGCGCCCGTGGGAGGAGTCGGTGATCACTCCGGCCTGGCTGCCGGTGAACGACCGAGCCTCGACTCCCAGGTCGTGGATGGCCATGGCGAGAAGTGCCATGGCGATACGTTCGCCGGCGGTCAACAGCATGTCGAGCTCGCGGCCGGGAGGTGCCGGAGACACTTGCTCGGCC
>JBAPUB010000315.1:0-3488 GCA_049282455.1 Actinomycetes bacterium
AGTGGGGACAGATCGAGAAGTCAACGATGCCAAGCGTGCTCTCGTCGCCCTTCGGTGGTCTCCACTGGATGAAGTCCCCCCCGACCTCGGGGGTCAGCACCATGCTCCCAGCGCTCAGTCCCACCCACACCGTCTCGCTAAGCGTCGGAAGCAGGTCCGCGAGTCCGGACTGCCGCATCCAATGGCATAGATAGAGGACATCGCCACCCGCCGCAAGCAGGACGTCCGTCTCCCGGACTAGCGGGACCCACTGCTCTAGGTCGATGCTGGGCAGCGCGGTGAGTTCGAGCACGCCCATCGACCTCCAGCCCAGGTTGACCATGGGATTCTCGGACTTCCCGGTAATGAACTGCCACACCTTTTCGCCGGGGCCGACCCATGGGTGCCCGTACTGAGCGGTGGGGATACACAGGGCGTTGGAGTCGGCGATCGGCTTGCCCAGCAGATCGACCAGCGCCTCGCGGATGCTGGGGTTCGTGACGCCCCCGGACGTAAGCAGAAGCTTCATTGTTCTTCCCCGATCTCAATGACCTTGGGTTGGCATGCGGACATGCGACCACCGCGAGACACATCGCATGCTGGACGAACAAACGTACCTGACTGCAGGCCGCTCGCTGCGGGCTGAGCGTCGAGCAAACGTAGACCCAACACCGCGTGCTGGCTAGGAACTGCGCCATGAACCCGACAAGCCGAAGGGACCGGATGTCGCTGGGAAGCGAGGACGCCACCAGCACCTCTGTTCGGAGATCTCGGGCGGTCGGAGACGACGCGCGCAAGGCCTTCACGAAGACCGGCCCACCATCACCAGTCGCGCCACGGAAGTACCTGACGTCGGTGTCGACCGACCCCAGCAACGCTTCGGCGTCCATGACGCCGAGGTGGCGCAAGATGCCCTCGGCCCACACCTCGCTCACCCGGGTGATAGTGCCGGACATGACTCAGCGTGGCGAGGCGCTGAACGTGGCGCACGTAAGCACTGCTTCGACACGATCTACTGCCCCTGCCTGGCGGTCACGGCCGGGAAGCCGTACGGCGTCTACGTTCATGGCAACGACGACACCTCGGGCGCACAGCGGTCCGTGCGCACCATCGTCGGCGCGATGGGCTGGAAGCAGTCGCCCCCGACGTCTGCGTCACGGGCCACCCCACCCGACAGGACCTGGCCGCCTGCGAGGACCTCGGTTCGCTGCTGGCCTTCGCGGTCGCCAAGCAGCGTGCCCGCCTGCGGCACGACCCCGCCATGCCGAATGGCGTGAATGCTGCGTAACGGCGCGTCTGAGCGGGTCAGACCGAGGTTGATCACGTCGGTAGGGGGAACTCGGGATGGTCGACGGCGGGCGGAGCGTGGGCGATGGCGGCGAGCTGACGCCACACCAGGGCCAACGTGACGCCCGAGCCGACGAATGCGAACCAGAACGGCGCCGTCAGGCCCCAGTGCTCGGCGATCCAGCCGCCAAGTGCCTGTCCTGCCACGATGCCTCCGTACACGCAGACCATGTAGGCCGCCCCGACCCGACCTTGAAGTGCAAGCGGTGTGGAGCGTTGGCGAACCGTCTGTGATACCGCGAACCAGACGAATGCGTACGCACCGAATACGAACATGATCACGATTGCGACGGCGGCTTGTGTGGTAACAGCGAATGCGAGGTGGGAGATGACCTCAAGTGACAGGCAGGCACGCATGATCGTCGCAAGGTCGAACCGTTGCTCAATGCGCCGGTACATCACTGCGCTCAGCAGTCCGCCGATGGCCGCAGAGGTGGTGAGGAATCCGAACCCGACCTCGGTCATGTGCAAGTGGTTGAGGGCGTACAGGACCAGGACCGCCCACGCTGCTGCCCACGTGATGTTGAAGGCAACGATGACCAGGGCGAGCGTGCGCACGGCGTCGTGGTGCCACAACCAACGCAGGCCGTCGGCGATGTCCCGGCGGATGTGGGTCTCGCCGACCTCCCTCGGTGGCCCTTTCGGCGTGACGACCTGAGCCACAAGGAGAACGGACAAGCCGACGAGCACGGCCTGCGCCACGAACGGGACGGCCATGCCAGCGGCAAACAGAAATGCGCCGATGGGAGGACCGGCCATCTGGCCACCGACGAGGTAACCGGCTTGTAGCCTTGCGTTGCCGAGCCCAAGGTCGTCTGGCCGAACCAGCATCGGTAGCAGGGTTGTCCATGCGGAGTGTGCGAAGACCTCAGAGATGCCGAGCAACAGCATGACTGTGAGCACCATGGCGATGTTGATCTCGCCACTCACGATGAAGACCGCCAACGCTGCCACGACGACGGCGCGCATGCCGTCGGCGACCATGACCATCCGACGTCGGTCGACTCGGTCGGCCAGGGCGCCGGCGTAGAGCCCGAACACGAGCCAGGGCAGCCGCTGGAAGAGAGCGGCAAGCGCAACCAGCATCGCGTTGTTCGTTTGGGACGCCACCAAGAGGGGCCCGGCTGCCAAGGCCAGGCCGTCGCCTAGGTAGCTCGTCCACGCGCTCGCGAGCAGCCAGCGGAAACTGCGACCCATGTAAGGCGGTGCGATGCGATCAAGCACCCAGGTTTCCCTAGAACTCGGCAGTGGACCGTCCGTGCGCACGTACTCTGCCACCACCATGAGCGGCAGGCGACCGTATTCGGCTTCGAAAGCCCTCGTTTGACGTCGCCCGGACCCGAGCGTAATGCCGGTTCCTGTTGCGCGAAGGCGAACGAGAACGGCACGTCGAGTCGGTCGGCAGATCCTTCACCCGCGTCCGCATGAGACTAGAATCTTGCCCGAGCGTCCGCCGCGTGCGGCATGCGCTAGGGCTTCTTTGATTCTTCTCAGCGGGTAGACCTCCTCGACCTCGACGGCGAAGCCGTCATCGGCGAGCTTTGACGCCAACATCCGGTACAACGTCGCGATCTCGTCCGGCGGCGTCTGCGCGAACCAACGGCGCAGCCAGAAGCCGGTCAGGGTCACGCCGCGGAAGATCAACTCGCGGCCGTCGATCATCGACGGCTCGCCACTCAGGACGCCGTAGTTCACCACCGTGCCACCATCGGCGACGCAACGCGCCAGGCGCTGCGTTGCATCTCCACCGACCGCGTCGAGTGCCAGTGGCACCATGCCGTCGCCGATCGCATCGCGGACGCGCGCAGCTAGTTCCGGGCCATCCACGACCACTACGTCCGCGCCCGCGGTGCGTAGTGGCTCGATCAGCTGCTGCCTGCGCACCACGCTGACGGTCCTCAGTCCGATCTCGCGGGCGAACTTGACGACGAGGTTCCCGACCCCGGAGTTCGCGGCGTTCTGCACCACCCATCTACCGGCCTCGGGAGCTACGTACTGGTGCAGGAGCAGGTGGGCGGTCGGCGGGTTGACCCTGAGCATGGCGAGCTGGCGCGGGTCGACTCCAGTGGGCAGCGCAAACAGGGCAGAGGCATCACCGATCACGCGCTCCCGCCAGGCACCGGGACTGGGCAGTAACACCCGATCGCCGGGCTCCAGGTGAC
>JBAPUB010000316.1:0-3789 GCA_049282455.1 Actinomycetes bacterium
CTGGCAGCGACGGGGAGGCGGTCGACGACCCGACGCGCGTCAGCGACGCTGTCGCAGACCTCCAGCAGATAGCGCACGACCAGTGGTATCGCGAACCCGTAACCGGCTCCAGGTAGCCCGCCGAAAGTCAAGGAGACTGCCAGACCCCGGTCGTTCATCCCATCCAGTAGACCCCAGAGACAGTCGCTGGTACCGATGACGCGTCGTTCCCCCCACCGGCTCGACAGGCTCACACCTTCGAACAGGGCGAGGTCGTAGTCGTAGTTGCGCAGCAGGGCACGGCTTTGGCCATGCACCGCCAGCTGCGAGCACCCCGGTGCGAACGCCGGCGGGTTCCACAGCGAGAGCATCCGGGCGACGTCGCTGTCGTTGCCAGCCAACCTGACGTGATGCTGCCACATGGGCAGGAGCTCGGGCATGTGTTGTGCGAGGGCTGACCGGGATTCCTTCAGCGTGGACCGACGGTCCCACCCTTCTGAGCCATACCACGCCCGGTACGAAGGCCAGGTCGCCTCCAGCCGTGCGCTCCAAGCCGGACCGGGACGATCCTCCTGGACGCCAGCCATAGTGAGGAACACGGGAACTGGCGTTGCCGCCGGCTCCACCGTCGAAGGACGCGGGAAGGCGCTGGTTCGGCACTTCGCGGCACGTGAGGCAGTGGGTGACGTGCGGGTCTGCCGGTCGGCAGGTCCGGTCCAAGAGGAAGTTCCGAGGCAGCGGCCGAGGTCACCCATGGAGCGGCCCAGGTGCTCGAGAGTCCGCAGTAGTTGTGCCCCGTCATGGTCGGTGCGACGCCCCAGCTCGTCACAGACCGAAGTGAGGTGGCTGGCAAGCTCAGGCGTCGTGAAGGATGTTATTGAGGTGAGGTCGGTTGTCATGGCGTCAAGTTTGCCTTGACGGGCACATGACCGTCAAGTTTGCCTTGACGGTCATGTCTGCGCTCAAGCGGGGGTGCCCGGGTTGGGCCGCCGCCTGTATTGGGTGTTCCCCGCCTACGCGGCTCCAAACCTCCCGAAGCTAGAAACCCTCTTCAAGTCGGCCATCAGCCCGTCGTCACTCGTGTGCGACCTCGAGTTGTGGCCGTACGTCGTCTTCGGAGACTCCGCGCGGATGCTTCGTCGCAACGCCACTGGATACGTCAACCCTGAAGCCCACTCGAGAAGGGTGGACCCGCTCAGGCACGACCCCCTGCGACTCCCCCGCCGAGCGTCAAGGTCCGAACGCCCCACAGGTAGGCGGCTGCCGTGCTGGGTTAGCGTGGACAGATGAGAGCCATGGCGTACGACGCGTATGGATCCGACGACGCTTTGACCTTGCGAGAGATGCCCGATCCGAAGGTGGGTCCAGGCGAGGTGCGCATCCGGGTGAAGCGCGCAGGAGTGAATCCGGTCGACTGGAAGGTGATGTCTGGAGGTCTCGATGGCCTGATGGACGCCGTCTTCCCGGTCATCCCCGGTTGGGACGTCGCCGGAACGGTCGAGACAATCGGCATCGACACCCCAGAGTTCGAAATCGGCGACGAAGTCGTGGCCTACGCGCGCAAAGACGTCGTCCACGGCGGCACCTTCGCCGAGCTCGTGACCATGAGCGTCCGTGGCGTGGCCTACAAGTCCGCCGCACTCAGCTGGGACGAGGCTGGGGGCCTCCCGCTGACCGGGCTGACCGCACTGCAGACGCTCGACCGACTGGTCGTCACTGCCTCCGACACGGTCCTCGTGCACGGCGGGGCTGGCGGTGTAGGCGTCTTCGCGGTCCAGATCGCCAAGGCACGTGGCGCCCACGTGATAGCCACGGCGTCGCCGGCCAACCACGACTTCCTGGCCGACCTCGGTGCCACGCCGGTCGCGTACGGCGACGGCGTCGCGGAGCGCATCCTCGACGTCGCGCCGGACGGCGTCGACGTTGTCGCCGACTTCGTGGGCGGGGTCCGCGACGTCACCATGGCCGTGCTGGCCGCAGGCGGACGGCACGCCTCCATCGCCGACCCGTCGGTACTGGAGACCGGAGGTTCGTGGTTTTGGGTGCGGCCGTCGGCCGAGGGTCTAGCCGAGCTCGGCCGGCTGGCCGACGCTGGTCAGCTACGAGTCCCGGTGGCCGAGGTCCTGCCGCTCGAGAGGCTGCCCGTAGCGTTCGCGCGCAGCCGCGAGGGTCACGTGCGCGGCAAGCTGATCATCTCCATCACGGACTGAGGCGATCCGGGGTAACCCTGGGGGGGTTCCTCCGGTCGTGGGAATGTCTGATCAGCGCGACGTCCGGAGTGAGTCGTCCCTGCGCTGGGACCACTGGCGCCGAACCGATGATGGTGCCTAGACGGGAACGTCCCGATTGACGTCGTCTACGTTTGCCCTAGCCGAGATACCACAGATCAGCGTTCTCCTCGTACGGCTGTTGTGGTTGCGGGGTGTGCTGCACGGACTCGACCATGTCAGCGACATCAACCCGTTCGGGCAGATCGACGAAAGGGCCGGGCGGACGCACCCGCGGGACAGGCGTCGACTCCCCTGACGTTGAGTCGGAGTCCTTCACGGCGTGAGGGTACCTCGACATCGCGACGGCGAACCCTGGAGTCCGTGGGCTCGCCTATTGGGCGGACGGTGAACGGGGGTGGCAGAGGTTGATGTTCTTGGCGGAGAGCACGGCTTCGGCTGCATCTTGGATGCGGCGGCGGAGAATGCTGCCCGACTCAACGGCCCGGGTGATGGCTCGAACTGTCATGTGGGTGAGCCTGGGGTCATCCTCTGTGCCTGTCCCGAAAAGAACCATGTCGGCTCCGGCCCGCAACGCTGCGACAGCTGCGTCCGGGACTGGGTAGCCAATGTCGCCCAACGCGAGCGCCGACACTGAGTCGGTCATCACCAGGCCTCTGAAATGGAGCTGACGGCGCAGGACACCCTTGATGACGGTCGGAGAGATGCTCGCCGGGAGTGATGTGAGTCCAGGCACCGTCGCGTTCGCCACCATGACGGCTGAGATTCCCGCGTTTATGGCATCGCGAAATGGGCGCAAACCGTCCCGGCGAAGGGTCTTCCAGGGAAGCGTCGCCGCAGGTCCGTCGTCGGTATTCCCAGTGGCGGCGCCAAGGCCCGGGAAGTGTTTGACAACTGGGATCACACCGGCGGCGCGAAGTCCCGATGCAAAAGACAGAGCATCCCGAGAGGTCTGAACGGAATCGATCCCAAAAGAACGGGTACCGTCCGGGTCTTCAGAGTTCGGGCCTACCCCGGCGTCCAGATCAAGGACGGGGGCCAGGTCCATGGTGATCCCTGCCTGCCTCAGTTGAGCGCCGAGGGTCTCGGCGAGTCGTTCAATCTGCACCCTGCTCATTTTCGACGCCATGTGGCGGGCGGATGGGATAGGTCCGACCAGGTCCGCCATGCGTTGTACTGCGCCGCCTTCTTCATCAGTCATCACCAGGGGTGGGACCCCACCGGGTGCCGAGTTCCTCAGCTGCGCGATTTGTCTAGGTAGGTCGAAAGGCACCGATGATCCGAACAGGATCAAACCGCCGATGCCGGCCTTCACCTGCGGAGCCGCCGCTCTCACGTCGGTCAGCTGAGCCGGAGCGATCAGCACCTGCGCAGCAAGACGAGACAAAGGCCAGGTGGCCAACTTGGCGACCTGTGTGCACCTAACAGACCGGCTTGGTGTTGGCGACGCGTCGGACACACTTGCCGACTGCGACGCGGCACCCGTGGGAGGGGTTCCCGCGACACAGGAGCTCGATGCCACGGCCAGCAATGCCGCCATCACCGACGTCAACAAGCGGCGATGGGGCAATCCTCGGGTATG
>JBAPUB010000317.1:0-3090 GCA_049282455.1 Actinomycetes bacterium
GGTGTAGCCGAGGTTGGCCAGGATCGGAGCGAAGGCGCTGGCCAGGAACCACGTCGAGAAGGCCAGGGTGAGGGCGAACGTGGTGATCCACATCGTCCGCCAAGCGAGCTTGGAGTCCCAGGACTTCGCGTCCTCGGGGTTCCAGTCGGTCAGCCATTCCCTGCCGCGACGTTCGTCGGCGACCGTGCTGCTGCTCATGAGTTCACTCCCATGTCGATGCGGTTGTCTGGATGGTCGAACTTGTCCGCAAGCTCAGGTGAGCGTGCGTGCAACATGTGGACGACGGTCAGATGCATCCAGAGCGCCGCCACAAGGGTGAGGAGGAAGAGCACACCGAACAGAGCCGTCGGCAGTCCGGTGAATCGAATGGCGTATCCGAACATCGGCAGAAGGAAGAACCCGCCGAGGGCGCCGAGCATGCCGACCAGGCCGCCGACGGCACCGACGTCGTTGGGGAAGTACTCCGGAATGTGCTTGTAGACGGCCGCCTTGCCGACGCCCATCGCGCACCCGAGGACGAAGAGGATGGCTGTGAACGGCCACAGGCCGAGGGACCACGGCAGTATCTCGGCGGTTCCATCGGCGGACTTGCTCTGGAGGACGTCGACGGTGATGTACCCCGAGGGCATCATCAAGATCCCGCTCGTCAGCAGCATGACGGCGAACGTGCCGTACATGACCCGGCGCGCTCCCATCTTGTCCGACATCCAGCCACCCACCGGCCGGAAGAGTGACGCCGGGAAGATGAACAGAGCGGTAAGGAGAGCGGCTGACCACAGCTCGAGTCCGTACTGGTCCTCGTAGAACTTCGGAAGTGCCGAGGCGAGCGCCACGTAGGCCCCGAACACCACGACGTAGTAGACGCTGAACCGCCAGACCCGTGTCTGCCGCAGCGGGCGCAGCTGAACGCCCAACGGGATGTGGGCGCCTGGTCTGCGGTCGTGGCGAGGGGTGAAGTACCACATCCCGGCTGCCATGAGCACGAGGAGGGCGGCGTACAGGACCGGGATCAGCCGCCACCCGCCGTCGACCCGTCCGCCGAGGTACACGGATCCGGCAGTGGCAGCGATCAGCGCGGGGGCGACCAGCTTGGTCGCTGACGCTCCGACGTTGCCGGCCCCGAAGACACCGAGGGCGAATCCCTGCTGGCTGCGGGGGAACCAGGCCGAGTTCCAGGCGATCCCTACGGAGAACGAGTTGCCGGCGAAGCCGATCAGGAACGCCAGCACGAACAGCACGCCGAGGTTGGTGGTCTGGGCCACCAGGTAGGTGGGGACCGCCGTCATGAGCAGCATGACGACGAACACGACCTTGCCGCCGACCCGGTCCGCCAGGAGACCGGTGAACAGCCGCCAGATGGCGCCGTTCAGCACCGGGAGCGCCGTCAGCCAGTAGAACGCTGTGTCGGAGAACCCGAACTCCTTCTGGATCGGCAGTCCGAGGATGCCGAACTGGAGCCACACGGCGAACATCAAGGTAAACCCGAGCGTGGACCAGACCAGCACCCGGTACCGACCCACAGCAGGCGTTTCCGTGGAAACGACTTGACTGTGCTCGGCTGCCATCGTGGCCATGAGGCTCGTGTCTCCCACTGCTCGTCAGAACCGTCACTAGAACCGTCACTGCACGGTAGGCGCCGGCTCATTCAGGCGAGCAGACCTGTTGGGCCCGGGTTTGAGCCCACAATTTCCGGGACCTTGGTCCCGAGACCCGAGGGTCCGACGACGGTGCCCGCCGGTCGCTCCGAGGTCGACGATCGACAGCGACCCCGTGTTAATGCGAGAAAGCCGCAGGGCTGCCAGGAGGTGAGCAATGACACGCCAGGAGACAGCGGGTGCCGAGGCGGAACGGTCGTCGACGCGCCGGCGGATCCTCGACCTGCTCGGGGCCGCCGACCATCCCGTGGACGTCGCCGAGCTGGCCACCGCCACCGGTCTGCACCCCAACACCCTGCGTGGGCACCTGCAGCTGCTCGTCGACCTCAACCAGCTCGACCGGCAGGTCGAGTCACGGGCCACTCCAGGTCGACCACGCGTCCTGTACTCGATTCGACAGACCGAGGGGACCGACGACCCGTACCGCCAACTGGCGGGCGAGTTGGCATCGGGGATCGCGTCGAACGACAGCTCGGGAGCAGCTCACTCCGCGGGCCGCCACTGGGCCAAGCGACTGCGTGCGATGGCGGGGCTGGCTGCTGACGATCGTCCCTCGGCAAGGACGGTGACCGAGCTGGCAGCGGACGGCTTGGAACAGCTCGGTTTCGGAACCCAGACAGAGCCTCTCGGCGACCGGCTCTACCTGACCCGGTGCCCCTTCGGGGCGTTGGCCCGCGAGAACCCGTCGGTGTGCCAAGTGCATGCCGGGCTTCTGTCGGGCCTGTTCGACGAGCTGGGCGGACAGGTCCAGCTGGAGAAGCTCGACATCTTCGTGAGGCCCGACCTCTGCATCGCGCATCTGCGTCCTGCGCCCCCGCGTGGGCTGCCCGTCGCTGCACCGAACCCACAGGAGACGATCACTCATGGCCGCTGAGTCTCGGACACGCACGGCCGACGATGCCCTGGTTGACGGTCTGATCTCCGCACGGTCGTTCTTCGCCAAGAGCGATGTGTCCGAGGACAAGCGTTCCCTCTTCCTGTCGGGAGGGCGCGAGGGGGACGTCTTCTACCGTGACCGCTGGTCGCACGACCGAGTGGTGCGCTCGACGCATGGCGTCAACTGCACCGGGTCGTGCTCGTGGAAGGTATACGTCAAGGACGGCATCATCACATGGGAGACCCAGCAGACGGACTACCCGTCGGTGGGAGCCGACTCGCCTGAGTACGAGCCGCGGGGGTGTCCGCGAGGTGCAGCCTTCTCCTGGTACACGTACTCACCGACCCGGATCAGGTACCCGTACGCCCGCGGGCTCCTCCTCGAGATGTACCGCGCAGCAAAGGACTCGGTGGGCGGCGATCCGGTCGATGCGTGGGCAAGCATCGTCGAGGACCCTGAGGCGGCCAGGCAGTACAAGGCCCAGCGTGGCAAGGGTGGCCTGGTCAGGACTTCGTGGGACGAGGCCCTGGAGATCACCGCAGCTGCGCAGGTCTACAC
>JBAPUB010000318.1:0-10348 GCA_049282455.1 Actinomycetes bacterium
GTGTAGACCGACGGGATGTCAGCACCGATCACTGTGTCCTTCGTGGTGGAGTTCACCAGCGAGGACGGCGGGGTCTGGCCGGCCCGCAGGAAGATCGCGAGGGCGGCAGCGGCCTGGGCCTCCGCGAAGATCGGCTTGTACACCGTGCCGCACTGGTAGCCGGTGAGGACGTTCTGCAGACCAGGGATGGATGCGTCCTGACCGGTGGTCGGGAAGGTGTTCGCCTTGATCTGGTTCTTCTTGAGCACCGAGATCACGGCGTTGGCGTTGTCGTCGTTCGGAGTCACCACGGCGTTGATCTTCGGGTTGTCCGTGTACTGCTGCTCGAACGTCGTTGCCGCGGTCTGCGGGTCCCAGGTACCGGCGGGCTCGCCAGCCTTGGTGTAGGTCCCGTCGTCGAACTTCGGCTGCAGAACCTCCATGTAGCCCTGGTTGAACAGCTTCGCGTTGTTGTCCTTCGGGTCGCCGTTCATGATCAGGATGTTCGGGTTCGCGACCTTCCAGGCGTCGATGCAGTCAACCTCGCCCTGGCCGATCAAGTTGCCGACCTGGACGTTGTTGAAGCTGACGTAGTAGCGGTCCTTCGGGCCACCAGTCACGAGCCGGTCGTAGTCGACGACCGCGACGCCTGCCTTCAGCGCGTTCTCCTCGATAGCCGCACCGCTACCCGTGTCAAGCGGGTCGACCAGGAGCACGGACGCGCCCTGGTTGATCATCGCCTCGGCCTGGCTCTGCATCTTCGAGGCGCTGCCCTGGGCGTTCTGGATCAGGAACTGGTCGGATGTGAGCCCGGCCGCCTCGAAGGCTTGCTTCAGGTAGGGCGCGTCGTACTGGACGTAGCGCGTCGACGATGTCGTGTCAGGCAGGAGCACACCAATGAGCCCGTCGCCCTGCGCCGCCAGATCCGTGAGCTGCGTCATCGCGGAGAAGTCAGAAGTGAAGTCAGCGGCGCTGATCTGTGGAACGGAGCTGGATGCGGCCGGTGTCGACGAGGACGCGTTGGTGCTCGAGCTGCTGCACGCGGCTAGAAGTAGCCCGGCGGCGAGCAGAGCGCCCGTCGTCGCGAGAGTCTTTCGTGGTTGTCTCATGTGCTCCTGCCTCCTGGGTGGCGATGCCGCCCTTGCGAGTGCCCGCATCGTGTCACTGCGTTCGTGCGGGTGGTATAGCGCGCTTCAGTCGTGACCGCTTTGTAACGTCAGGTCGATGCTGCGACTTGTGGGACGAAGGCGTAAGAGGCCAAGGTCCTCAAGCCGATGCCGTGCCGATGCCGTACCGATGCCGAATCGACGCCGTAGTCGTTGGACACGAGGTGACCCCGTGAGCGCCGCCACCGGCCCGCCCTGCGATGTATCGGGGACGATTGTGGACCCGAGTGCCCACCTTCGCATCTTGAGAAACGAGGAGTCCTGCGGTCGTTGGCCCCGAGGGGCAGGCCCGGTCTCCTGACGGTCAGCCGCCGGTGTTGTCGGGGGTGGGGAAGCGAACGATGATCGACTGGTCGAACCGGACGAACGCCCGGTGGTAGTAGTTCGCCTGAAGCAGTACGAGAAGCGCGAACGTTGCCACTCCCGCGACGACACCTGCGGTCGGAGACCCTGTGATCTCGTCGGCGGCCAGCCCGAGGAAGACCGCACCCACGACGGCGTTCATCACGGCCACGAGCCCGGCCGAGGTGACCATGCCGTGCAGCGGGGTGCGACGCGTGGCCAACGTGCCCGTTGACAGAACCAGGCCCGGCTCGTCGTCGTGGCTACCGGTGGTGAAGTAGGGCTCGAGCTCGGGCGCGATGTCGAGGTAGGCGCGTCGGATCCGGTTCATCGCAATCAGCCACTGCTTGTCCTCGACGTTTGCGTGGGTGATTCGCACGAACGTCGAGACGCCGACGATGAGGACGACCGGCAGAAGGAGCAGCGAGAAGCGCAGGAAGCTGTCACCGAAGTCCGTGGCCTGGGCGACCAGCGCGAGGGCGACGACCGTGGCCGAGAGCACGGCCAGATACATGGTGGCCCGGCTGAAGGCCTCGTTCCACAGGTTGGAGCGCAGCGTGATGAGCGACCACTGCTCGGTCGAGAGCACCTGGATCCGGCGCGACATGCCCTCGTGGTCTTCGATCTCCACTGTGCTCTCAGCTGGCTCTCTGTCGAGTCTCAGCCGGCTCAGCCGGCTCAGCCGTCGATCCAGGCGCGCAGCACGTAGGTGACGGTTTGGTCGAGGGTCCAGCCCTCGGCCTCGGCCTTCTTGCGCACCGCTTTGCGCAGCTTCTTCGGGATGGCGACCTCGAGTGTGACCTGCTCGGTCCGCTTTCCGTCGTCCTTGTCCTTGCTGGTCTTGCCGGGCTTGCCGGGCTTGCCGGACTTTCCCGGGCCGGCGGCCTTGCGTGCGCGAAGATCCCCCGGCTTGTAGGTGGGCTGCTCAGCAGGAGTCGCCGGAGCGTGCGGTGCGGGGTGCAGGTGCTTGGTGGCGGCGGCACGGGGAGCGGCCGGATGCATCCCGCCGTCGGGCGCCTTCTGCAGCGCGGGGCGTGGTTCGGGGCTGCGGCTCATCGGCGTCCTCCTGTGCGTGGTGCCTGGCCGAGTGAGCTGCGCTCGGTGGGTGTGGCCAGCACCTTGTCGAGATAGCCGTCGAAGATTCTGGAGACCTCGCGCCCGGCGTTGGTTCTCCACTGCTGCACCGGTGTGCAGGCACCCGCGGCCTGCTGGAGCACGCTGCGGTCGGGCAGGGCTGGCTGAAGCAGCAGGTCGCCGTATGCCAGGGCGAGCTCGGCGAGGCGGTAACGGTGCTCGGCCGAAGCCGGGCGCACGCGGTTGACGACGATCCCGGCCATGGCCAGCCGCAGGTTGAAGGCGCGCATGACCTCGACCGCCTCGACCGCCTGCGAGGCGCCCTGCAGTGCGAACAGGCTCGGCTCGGTGACGACCAGCGCGAGGTCGCTCGCCGCGAGCGCGTTGCGGGTCAGCTCTCCGAGCGCAGGAGGGGTGTCCAGCAGCACGACGTCGTAGCGGTCCAGGCCCTGCATGGTGACGCGCAGGCGAAGGGCGCCCTCACCCTCAGGTACGGCGCGGTGCTCCAGCGACCGCTCACTGGCGACCAGGTCGAGCAGGTCGCCCCAGCCGCTGGTGGTGATGGCCTGGGTCAGCACACCGGCGCGACCGTCGGCGAGGACGTCGTTGCTCGTGAACTCGACCTTCGACGGGTCGAGGACGACCGTGGCGTTGGCCTGGGGGTCGAGGTCGACCACAAGGGTGCGCAGCCCCCGCGACATCGCAGCTCCGGCCATGCCGAGGGTCACGGTCGTCTTTCCGACGCCCCCCTTGAGGCTGAGCACACTGATGATTCGCACCTGCGAAGGCTAAGGGGTGGCGCGATGACGTTCGCGGACGCCGTCCTGGGGTCACCCACTCGGGTCACCTACTCGGACGTGTGAAGCCATCACGGGTGTCGGGGCCAGCGCCGTGACCGCGACGGCAGGTGTCCACATCTTCGCCATCGTGTCGGTTGTCCACATCCTCTTCTCGACGGACTGAAGCGGGTCGGCTCGGATCCATAGAATTCGAACATGCGTTCGATCAATCTGGAGCAGCTCGCGGGCTCTTGGCCGACACCCGACATGCCGCAGGCGTCGCCTGACCTGCCGGCCGAGGTCGGGTACCTCGCCCGGGTCTTCGTGGCCGGCGCCGAGGGCGGGTCTCTGGGCAACCAGCTGGTTGGGCTGCGACGGCTGATCGACCAGCTCGAGGGGGTCTGGGCGTCCGGCGCGGTGGCCTTCGACGAGATGGGCGGCCCGGCCGAAGACGGCGCCGGCTCTCTGGCGGCGTGGATCCGCCACCGGTGCCGGATCGCTCCCGGCGAGGCTCAAGCCCGAGCCCGCGTCGCCCAGGCCGTCGCCTCCGGGCCGATGACGACCATCGGTGACGCGATGCGCGACGGCACAGTCTCGTGGCGGCATGCGGAGGTGATCGAGCGCACGCTGCGCGACGTACCCGCGGAGCGGCGTCAGGAGGCCGAGCAGGCCTTGCAGGCGCCGGCCCGGGAGCTCGACCCGATGCTGCTGAGGCGGGTCGGGGCAGAGCTGCTGCACCGGCTCGACGCCGACCGAGCCGACCTGGCCGCCGTCCGCCGGTTGGAGCGTCGAGGGCTCGATCTCGCGGAGACGTTCGACGGCATGGTGTCTGTGTCGGGCCTCCTCGATCCCGTGGCTGGTGCCACTGTGCTCGCCGCGGTCGATGCGATCGTCACCCCGACCCGGGGCGACGAGTCCGATCAGCGGTCATGGACGCAACGTCGGGCTGACGCGCTGACGCAGATCTGCCGCTCGTACCTCGACTCGGGCGACGCGCCCGTCGTGGGTGGAGTACGGCCGCACCTGTCGGTAATCGTCGACCTCGCCGTCCTTCGCAAGGAGCCGGGCTGTGGCGCCGGACAGCTGGCATGGGCGGGGCCGGTCACCAGCGAGCAGGTGCGGATGATCGCCTGCGACTCCGGTGTCTCCCGCATCGTCATGGACGGCCCCGGTCGAGTGCTCGACGTCGGTCGCGTGACTCGCTCGATCCCACCGGCCATCCGTCGTGCCGTCGTGGCGCGCGACCGGCACTGCGCGACGCCGGGCTGCCACGCTCAGCCGCAGCACTGCGACGTCCACCACATCGTGTTCTGGGAGGACGGCGGCGAGACGTCGCTGGCCAACTGCGTGCTGCTGTGCCGGCGACATCACGGGTTCGTCCACCTGCGCGGGTGGCGGGTTGCGGAGCGAGATGACGGGTCGCTCACGCTCGTGCCACCAGGGGCCGAACGTGACGGTCGACCACCACCGGGCTGACCACAGTCCGTGCCCTGTTCTCGCTCGACCTGACAGTCTGTTCGCATGCCGCTGACGAGGGACCTCACGTATCCCAGTGGCCTCGTCGGCGTTGCACTTGCTGCGTTCTCGCGGCCTGCCGCCTTGCTGGCTCGACTCTCGGGTCCGGTGGCACGGCGCGTGTAGGACGCGGTGACTGGTCGCTACATCGAGGCCTTGAGGGCCCCGTAGCGGCTCAGGGCCGACGCACGCTCCACCGAGTGGTCGACGATCCGTTCGGGATATCCGGTCGAGTAGCCGTCGACCGCGGTCCATGGCTCGTGTGCTGCCGCACCGTCGAGATGGCGCAGCTCGGGCACGAATCGGCGAACGTACGAGCCGTCGGGGTCGAACCGCAGGCCCTGCGTCACAGGGTTGAACACGCGGAAGTACGGGGCAGCGTCGGTGCCGCAGCCGGCGACCCACTGCCATCCGTGGGCATTTGAGGCGACGTCGCCGTCGACGAGGTGGCGCATGAACCAACGTGCCCCAGCAGTCCACTCCAGGTGCAGGTCCTTGACGAGGAACGACGCGACGATCATGCGCACCCGGTTGTGCATCCAGCCCTCGGCAAGCAGCTGGCTCATTCCGGCGTCGACGATCGGGTAGCCGGTCCGGCCTTGCTGCCAGGCAAGCAGCCGCTCCTCGGCGCGCGGCCCCCTGTCGTAGGACATCCCCGCGAACTCCGGGCGCAGGTAGTCGCGAGCTGAGTCGGGTCTGTGCCACAGCACGTCGGCGTAGAACTCCCGCCAGGCGAGCTCCTTGCGGAACACGTTGTGACCCGTGCCGTCGCCAAGGTCGGCCAAGAGCGTGCGCGGGTGGATCTCGCCGTACTTCAGGTGGACCGACAGCCGAGACGTCGCGTCGAGGTCGGGCCGGTTGCGGTCGTCGTCATAGCGGTCGAGGTGGCCGCTGGACAGGTACTCGTCCCACCGCCGCAGCGCTGCGGCCTCGCCGGCTTCGGGCAGCGTGACGTCGCCGAGGGTCGGCTCATCTGGGTACCCGTCACACTCCAACGGCATGGCCCAGTTCACGTCGCGGCCTGACGACTCGGCTGGGTGACGCCAGCCATGGTTGGCCCAAGCCTTCAGGAACGGCGTGTAGACGCGATACGGCGTGCCGTCCGGTTTGGTGACACGACCGGGAGCGACGGCGTACGGCGAGCCGGTCGTGGTGAACGTGATGCCGGCCTCGGCGAGGGCAGCGGCCACCTTCTCGTCGCGACGTCGTCCGTAGGGACCGAAGTCGGCAGCGGCATGCACGGAGGTCGCGCCCACGGCTCGGGCCACCTCAACGACGTGGCGCACTGGGTCGCCGTGTCTGATCAGCAGCGTGTCGCCGATCGACGAGTCGAGGTGTCGCAGCGAGCGGACGAGGTAGGCCCGACGCGGATCACCGGCGGGCCCCCAAAGTGCCGGGTCGACGACGAACAGGGGGACGACCTCCTCCCCGGCCTCCTCGGCAGCGAGCAGCGCCGGGTTGTCGGCCAGCCGCAGGTCGCGCCGGAACCACAGGACGCTGCGCGACGTTGCCACGCGCCCACGCTAGGCGCCGAGCAGCGTCACCGCAGGCCGGCGGGAGTGGCCCGCCGCACCCACGGCGGGGTGGCCGGGCAGAATCGGGCCATGGCTGTCGAACCGAACACCACGATCTGGACCGATGCACGCGTCTTCACCGGCGACAGGTCGCGCCCCTGGGCCGATGCGGTGGCCTTCGCGGGAGACCGGGTCGTGGCGGTCGGAAGCCTGCGCAAGGTCAAGGCGGCCGCAGGTCGAGACGCGTCCCAGGAGTCGCTCGGCGGTGCACTCGTCGCCCCCGGCTTCATCGACGGGCACTTCCACACCCTCAGCACCGGTGAGGCCCAGGGCCGGGTCGACCTCGTGCACGCCAAGACCCTCGATGAGATCCAGACCCTGGTGGCCAAGCACGCGGCGGCGCGCCCCAACGACCGCTGGGTTCTGGGCAAGAGCTGGTTGTTCGACGCCGTCCCCGGCGGTCGTCCGACCGCAGCGATGCTGGACGCGGTCGTCCCTGACCGTCCCGTGGTGCTCGACGCCAACGACTACCACTCCGCGTGGGTGAACACAGCGGCGCTGCTCGAGCTCGGGATCAAGGCCGACAGTCCGGACCCGGTGGGGGGTCGGATCGACCGCGACCCCGACACCGGCGTTGCGACCGGTTTCCTCGAGGAGAACGCCGCAGGCGTGTACGCCTGGGACCACCTCGAGCGCATCACGACCGACCAGACCAGGCTGGACCATCTGCGGGCGTCGATCGCGGCGTGCAACGCGGCCGGCCTGACCGGGGTGATCGACATGGCCATGCGCGACGGCGATCTGCTCGCGATGCAGGCGGCGCAGGAGCACGGTTGGCTCGACCTGCGTGTCGTCGGCCACTGGGTCATGGACCGCGACGGCCGTCCGCAGGACCACCTGGACCGGGTTGCGCACGTGGCCGAGATCGCCAGTCGCAACCCGACGGCCCGTCTGCGCATCGCCGGCATCAAGCTGTGGGTCGACGGCGTGATCGACGGGTGCACCGCCGCCGTGAACGAGCCCTACGTCAACGGCGCGCTGCCCGAACCCCAGTGGGACGCCGATGCGCTCGACCCGGTCGTGGCCGCGGCGGACGCCGCGGGCCTCCAGGTCGCCATGCACGCCATCGGTGACCGGGCGGTCCAGCTTGCGTTGGACGCCGTCGAGAAGGCACAACGGGCCAATGGTCGGCGTCCGGGCCAGCTGCGCCACCGCATCGAGCACATCGAGTACGCACGGCCGGAGGAGCTGAGCCGTTTCGCACAGCTCGGGGTCACGGCGTCGATGCAGCCGGTGCACGCAGACCCTGCAATCGCCGAGAACTGGTACGCGATGCTCGGCGACCCGCGGGCGTCGATGGGCTTCCGTTGGAGCGACCTGGTCAACAGCGGTGCTCGTCTGGTGTTCGGCACCGATGCGCCGACGGCGCCCTACCAGCCGCTGCCCAACCTCTACATCGCTGCGACCCGTCGCTCGGCCCTGAACCCCTCGGTCGCTGAGGGTCGCGGTGCCGACCAGGTGCGCCCGTTGGACGCAGCCTTCGCGCACGCCACGGCCGACGCCGCCTGGTCGTGCTTTGAGGAGGAGGCGCGCGGTCGGATCGCCCAGGGCCTGCTGGCCGACCTGGTCGTCATCTCACCTGAGGTGTTCTCCCAGCCGGCCGACGCGCTCCTGACGGCGCAGGTCCAGCGCACCCTGGTGGGCGGCCGCGAGGTGTTCCGGGCCGGCTGACCCAGAGCGCATAGGCGACAATGGCCCGGTGAGCGACCTCATCGACACCACCGAGATGTACCTCCGGACGGTGTTCGAGCTCGAGGAGGAGGGCGTCGTCCCTCTGCGCGCGCGGATCGCGGAGCGCCTGGGGCAGAGCGGTCCGACCGTCAGCCAGACCGTGGCGCGCATGGAGCGCGACGGCCTGCTCTCGGTCGAGGGGGACCGGCACCTGCAGCTGAGCCCCGAGGGTCGCGCCATGGCGATGAGGGTCATGCGCAAGCACCGGTTGGCCGAGTGTCTGCTCGTGCAGGTGATCGGGCTGGACTGGGAGGACGTCCACGCTGAGGCCTGCCGGTGGGAGCACGTGATGAGCGAGACCGTCGAGCGGCGCATCCTCGACCTGGTCGGGCACCCGACGCACTCCCCGTTCGGCAACCCCATCCCCGGCCTGGGTGAGCTGGGACAAGCCCCCGCCGCCGACGACGGCGGACCAGCCGGGCTGGTCGGCCTCGACACCTTGGCCGGCCCCGAGCCGACCCGGGTGGTCGTGCGACGCATCGGTGAGCCACTGCAGGACGACGTCGCCCTCATGGGCCGCCTGCGCCGGGCCGGCGTCCGCCCCGGTGAGGTGGTGAAGGTGACGTCGTCGTCGGGCGGTGTTCTGGTCGGCAGCGGCATGGAGTACGCCGAGCTCGAGCTGGCGAAGGCGGCGCTCGTCCTCGTCGACGCACGGGCCTGAGCGGCAGCGACAGGGTCGACCACAGGTACCCCCTGGGGTATCCTTGAGTCCTCATCGCCCGAGGAGGCAGCCATGGAGCTCGACGAGGACGTCATGCGCGACGTCGTCACCCGCCTGCGTCGCGCGCAGGGGCAGCTGGGCGGCGTCATCGCGATGATCGAGGAGGGCCGGGGCTGCTCCGACATCGTGACCCAGCTGGCGGCGGCGGCCAAGGCGATCGACCGGGCCGGCTTCAAGATCGTCGCTTCGGGGCTGCAGCAGTGCCAGGACGCCGAGCTGCGCGGAGAGGTGCCCCTCCTCGACCGCTCACAGCTGGAGAAGCTGTTCCTGAGCCTGTCCTGAGCCGGTCCGGCTTGATCTGCATACCCCCGGGGGTATAGAGTCAACGGACACCGGACGACGAAAGGGCCTCCCGATGGTCACGAGCGTGAGCATCCACGACCTGCAGTCAGCCATGCAGCGTGGCGACCTCGTCGTCGACGTGCGCGAGCGCTTCGAGTTCGTCGACGGACACGTTCCCGGTGTTCAGCACATCCCGATGGCGACGGTGCCTGTGCGCCTGGACGAGCTGCCGCCGGACCGTCCGGTCTATGTGATCTGCGAGTCCGGTGGGCGCAGCTGGCAGGTGGCTGCCTTCCTGGCCCGGCACGGGCTCACGGCCTACAACGTCGAAGGCGGCACGGCCGCCTGGCGGGCGTCCGGCCTGCCCCTCGACAAGGGAGTGACGGCATGACGACCTACACGAGCGCACCGCACGTCCTGGTGATCGACACCCCTGGACTGGGTGACCGCAGCTACGTCGTGCACGACGGTCGGTACGCCCTGGTGGTCGACCCCCAGCGGGACATCGACCGGGTCGAGCACCTGCTGGCCGAGCACGGTCTACGGCTCACCCACGTGGTCGAGACCCACATCCACAACGACTACGTCAGCGGCGGACTGGTCCTGGCCGCTCGTCACGACGCCGCCTATGTCGTCCCCGGCGGGGTCGAGGTCGACTACGCGTGCACTCAGGTCGACGACGGCGACACCTTCGAGGTGGGCGATCTTGTCGTGCGCGTCCTGCACACACCAGGGCACACGCCGCACCACATGTCCTACGCAGTCAGCCGAGAGGGCCACCCCGGTGCTGTCTTCACCGGTGGGTCGATGCTGTACGGCGCCGTGGGCCGACCCGACCTCATCGGCCCCGACGCGACGGTCGGCCTGGCACATGACCAGTGGCACTCGGTGCGTCGGATCGCTGCTGAGCTCGAGGAGCCCACCCACGTCTATCCCACACACGGGTTCGGATCGTTCTGCGCAGCGACCCAGAACGAAGGGGTGCGCGGCACCATCGCCGACGAGCAGGTGTCCAACCCGGCGCTGACCCAGGACGAAGAGGCCTTCGTCGAGAGCATGCTGGCTGCGCTCGACGTCTTCCCGGCCTACTACGTGCACATGGGGCCGACCAACGCCGCCGGACCGCGGCCGGTCGACCTGTCGCTTCCGGAGCCGGTCGGGCCGGACCGGATCGCCGCGGCCCTC
>JBAPUB010000319.1:0-1632 GCA_049282455.1 Actinomycetes bacterium
GCCCACGATGTGCGCGGCGTCGATGCGCACGCCGTCGCTGCTGCTGTCGTGCGCGGGCAGATGCGCGCGCAGCGCGGTGCGGGTGAGCAGCACCGGCGCGCCGGCATCGGCCAGCATGAACGCCAGCCGCTCCGGCGGGTAGTCCGGATCGAGCGGCAGATAGGCGCCCCCGGCCTTGAGGATGCCGAGCAGCCCCACCAGCATCGCCAGCGAGCGCTCGATGCACAGCCCCACCACCACCTCGGGCCCGACCCCGAGCCCGCGCAGGTGATGCGCCAGCTGGCTCGAACGCGCATCGAGCTCGCCATAGCTCAGCCGCTCATCCTCGAACACAACCGCATCCGCAGCCGGCGTGCGCGCCACCTGCGCCGCAAACAGCTCCGGCAGCGTCGCGCCCGGGATCGCACGCGCGGTGGCGTTCCACTCCCGCAGGATGGTGTGACGCTCCGCGGGGCTGAGAATGTCGAGCCGGCCGATCGCACGATCCGGATCGGCAACCGCTCCCTCCAGCAGCCGAACCAGCCGCCCAGCAATCGCCTCCACGCTCGAACGATCGAACAGGTCGCTGGCGTATTCCAGCGCTCCCTCGATCCCCGCAGGCGTGCCGTCAAAACCCCGCCGCTCCGCAAGGCTCAACGACAGGTCGAACTTCGCGCTCGCCGTCGCAACCGCCTCAAAGCCCGCGCTCAGTCCGGAAAGCTCCAGCCCAAGCTCCGCGTTGTTCTGCAATACAAGCATCACCTGGAACAGCGGATGACGCGACAGCGAGCGCGCAGGGTTGAGCACCTCAACCAGACGCTCGAACGGAAGCTCCTGGTGGCTGTAAGCCGCAAGGTTGCCCGCACGCACCCGACCAACAAGCTCACGGAAGCTCGGCGCTCCAGACGTGTCCGTGCGCAGAACAAGCGTGTTCACGAAGAACCCGACAAGATCGTCCAGCGCGCTGTCCGTGCGCCCCGCAATCGGGCTCCCGATCGCAATGTCCTCGCCCGCACCCAGCCGCGTCAGCAGCGCGCTCAAACCAGCCTGCAGCACCATGAACAGGCTCGCCCCGCTCGCGCGCGCAAGCTCCAGCAACCCAGCATGCAGCGGCCCGGACAGCCGCAGACCAACGCTCCCCCCGCGATGGCTCGATACCGCAGGACGCGCACGGTCGAGCGGAAGATCGATCTGATCCGGAAGCCCAGCAAGCTGGCTGGTCCAGAACGACAGCTGGCGCGATATCGCGCTCTCGCCATCATCCTCCGAGCCCAGAACCGCATGCTGCCACAGCGTGTAATCGGCATATTGAACCGGCAGCGCCGCCACCGGGGCCGCTTGCCCACGGCCGCGCGCCTCGTAAAAGCGCCCGAGATCGCGCAGCAGCGGCGCCAGCGACCAGCCGTCGCCGGCTATGTGATGCAGCAGCAGAAGAATAACGTGCTCGCTCTCCCCCAGCGCAAACACATGCACACGCAGCGGCGGCTCGCTCGCAAGATCAAACCCCGCACCCGCCGCCGCAGACAACGCTCCGGCAAGCGAGGCTTCATCAACCGCCGTAACCGCAAGCCCAGGCCGCGCCGCATCCGCATCCAGGATCTGCTGCCGCGGAACCCCGAGCGTGTCGGGGAAGATCGTGCGCAGGCTCTCGTG
>JBAPUB010000320.1:0-3620 GCA_049282455.1 Actinomycetes bacterium
GTGTTTACCTGCACGACGACGGAGGGAAACCGTGAGCCATCAACACCGAACATCCAAGCCCGGCAAGACCGGAGCCCACCCGACTCAGATCGACCATGAGCTAGTCAAGGAGAAGTTGTCATGAGCAACCAAACCACCGACGTCCTGGTCGCCGCCTATCAGGATCTCGGCGCAGCACACAAGGACTTCGACGCCGTGGTCGAGCTGGTGAAGAGCAAGGCGGTGAAGGTCGAAGGCGTCATCCTGGTGGCACACGAAGCCGACGGCAGCGTCACGGTTCTGGACACCGGCGACCATGTCGGCCGCAAGGGGATGGGCTGGGGTGGGGGTGTGGGCCTGGTCGTCGGGTTGTTCTCCCCGCCACTACTCGCGTCCGTCGTCGTGGGGGCCGCGGCCGGAGGCGTGGTCGGCAAGTTCGCGGACCACAAGCTGAAGACCGGGCTGCACGACGAGATGGGCGAGGCGCTGCCACCCGGATCTGCGGGCATCATCGCCGCCTTCGACGACGACCAGCGGTTGGCCATCGAGAAGGCGTTGCCCGGATCCCCGGCCAAGTCGATCGTCGAAGCCGGTGGCAAGGGGTTGGTGCGCGACCTGAAGGCGTCGCTGGCCGAGGCAATGGGTAAGTTCAAACCAGATCGCAGTCGGCTGCCGATCGCCGAGCCGAACTTCGGCGGCACGATCGGCCGGACCCTCGATCAATCGGTCGCCGACTGGACCATCAACATGACCCCGACGCCGCCCGAGGGTGCGCCGAACGTGCTCCTCGTCCTGATCGACGACTCCGGGTTCGGCAACCCCGGCACCTTCGGCGGCCCGGTGTCGACACCGAACATGGATCGCGTCGGCACAATGGGGCTTCGTTACAACCGGTTCCACGTCACGGCGATGTGTGCTCCCACTCGGGCAGCCACGTTGACCGGACGCAACAACCACGCGGTCGGGTTCGGGTCGCTGCCGGAGTTCCCCGGCCCGTTCCCCGGCTACACCTCGATGGTGCCCAAGTCCTGCACCCCGTTCCCGCGGATCCTGCGCGACAACGGATACGCGACCGCGGGATTCGGCAAGTGGCACCTGACCCCGGACCATGTCCAGGGGGCTGCTGGGCCGCACGACCACTGGCCGATGGGCTGGGGTTTCGACCACTTCTGGGGCTTCCTGGGCGCTGAGTCCGGCCAGTACGATCCGCTGATCATTCAGGACAACATGATCATCGGGGTGCCCGAGGGCAAGGACGGCGAAGAGTTCTACCTCCCCGACGCCATGACCGACCAGACGGTGGCCTGGCTGCACGCAGTCCGCGCGCAAGACCCGGTCAAGCCCTGGTTCGCCTACTACTCCACTGGGTGCGCGCACGCCCCGCACCAGGTTCAGGTGGAATGGAGCGAGAAGTACCGCGGTAAGTTCGACCAGGGCTGGGACAAGCTGCGAGAGGAAACCCTGGCGCGACAGAAGCAGCTCGGCGTCGTTCCCGAGGACACCGTGCTCACCCCACGCCCGGACGTCTTCCCGGCCTGGGACTCGCTATCGGACAACGAGAAGAAGCTCTACGCCCGCCAGATGGAGGTCTACGCCGGCTACCAGGAGAACGCCGACCACAACGTCGGCAGGCTGCTCGACGCCATCGACGAGATGGGCGAACTGGACAACACCCTGGTCTTCTTCATCTTCGGCGACAACGGAGCCAGCCTGGAAGGCACGGTCACCGGCTCGTTCAACGAGATGACCATGGCCAACGGCATCGCGCTCACCCCCGACCAGCAACTCTCGCTCCTGGGACAGTACGGCGGGCTGGACGCCTGGGGCACCGACGCCTACGCACCGCACTACGCGGCCGCCTGGGCCTGGGCCGGCAACACCCCGTTCCAGTGGGGCAAGCAAGTCGGCTCTCACTTGGGCGGGACCCGCGACGGGATGGTCGTGGCCTGGCCGGATCGGATCAAAGACGTCGGCGGGCACCGAACCCAGCTCACCCACTGCATCGACCTAGGGCCGACGATCCTGGAAGCTGCCGGCATCCCTGAGCCCACTGTTGTCGACGGGGTGGAACAGGAGGCGATGCACGGCACCAGCTTCGTCTACACCTTCGACGACGAGAACGCCCCGGAACGCCACACCGTGCAGTACTGGGAGACTTACGGCAACCGGGCGATCTACAAGGACGGCTGGTGGGCGTGCGCCAGGCTCGACCGCATCCCCTGGGACACCACCAAGGAGACGATCGCCCGGCTTGCGCCAGGCGTCTACGACCCCGGCGCGGACACCTGGGAGCTGTACTACCTGCCCGACGACTTCAGCCAAGCAAAGGACCTGGCCAAACAGAACCCGGCGAAACTCAACGAACTCCAGGAACTCTTCTGGCAACAGGCCGAGCAGTACAAGGTGCTGCCCTTGCTGGGCGGAATGTCCGTGTTCTTCGGCATTCTGCCGCCGCTGCCGACCGTCACCCGGACGACCTTCCATGGCGATGTCCAAAACATTGCCTCGGGGATGATCCCGCGGATCTACGGCCACTCGTACGCCATCGAAGCCGAACTCGACATCCCCAAGGACGGGGCCGAAGGGGTGATCGTGGCCGAAGCCGACGAGATGGGTGGGTTCTCGCTCTGGGTCGATTCCGACGGCAAGTTGCACCACAGCTATTCGATGATGGCCGTCGAGCAGTACAGGCAGGTCTCCAGCAAGCCACTTCCCACCGGCAACGTCACTGTCAAACTGCAGTTCGACGCCGACGAGGCCAAACCTGGCACCGGTGGAAACGTCACTCTTTGGGCGAACGATGAGCAGATCGGCGAGGGCAGGATGGACCAAACCGTCGCCCTCCGCTTCTCGTTCTACGCCGGCATGGACATCGGACGAGACCACGGCATGACCGTCGACTCCGCCTACCGCGACAAGGCCCCCTACCTCTTCACCGGGACCGTGAAGAAGGTCGTCTTCGACCTCAAACCAGACACACACGAAGACGAGAAGAAGCTGCACGCCGCCGCCGCACACGGCGCTACCGCAGCGGGAATGGCCGGCTGAGTCTAGGAGGCGACGCCGACGAGCCCGGGCGCCATTTCAGGACTGTCCAAATTGGCAGTGCCAGCGGTGCCTCGTCCGATCGCATCTGACCAGGCGACGAAAGGAGCGGCGCGCGTGGAGGAAGCCGGCTCAACCGAACAAGAATGCCGCGTCGTGCCGGAGGCCCGTTGGCCCATGGTTGGAGCGGTGATCGCGGCCACGGTCCTAACCTCCTATTGCCGAAGGATCTCCGTTTCGGCCGCCCTGGGGGTTGCCTGCCGTTGAGTTGGTCCTGCTCATCGCGGTCGCTGAGGAGCGCCCGTAGACCGCCGGCTACTGCGGCGAGCAGGACGTCGTTGACGGTCGCACCGCCGCTGCGGGCGGCGCCGACGGGGTCAACACTCCGGGCCTGGCAGCGTGGAAGAGCCTGCCGTCGATCGCCCCTCAGTGAGGGATCTTCAATGTGGCTGAGAGCACCCGGCTGAGAGCCGAACGGCAGGGATGTTGGATTGGGGTGTTCTCCCGCCCGGTCTGACTCGAAGTAACGGCTGGCACTTTCGGGTTGCCCTCTAAGTGATCCGTCGACCGGGCGGGAGTCCACCTGGCACGGCCAA
>JBAPUB010000321.1:0-12050 GCA_049282455.1 Actinomycetes bacterium
GCCAGGTCGTTGAACTCCTGGTGGCGACGTACCAGCGCCGCCAGGTGAGTGGGCAGCGCGCCGAAGGCCTGAGGGTGGATCCCATCGGCGTCCACTGACGCGGCTACCTCGACCACGTTGCCCTGCTCGAGGTTGTCGACCCAGCCCTGGTTCGGGGTGCTCACGTACACCGTGGTTGGCTCCCCGGTGACCATGGCCTCGACGATGTGCGACGGGTACTCACCACCGCGCTCCATCGGGTACTCCTCGTCGCCGGCCAGTACGCGACGCAGCTGCTCGTCGTTCTCGCGCCGCCATGTGGGCCACTGGTGGGCGTAGAAGCCAGACTCACCGATGTACTCCTTGCCCAGCCACCGCTGGACGACGTCAGGGTGGGTGCGGAAGTACGGCAGGTACTCCGACACGTGCCCGCTGCTCTCGGTCGGGAAGGCCCCGAGCTGGTACATCAGCTCGAACCGCACGGGGTCGTGCTCGAACACCTCGGGAATCCGCCCGCGTTCGCGCAGCAGCGGGTAGAGGTCCTCACCGCCTCGCGACAGCTGCGTCAGCCACGCCAGATGGTTCACGCCAGCGGCCCGGAACTCGATCTGGGCCTTCGCAACCTCCAGGTACTCAGCCAGCTGCTCCACCGTGTAGTGCACCGAGTGGCACATCCCCCACAACGGGTGCTGGGACGCCCGAGACGCCGCAAGTACCGTCATCGACATCGGATTGGTGTGGTTGAGCAGCAGCGCGCTGGGACACAACCGCTCGGCGTCAGCCACGATCTCGAGGATCGAGGGAATCGTGCGTAGCGCCTTGAACAACCCCCCTGGCCCGATCGTGTCGCCGATGCACTGGTCGACCCCGTACTTCATCGGAATGTCGTAGTCGAACCCGACGGTGGCGAGGCCAGCGACCTCGATCGTGCTGATCACGACATCGGAACCGGGGAGCAGCTGTGTGCGGTCGGTCGACGACTGGACGGTCCATGACTTGCCCGACCTCTTGATCAGGTAATCCGCGAACTCATGGGCGAGTCCGAGCCGCTCAGCGTCGATGTCAACCAGGCGGAACTCCCCCGACCCCAACGGAGGAGTCAGCAGGAAGTCGGTGATCAGCTCGGCCGCGAACACCGTGCTGCCGGCACCGATGATGGTCACGACAGTCATGTCACTTGCCTCCGGTCAAGGTGAGCCCGGTCACGATCCACTTCTGCGTGACCAGGAAGAAGAGCAGTACTGGTACCACCATCAGCACCGACGCCGCCATGACAAGGTTGAGCTGGGCGGAGTGCTGCGACGAGTACCAGGTCAAGATCACCGGGATGGTCCGCTTCTGGTTCTCGGTCAGCACGATGAGCGGCCACAGGTACGCGTTCCAGTTGAACATGAACGTGAGCAGTCCGAGCGTGGCCAGAGCAGGCTTGATCTGCGGCAGCACGATCGACCGGTAGATGCGCCACTCGGAGGCGCCGTCGATGCGCGCCGACTCGATCTGCTCGTCAGGTAGGGCGACGATGAACTGCCTCATGACGAACACTGCGAACGGGTCGATGATCGCGGTGATGACCAGCCCCCACAGGTTGTTGAGCAAGCCGAGGTGGCTGAGAATCAGGTAGTTGGGGATCATCACCACGCTCGGGGGCACCATCATCAGTGCCATGAGGTACCAGAACAGGAACTGACGTCCCCGGAACCGGTACTTCGCGAAGATGAACCCCAGAAGCGATGCCATGAACAGCGACAGGACGACGTTCATGACTGCCACGAACAGCGAGTTGCGGTAGAAGGTCGTCAGGGGCAGCGTCGGGTCGTCGAGGATCTGCCGGTAGTTGTCGAGCGTCCACGTCTTCGGCACGAAGGTGGGGGGGACCGACCGGATCTCAGCCCCCGTCTTGAACGACCCGAAGATCATCCAGAAGAACGGCAGCGCTGCGATCGCCCCCGCGACGATCAGCACCACGTAGAGGACCGCCCGACCCACCCGCAAGGGGCGGCGCGGCGGCGGGACGACGACGACCTCCTCCGCCGGAGTCACCACCTCGGTCACGGCAGCCATGTCAGTACGTCCATCTTGTGCGGAGCATCCGTGCCTGGATGAGCGTGATGAGCAGCACGATCAGCAGCAGCACGATCGACTCCGCCGCAGCCCAACCCATCGACTGGAACCGGAACGCGTTGTCGTAGATGTCCAGCGAGAGCACTCGGGTCTGGTTGTCCGGACCACCCACCGTCATGACCTGGAACAGGTCGAAGGCCGGGAACGACGAGATCATCGTGAGGACTGCGGTGAGCATGATCGTGGGCTTGAGCAGGGGCAGGGTCACCATCCAGAACCGCTGCCAGGCGTTCGCGCCGTCCAGGTCCGCAGCCTCGGTCAACGACTTCGGGATGCCCTGCAGCGCGGCGATGAAGATGACCAGGTTGTAGCCGATGTCCATCCACAGGTAGGCGACGGTGACGGCACCCAGGGCTACGGGTACGCCGAAGACGGTCATGTTCGGGTCGTTCAGCCACGCAATCGCGGTTACGTGCCCAGTGACTCTGGCGATCATTGCGTTGGCAAGCCCGTACTGGGGGTTCAGCACGTACTGCCAGATCACCGCCACGGCAACCGCGGAGGCCAGCACCGGCATGAAGAAGACCGTGCGCAGCAGCGGACGGAGTCGACGGGCCACCGACTCGATCATCACGGCCAGCGGCAAGGTGATCAGGAGGTTCAGGGGCAGCACGATGAACGCGAAGACCAGCGTCGTGACCACCGACAGGCGGAACGTCTCGGCCAGTTGGGAGTTGCCCGAGAAGTCGAACATCAGCCGGAAGTTGTCCAGCCCCACGAACGGGTTGTCCCCGCCCAGGCCGCCGATCCCCGCGCCGTCCCGCCGGGGGCTGTAGTTGAACAGGGACAGCGCAACGACCCAGACGATGGGGAGAAGCGTGAAGAACAGCAGGTAGCCGACCGACGGGGTCAGCACCGACCACCTGAACCTGCGCTGCGGCGCATCGATGCCCCGAACGGCCCTCCGGCCGCCCGGGGCCACCGACACGTCTGCCGTCATCGCGGTGGTGTCTCCCGTCTCAGAGCTGGTTCGCCTCTTGCTCGATCGCCGCCAACGCCTGGTCGGTGGTCGCCTTGTCGGTCAGCACGTCGAGAATGTTCGGGACGATGATCCTGTAGAACAGCCGGTCCCGGTCGGGCAGGCTGCCGAGGTACTGGGCGTTGCCCAGGATCCCCAGGAAGGGCTCGAGGTAGGCCGCGCTGTCGAGCAGCTGCTTGCGACCAGAGCCTGTGGTGTTCACCACCATGGCGGGCAGCGTTCCCGTGTCCACATTCCACTGCACAGCATTGTCGGCGTTCGCAGCCACGTACGAGACGAAGTCCCACGCGGGACCCTGCTGCTTGCTGTTCGCCGAGACGGTCAGCCCCCAGCCGGAGTCGGCGGCGAACTTCGGGTTCTGCAGGGTCGGCAGGGGTACATACTTCGTGACGGCCGCAACGTCCGGGAAGTCCGTCGCGTACTCGCGGATCACCCACGGTCCGACCAGACCCATCGCACACAGCTCGGTGAAGTAGCAGTCGCCCACCCAGTTGGTCGTGTCGGTGAACAGCGTCGGGTCGACGATACCGTCGGTGACGAAGCTCTTCATGAGGTCAACCGACGCCTGGGCTTCCGGCGTCTGGAAGGTGAACGTGCCGTCGTCAGCGAGGTAGCTGCCGCCGTTCTGCAGAATCAGCGACAAGAACGTGTAGGCGATGCCGTCGTTGGTCGTGAAGTGATAGCCGGCGCGGGTGATGACGCCGTCCTGGGTAATCGTCAGCTTCTTGGCGTCGGACTTGAAGGCATCGAACGAGTCCCAACCGTTGAGGCCGACGCCGGCGGCGGCGGCCATCTTCGTATTGACCAGGGTCGCGCCGTACTCGACGTTCGACTCCTGTGGGAGCCCGTACAGGCTGTTGTCGCACTGGTATCCGCCCAACGGACCGGCGAAGTACGTCTTCTCCGCCTTTGACTGGCTCATGACCGATTCGGGCACGGTGGCAAGGTTCGACGAGTAGCTGCACGTCCAGGTGCCGAACATCTGCAGGACGTCAGCCTCGGTACCCGCCGGGAGCGAGGTCTGCAGGGTCTGGATGTAGGTGTCGTAGTCGAAGGTCTCGAACTCGATCGTCACGTCCGGGTTCGCGGCCATGTAGGAGTCGGCGAGACTCTGGTACGCCTTGTTGAACGACTTCTCCTGGTGCGTCCAGACCCTGATCGTTGCGCCGGCAGCGCCAGAGCCACCTCCCGAGGAGGTGCACGCCGAGGCCAGCAGGGCCAGCGCCACGACCCCGACTGCGAGGGTGCGGGAGCGTTTCATCGGTTCCTCCTCTTCAGGACGCCTCGGGCGAGGCGTCCAGGTGGATGACTGCGGTCAGGTGACGCGGGCTGTCGGGGTCGAGCCCCTTGCCGAGAGCTCGTTCAAGAGCCATCAGCTGCAGCGGCAACAGGTACAGGGCGGGCCGCGCCCAGACCGGAAGACTCGAGGGGACGTCGTGGTCCAGGCCGTTCCCGATCGTGACCACTCGCCCCGACATCGGCGCGACGTCGGAGATCACCGCCAGCTCGCGGGCAGAACGCTCGGGTGAGACGAGGCCGAGCACCGCGGCACCGGCGTCGCACATCGACATGGGCCCGTGGCGGAACTCCATCGAGTGGTACGCCTCGCTCGCCGTGAGTGACATCTCCTTGAGCTTGAGCATCGCCTCGGACGCAACACCGAAGAGCGGGTCGGACGCCAGGAAGTAGAAGCTCGACAGCCCGGCGTCACGTGCAAGGGCAGCCATCGGCGCCCGCGCACCATCCAGCAGGCGGGCCGCGTGGTCAGGCAGCTTGTGCAGCACCGCGACGTCCTGCCCCCCGACTGCCGCCGCGATCGCCTGGCCGAGCACCAGCATCGACGAGAACGACCGGGTCTGCGCCACGCTCTGCTCCGCTGCTGCTTCCGCCGTCCAGACCACGTCGGCCGCCTGGGCCAGCGCCGAGTCGGGGTAGCAGGTGACCGCCACGACGGTGCGACCCCCGGTGCACCTGAACTGCTCGACCGCGAGCATCGTCTCGGTCGTGGTCCCCGAACGTGAGAAGGCGAGCATCAACGTGCGTTGAGGGTCCGGTACCTGCGGCGCAGCACCCGCGAGCAGCTCAGACGCCGGTGTCGCCCATGCGCGGACCCCTGCGGCGCGCAGCAGCGACGCCACGGTCAGGGCCAGGTAGTGGGTCGACCCGCACCCGGTGACCACGACGTCGGCCGGGGATGTGTCGAACCCGCGCGTCAAGCGCGACACGTCCAGCGATGCCAGAGTCTCGCGCCAGACGTCGGGCTGCGACAGGATCTCGCGCTCGGTGTGGCTGGGAACGCTCATGGCGAGACCTCCGCGACGACCACCCGGGTCCCTGACTCCCTGAGGTCGGCTAGGGCACCGGCTGCAGCGCCGTCGTCGGTGACCACCGTGTCGATCGACGACAGCGGGACGACGTGGGTCGTGCTCACGCGTCCGAGCTTGGTGTGGTCGGCCAGGACAACCGTGCGGCGCGCCATGGCGATGAAAGCCGCGTCAGTTGCTGCCTCGGCGTCGCCGTCGGCGGTGAACCCGTGCTCGCCGTCCAACGCCGGGACACCGAGGAA
The DNA here is from genome assembly GCA_049282455.1 of Actinomycetes bacterium. Classification (GTDB taxonomy): domain Bacteria; phylum Actinomycetota; class Actinomycetes; order JAHEKZ01; family JAHEKZ01; genus JBAPUB01. The sequence goes on from JBAPUB010000321.1 coordinate 5,646, forward strand.
GGCAAGGCCGGCCCGGTACGAGCGGATGCCCTCGACGGCGCGCGGGCCGATCATCGACAGCTCGGGCGAGCGCAAGGTACCCCCGAGCACGATGACGTCGATGCGGCCGGACCGCGAGAGCTCTCCGGCGACCGGAAGCGAGTTGGTGACCACGGTGAGGTCGGCATCGCCGCGCTCCGTCAGCTGCTCGGCCAGCAGCAGCGCAGTGGAGCCTCCCCCGATGAACACCGTGTCACCAGAGCTGACCATGGTGGCGGCCACGCGGGCGATGGCCCGCTTCTGCGGAACCTGCACCGTGCTGCGCTGCGGGAAGGGCAGCTCCTTGAGCGCGCCGGCAGCCGGGACCGCGCCGCCATGCGTGCGCTGGACCACCCCGGACTGCTGCAGCGAGTCGAGGTCACGCCGCACCGTGGCCTCGCTGACGCCGAGGCGGTCGGTGAGCTGCCCGACCGTCACCGGCTCACCGACGGCCAGCATCTGCTCGATCTGGGCCAGTCGGTGGACGCGCAACGTGGATCGCCCAGCCATGATCCCCGATCGTGCTCGATTATGACTGAAGCTGTCAAGAACTATCACGAAGAGACTGGAATGTTCGCCCAGAAGCGGCCATGATTGACTGAAACGATCACCCGTGAAGTGAGGTGACCATGTCGTCGATCGTCCTTGACGCGATCGAGAAGGTATACCCCGACGGCACCCCCGCCGTCCGCGGCATCGACCTGACCATCGAGTCCGGCGAGTTCATGGTGCTCGTCGGGCCCTCGGGCTGCGGCAAGTCCACCGTGCTGCGGATGATCGCCGGGCTGGAGGAGACCACCGCCGGTCGGATCATCGTCGGCGACCACGACGTCACCCGGGCTGCCCCCCGGGACCGCGACGTCGCCATGGTGTTCCAGAACTACGCGCTCTACCCGCACATGTCCGTACGCGACAACCTCGGCTTCTCACTGCGGGTCCGCCACATGCCCAAGGCGGAGCTGCGAAAGCGCGTCGACGATGCGGCCTCGATGCTCGGCCTCAACGAGCTGATGGACCGCAAGCCCGGCCAGCTGTCCGGTGGACAGCGCCAACGGGTGGCCATGGGGCGGGCCATCGTGCGGCAGCCGACGGCGTTCCTCATGGACGAGCCGCTGTCCAACCTCGACGCCAAGCTGAGAGTGTCGATGCGCGGCGAGCTCACCAACCTGCACAAACGCCTCGGCGTCACCACTGTGTACGTGACGCACGACCAGGTCGAGGCAATGACGCTCGGACAACGCGTCGCCGTCCTCGAGGGTGGGACGGTCCAGCAGGTCGACGAGCCGCAGCTTCTGTACCGTGCACCCGCGAACCTGTTCGTCGCGACCTTCATCGGGTCGCCGTCCATGAACGTCGTCTCGGCGGTCGTCGACGGCGGCTCCGTGCGCTTCGGGCAGTACGTTCTGCCGCTGAACGACCGGCAGCGCGCGGCATTGGGCGATCGCTCACGCGTGATCATCGGGCTACGACCCGAGTGGTTCGACGCGGCGGACCCTGCCGACACGCACGGCCTCGGTGCCGGTGCGCGTCCGACGATGGAGGTCGAGGTGGTGGCGCTCGAGGCCCTCGGGACCGAGAGTCACATCTTCTTCGCCGTCGACGAGCCACCGGTGACACTCGCCAAGGAGACCACCGACGAGGAGCTCCCCGAGGACGTGCTCGCCGCCGGGCGCACCCGGTTCGTGGCACGCCTCGGCCCGGACGCCCAGCCGCGGGTCGGTGACCGGATCACCTTGTCCGTCGACGCCGACAAGCTGCACTTCTTCGACGTCGCCACCCATCTCACGATCCGCCCCACCACCGCCGAGCGGCTCACTGCGTGAGTCACACGCCACTTGACGCGTCCCGGGACTCACCGAGCGAGCCATTGGACGGGGGGTTTCGCGAGACATTCGGACGCGCCCCGACCCACGGTTTCTTCGCCCCGGGCAGGGTCACGCTCATTGGCGACCACACTGACTACACCGGGGGTTGGGTTCTGCCGCTGGCCATCCAGCTCCGGACGGCCGTCCACGCAGCCCTCCGCGACGACGACCGGATCCGCGTCACCTCCACGGCGTTCATCGGCCCGGTCCATGAACGGCGCACCAGTGACTTGACCCCCAACGCCGACAGCTGGGCCTCGTACGTCGAGGGTTCAGTGTGGGTGCTCCGCGACGAGGGTGTGGCGGTGCCCGGCTTCGAAATGGCCATCGCCAGCGAGATCCCGATCGGTGCGGGGCTGTCGTCGTCGGCGGCCCTGACCTGCGCGACCCTGTCGACGCTCCTGGACCTGTGCGGAGCCCGCTGGCCTGCGCCGCAGGTCGCCCGAGCGGCACGCCGAGTCGAGAACGACTACCTCGGGGCACCGGTCGGTGTGATGGACCCGATGGTGGTCATGCTCTCCCGAGCCGGCCACGCACTTCTGTTCGACACGCGGTCGCTAGAACGCGAGCTGGTCGCACTCCCCTTGCATGGCAACGGGCTCGAGCTGCTCGTGGTCGACACCGGAGCGGCGCACAGCACGAGCGGCGAGCAGTACGCCGACCGCGTCCGGCAGTGCGCCGAGGCAACCGAGGCGCTTCGTCTGGGCTCGCTTCGAGAGCTGACGTCGGTTGAGCAGACCGACGCGCTTGACGACCCGGTGCTTCGGGCCCGTGCCCGACACGTCGTCACCGAGAACCAACGCGTGCTGGAGTGCGCCGAACTGCTGCGATCCGGCCGCGTCGGTGAGATCGGTCCACTCTTGCTGGCATCGCACGCGTCCCTGCGCGACGACTTCGCAGTCAGCACCCCAGAGCTCGACCGGGTCGTCGAGGCGGCCGTGTCCGCCGGCGCGCTGGGGGCCCGCCTCACGGGAGCTGGCTTCGGCGGCTGCGCCGTCGTCCTGATCGACAGGGATGCCGTCGACGAGTTCGCCTCGGCGCTCGACCTTGCGCTGACGGGCGCCGGCGACCCGTCCCCCACGGTGCTCGCTGTCGTCCCGTCCGGTCCCTGCGTTCCGACCTGGTAGTTGGTCGTTGCGCCCCTGCGACGGTGGAGCAGGAACATCCTCTTCGCGTCTGTCGTCGCCGCCGCATTCTCCTCGTCGCAACGACGATCCCCGTCCGCGACGTATCCTGATCGTGTGGCCCAGCGACGGGCGTGGCTCACGTCGGCGAAGTTGGGCCCGGCGGAGGTGACGCCATGAACCACGCCAGGCGCACGCTGGTGGTCGGACTTCTCGCAAGCGCCATGGTCGTACCGATTGGGTCCATGCCGGCAGGGGCCGGTGGTCCGCCGGCCCCAGGCGCTGGAGCGCCCCCCGTTCGGCTCACCCGCCTGATCGACATCGCGGCCACCCACCACCCGGGCTTCGACCGAGTCGTCTTCGAGTTCGACCGACGCCTGCCCGCTCAGCGAGAGGGTCGCTATGTCCCCTCACTTCACCGCGAGCCGTCGGGCCTGCCGCTGCGGGTCCCTGGACGAGCAATCTTGCGGGTCGACCTCCGGTACACCGATGCCCACAGCGCGCAGGGAGACCTCGTACCGCGACGGGTCGCCTACCGGTTGCCGAACGTCTTGACCGTCGTCCGGGCCCAGGACTTCGAAGGAGTCGTGACCTACGGGATCGGGCTGGCCGCTCGCCGACCTTTCACCGTGTCGACACTTCACAGCCCCAGCCGGGTCGTGGTCGACATCGGGACTGGGTTCGCCAAGACCGTCAACCGCGTCTCGTTCCTGAACCGGACGAACTTCTTGGCAGGTCACCGTCCATACGTCACCAACGTGTCGCGCCCGGTGCGAACCGCCAACCCGGCGGTCGGTCTCATGGACCGGCTGTTCGCCGGGCCCACGGTGAGGGAGCGGCACGCGGGGCTGCGACTGGTTCGCTCGCATGCAACCGGCTTCACCTGGCTAGGAGTCAGGCACGGGGTGGCCCGGATCCAGCTCACGGGCGGGTGTGACAGCAACGGAGCGACCTTCACCGTCGCCAACGAGATCGTGCCGACCCTGCGGCGACTCGCCACCGTCGACGTCGTCAAGATCTACGACCCTCGAGGGTCGACGCAGAGTCCGCGCGGACGCACCGACTCGATCCCCGCCTGCCTGGAGCCCTGACCGGTCGCCGCTCCTCCCCGATTGGCTCGCTGCACGCGTCCTGATGTGAGATCCGAGGTCACTGACTCACGGAGCGAGCCGTTCGGCGGGGGATGACGAGCCAGGCTCCGACCAAGAAGCACAGCGCGCCGAGGAGGGTCCCCCCGTTGGCCCACGTCGTCTTCAGCAGCTCATCGGTCGACGGGACGGTGTAGGCACCGACGGCGGAAAGGCCGAAGAACACCGATCCCAACATGTTCACTGCGGCGATCAACCACGATCTGTCCCTTGCATGCCCGTGACGATGGGCCCGCACCTCGGGCCTCAGGGCGATGGCACTCGAGACGAGGAACAGCACCGATCCGACGGCGTCGGGGAACCAAACCAGCTGCGCCGACACGGTGGCGGCTCCGGATACGTCGACGACTGACCGGAGGGTCGTGACGTTGAAGAACAGAGTGCCGATCCACTGCACCCACGAGCTGGTCCACTCGGGGGTCCGGATCGCCAGCAGGTGGGCGACCCGAGCTCCCAGGCTGGGTGGCCGCGACAGCTCCGGCCGGGTGTCTCGGGCGAGCCGCATCTGGACGGAAGAGGCGGCGGTGAAGAACACCGAGCCGACGAAGAACACGAGCGCTGCCACCACGGGATCCGTCGTGTCCCACAGGCTCAGTGGCACGCCTACGGCAAAGCAGGCCGAGCCCACGACGAACAGCCAGCCCATGGCGGCCACGGCGCGCAGCGACTGGCCCGGCGTCGCATCGGTCTGGTCCACAAGACCTGCATACACGAGTGGTCGGAATCTCGGGGCTTCGGGGGCCTGGACCTTCGGCCCTGCCGAAAGTGGGCAGCATCGGAGACGCTGGACGTGTCCTGCAAGGAGGCTGGTCACCATGACCGCAATCCACCCGACTATCCACAAAGCCCCAGCTGCGGCGCGGACACATGGTCCCGAGCGCGCTTTGGGGCTGCCGTCCGCGACGGCCCTCGTCATCGGCAGCATCATCGCTGCCGGGGTGTTCACCATGCCGGCGGTCATGGCCGGGGCGGGCACCATCGCGCTGGGCACGCTCGTCGTCATCTCGATCGGCGCCCTGCTGCTCGGGATCATGTTCGGGCAGCTCACCAAGCGGATCCCGTCGAGCACCGGCGGGGTGTACGCCTACAGCCGGCACGAGTTCGGCGACTTCGCCGGGTACCTCACAGCCTGGTGCTACTGGATCACCTGCTGGGCCGGGAACGCCGCGATCGTCGCTGCCTGGGTCCTCTACGTCAAGAGTTTCACGATGGAGGCGTGGGGTTGGACCTACCCCGCCAACAACAACTGGCCGCTCTTCGCAATCGCGCTCATCGGCCTGTGGATCCCCGCACTCATCAACCTGTACGGGACGCGCTCGATGGCGTGGTTCCAGAACATCACCGTCGTCCTTAAGTTCCTGCCCCTGCTCTTCGTGGCGCTGTTTGCCTGGTTCTTCGTCGCGTTCAACCGGACGAACTTCCCGGCCTTCAACGCTTCCGGAGGCTCCTGGATGGACGCCGTATCCATCGCCTCGGGAGTGGCTCTGTTCTCCTTCATCGGAGTCGAGGCCACCGCGATCGCCACAGCGAAGGTACGTAACCCCCGCGTGAACGTGGGCCGGGCGACCGTCATCGGAACCGCCATGTGCGGACTGCTCTACGTACTGGTGACTGCCGCAGTCATGGGCCTGGTGCCCAGCGCTCAGCTCGCCCAGGACGAAGCCCCGTTCGTCTCGGCCTTTCAGGCGATGTTCCCGGGGACAGCCTGGGCCGGCTGGTTCGTCGCCCTTGTGGCGGTGATCTCCGGCTTCGGTGCCCTGATCGGCTGGACGCTGGTGACGGCGGAGATCGCCCGAGCCGCGGCCAAGGACGTCCTGTTCCCCGAGTCGTTCGCCAAGACGAACCGGTACGACGCCCCCTGGTTCGGCATCGTGGTCTCCACCGCAGTGGCGATGGTGCTGCTGGGCTGGAGCTACCTGGACCCGACCAACCCGAACGCGTTGGGGTTGAAGGTCTTCACCTACCTGGTCTCGCTGTCGGTCGTGACCGTGGCGATCCCGTACTTCTTCTCGGCGTGCGCGCAGCTTGCGTTCCTGGTCTCGCGGCGCCGGAAGGTGAGCGGGTGGCTGCTCGGTCGTGACCTGCTCATCGCCGTCGCATCCGTGCTCTTCTCGCTCTGGGTGACAGCGGCTGCAGGCTACGCAGCGGTCTACCAGGCACTGATCATGGTCCTGATCGGTCTGCCGATCTACGCCTTCCTCAAGGCTCGCAGGGAGCGTGAGGGTCTGGCCGTAGAGCCGGTCGAGTACA
>JBAPUB010000322.1:0-1620 GCA_049282455.1 Actinomycetes bacterium
GGGGTGTAGGTCACCGACGTCCCAGTGAAGCTCACCGTGCCGTGTGAGGCCGACCCGGTCCCCGTCACCGTCAGGGTGTCGTTCTCCGGGTCGGTGTCGTTGGTCCGCGGGTCGAACGTCAGCGCCGCGTCCTCGTTGGTCGACCGGGAGTCGTCGACCGCATCCGGGGCGTCGTTGACCGGGTTCACCGTGATCGTGACCGTGGCGGTGGAGCACAACGGCGTCGGCGACGTCGAGTCGCAGATCTTGTACGTCAAGGTGTCCGTGCCGTTGAAGTTGGCTGTGGGCACGTAGCGGACCTTGCCGCCAACGATGGACGCCGTCCCGTTGGTCGGCTGGGTCTGCACCGACAGCGAGGCGGCGTTCAGGTTCCCGTTCAGGTCACTGTCGTTGGCCAGAACGTCGACATCGATGCTGGTGTCCTCGTTCGTGGTCGCCGTGTCGTTGACGGCGGTCGGTGCGGTGGGTGCGTAGGTCGAGGTCAGGGACAGCAAGTTCGGCTCGGATCCACCGTCGTCGTTGTAGTGGTACGACGAACCGGAGTAGTCGTAGATCAACCCCGAGACCGCCTGGGCTCCGGCGCCGAGCACCTTGAAGGTGATGGACAGGGTCATCCCGGACCCACCGACCTTGCCGCCCGAGTAGCCGTTGGGACCGATGCACGACCGGTAGGTACCGCTCGTGCGGACGTTGTCCCAGCCGCAGCCGTCGGCGTACATCTGGGTGTTCGTCGCGCCTACCGGCGTCGGGTAGGACGCGGAGAACGACTCGATCTGGAACAGGGAGTTGTTGAAGTAGAACGCCGTCACCAGCTGTTCGTAGCCACCGGGAGCGGTCTTGGCCGTGATGTTCACGGTGCAGGTCGAGCCGACGTAGACGATCTCCGTCGCGCCGAAGCAACCGGCGGCCGGGTTGTCGGCGAGCGACAGGGCGGTGACTGCGTTGCGGTTCTGTGAGACGAGCTTCTCGACGAACACCTCACGGTTCGCCGGGGTCGACACCGACGCAACGGTGTCCCCGGAGGCCGTGATCTGGAACTGCCGTGCGGTGTTGTAGGCGGCCGCCGTGCGCGTGATCTGGACGTTGAAGTAGTAGTCGCGGCAGGCACCGGCACCCAGAGAGGCCGTCGTGAAGGATGTGGTGTTGGTCAGGGTGATGTTGGCGTTGGCGCTCAGCCACGACCAGTTGACCGCAACGTTGGTCACCGGGTTCGTCCCCGTGTTGCAGACCCTTCCGCCGATCGGGAAGACGTTGGGGCCGACGTTCACGTTGTTGCTGTCCAACCCGACGACGTTCCAGCCGAGCGGGGTGATCGTGAGGGGACCAGGCGCTGCCGTCGCTGTCCCGGGGAGGCCCAGCGCAACCACCACCAGCGACGCGACGACCGCGACGGTCCGCGCCGCAAGGCTGCGGATGTTCCGGCTCACTGAGCACTGACCCCCGAACGACGTGCAGCCGGAGGCAGTCTCCGACCCATCACGCCATCGGCGGGACGCTCAGCCCGCTTGACCGAACGGGGCAGACATGGCCCGCCGGTGGTCCGTTGTTACTAGGCCATTCGGGTGATTGATGTAACGGTGGGTGGCGAAGTCGGCTTTCAGCACTACGGTGCGTGAACGC
>JBAPUB010000323.1:0-3383 GCA_049282455.1 Actinomycetes bacterium
GACCTACACCGGGCACGCACTCGTCAAGGTCTTCGGCCACCAGCACGAGGCCGAGGTGGTCTTCCGCGAGCGCAACGAGGCGCTCTACCGTGCCAGCTCTGGCGCCCAGTTCCTCTCCGGGATCATCATGCCGGCGATCACCTTCATCGGGAACCTCAACTACGTCTTCATCGCAGTCATCGGCGGGCTTCGAGTTGCATCGGGAAGCATGACCCTCGGTGACGTCCAGGCGTTCATCCAGTACTCGCGACAGTTCAGCCAGCCATTGACGCAGGTGGCCTCGATGTCCAACCTGCTCCAGTCGGGCGTTGCCTCCGCCGAGCGTGTCTTCGAGCTCCTCGACGCCGACGAGCAGCTTCCCGACCCGCAAAGCCCGACCATCGTCGAGGAAACCAACGGACGCGTCGAGTTCGAGCACGTGTCGTTCCGTTACACCGAAGACACTCCGCTCATCGACGACCTCTCGCTGCTTGCCACCCCCGGCCAGTCGGTGGCCATCGTCGGTCCGACAGGCGCCGGCAAGACCACTCTGGTCAACCTCATCATGCGGTTCTACGAGATCGACTCCGGCCGGATCACCGTCGACGGCGTCGACATCTCGGCGATGTGTCGCGACGACCTTCGGGGTGAGGTCGGCATGGTGCTGCAGGACACCTGGTTGTTCGGAGGGACGATCCGCGACAACATCGCCTACGGACGTCCTGGCGCCTCCGAGGACGAGATTCTCGAGGCCGCTCGGGCCACCTACGTCGACCGGTTCGTGCACGCCCTCCCCGACGGCTACGACACGGTGATCGACGACGAGGGCAGCAACCTCAGTGCCGGCGAGCGCCAGCTGGTCACGATCGCTCGTGCGTTCCTCGCTGACCCGTCGCTGCTGATCCTCGACGAGGCCACCAGCTCGGTCGACACCCGCACCGAGGTCCTGGTCCAGAAGGCGATGGCCGCGCTGCGGTCGGACCGGACCAGCTTCGTGATCGCCCACCGCCTGTCGACGATCCGCGACGCCGACGAGATTCTCGTCATGGACGCCGGTCGAATCGTCGAACAAGGCACCCACGATGAGCTCCTGGCTCGCCAAGGCTTCTACTACGACCTGTACAACGCGCAGTTCGTCGGTGCTCTGGAGGACGCTGGGACTCAGCCGGCCGTTTGAGGGGACGCGCGAACGGGTCGCCCTCGGTTGCGGACAGGAGCCCCCACTGCATCCGCAAGGACATGTGGCCGGGGGTTACTGAGACACAGCGTCGCTGAACCTGGCACGCTGAGCGCGTGCGCTCCGACGACCAGACCTCTCATGTCCCCCCGGCGGTGCGGCTTGCCCAGGGCCTCGTGCTCACGTGCGCAGCCTTCAGCGCACTTTGGTTCGCTGCACGCCCTGCCGGGGTCGTCGGTCTGCTTCCTTGCCTCTTCCTCACGGGCGCAACTCTGCGACTGGCCAATGCGACGATCGTCCTGGCTCTGGGCGCGGTGGCGTTGCGTGGGCTACTGACCCTTGGCTCAGCGGGAGTCCTGTCGGACCTTGGCGTGGCATCGGTGGTACTTCGCACGCTGTGTCTCATCATCCTTGCCCTGCTACTCACGCCCTCGGTTCGGCGCTACTACCGCGACAAGTCCAGGCGCGAGGCTGTCAGCGGTTAGGCCGACCTCCGACGAGCCGATCTCGAGCGCAAGAACCGGCACCCGCGGGCAAGGCTGCGCTGCCGTTCAGACGTGGCGGGGTGGTTCGGGGTTGATCTCGTACTCGAGGACGGGTTCGCCGTCATGGACGCGGTCTGTCGCCCTGAAGCCGTATCTCAGGTAGAAGTCGCGCGGCGATCCCGGTCCGACAACGTGGGACGTCAGAAGCACATGTGCGTCGGGCCGGGTGCAGACGTGCTCGACGACGAGGTCGAGAGCCCTTGTGCCGTAGCCGTTGCCCTGAAACCGCCTGTCCACGAGGAGACGCCACAGGTAGTACGGCCCAAGGTAGTCGACGTTGCTCGACGTGATGCCGTCACTGATCATCACGAACCCGACCGGCTCCTGATCGGCGTAGACGGCGCGGTACCACGGCTTGGCATCGGGGTACTGCGCCGCTTCCGCCAAGGACTCCGCAACACCAGCAACGAAGTGGCTCTGCTCAGCCGTGACGGCCAGCGCCTCCACCGCGGCGCGGTCCTGCCCGGTGATCTTGCGCAACGTCACTATCGACGCCGGGGTCAAGGCGCCCTCCTGCCTTCTGTTCGGGTGCTCCTACTTCGTGCCGACGATGCAGCGGGCCAAGCCTGGAATCCTCACCTCGCCGCCTTCTTCGTAGGTGCTGACCTTGGCCATGACCGCGTTGGCGATCCGTTCCCGTGCCGGATCGTCGACCTGCTGAAGCGCAGCAACCGCGAGCGAGACGTGCTCGCTGAGCATCTCCCAGTACTGCACAGGCGATCTCGTGACGAGTTCGACGGCGACGTCCCACTCGGCAACATTACGCAGCCCAGCCGTCTCGTACAGGGCACTAACGAGTCCCGGAGCAGCGAACCGGAACATGTTCGGCCCGTCCGGGTCGGGCGGCGTCAGCACCGCCTCGGTCGCGATCGCCTGCATGGCGATCGTCGTCCACGGGTTCTCCTCGGGCTTGACCCACACCGACGAGCACAGACGTCCCCCCGGCTTGAGCACGCGTGCGAACTCGGCGGTCGCGTTGGCGACGGCGGGAAGGAACATGTATCCAAACCGCACCGAGACGCTGTCGAAAGTCGCGTCACCGAACGGCAGGTCGTCGGCGCTGCACACCTTGGTCTCAAAGTTGGTGATGCCTTGCGCGTTCGCTCGTCTCGTCGCGATGTCGAGCATCTCAGCAGCTAGGTCGGTCAGCACGACGTGTCCCCTCGGCGCGAGCCTGGCGACGGTAAGCCCCGGCTCACCAGTTCCGGAGGCGATGTCGAGATGCTGCTGATCCTCGGCGATGGCGAGACTGTCGATCATCGCTGTGCCGATCGGGCCCAGCTGATCCATGATGACCGAGTCCCACTTCTCCCAGCCCGCCGAAAGCCCGGCCCACGCCGCTCGTTGACCGTCTCGGATCTCATCACTGCTCGGCATCGACCCTCCTGCTACGGATTCGTCCATCGAACACGAAGAAGTTCGTTGGCTGGAGCGAATCGTGCCCGCTCATGATCGCGTTGCCAACGACGGGAGCCGATCTGACAATTCAGGAGGGTAGAGAGCGTGGGCTTAGTTGGTGGCGCAGGCCGGTTCGACCAGGTGGAGGGTGTAGCCCAGTGGTAGAGACAGGGTCCGGTGCATCCCCAGCACAGTCTCGTGGACTTGAACGGCACTGACGCTGTAGGTGGTTGGCCGTGAGCTGGGGGCATGGCATGACGTGACCGACCAGGTCAGGTTGATGG
>JBAPUB010000324.1:0-12483 GCA_049282455.1 Actinomycetes bacterium
GGGCTGCGGCAGTGACTACTACACGGGACAGGCAACCGTTACCAGTGACACGAAAGGCAACGTGGTCTTCGCGTACGAGGGAGCATCGGTCGACCGGGGGCCACAACAGGTCTACGTGAAGACCTCAGCCGACGAGGGCAGGTCGTGGGGATCACGAGTTTCGCTGTCGGTTGCCGGTGAGAATGCCACCGGACCAAGACTGGCGTCATTCGGTGCGAGGGACGCGCGAATCTGGTACATGCAGACCTCAAACGGTGACAATCAGGATGCGTGGAACGTGTGGTACCGAAGTTCCAGCGACGGAGGGAGGTCGTGGAGCGCCCCGGTCCGGCTCAGCAATGCCACCACCGGTCCCGGATACAAGTCAGCCGACGGTTTCGCGGAGATCTACGGGGACTACGGCGAGATCGAGGTGACGAGCGCGGGCAAGACCATCGCCGCCTGGGGTGAGGGCTCTGACTACGTGGGACCTGGCGGAACCTGGTTCTCAGTGCAGAACTGAGGTCGTTGACGCCGGCCCTTCTCCGACACGCTCTGCGAGCGGCGCAGATGCCGGCGAACACGCGCAGCTGAGCTATCTGCACTGGTGCTGCGGAGCGCTTGAGCGCGTCGCTGAGGGTGATCAGGGGCACTGGGTCGCCGAGGTGAGCCTGCGTCCACCACTCGGTCATCACCCCCGCGGGCTAGAAGGTCCCTTCCCTCGGGGCCGATACAGACCGGGGGCGTCCTGGTGCCCTCGCATGTCGTGAGCAGCGAGGAGGGTGCATCGTGGTAGCTCGACCGCGACTGTCGCGCATCCTTGCTGCCCCACTTGCTGCAGTCTTGCTCGGTGGTGTGCTGGCTGCTGCCCCAGTCGGCGCAGCGCCGATCGTCTCGTGCACCATGCAGGTCAGCGTGAACCTCAAGTCCACGCAGACCTACGCCAATGGTGTGCAGCGCAACGTGTACTCCGTGAAGGTCAGCCACAACGGCAGCAGCCAGTCCGCCACCGTCCAACGCATGGTCATGCCGGTTGGTGCCAAGCCTCGGTTGGTGACCATGAGGCTCGGTGCGCTCGCCCAGCTCCGCAGCCAGCTGGACAGCAAGAAGGGCGTTCGCGGCATCGCAGCGGTCAATGGCGACTTCTTCTACGGCTACCGGATCGACGGCCAAACCGTCTATCTGCCGCGTGACGGTGCCGTCAGCCACGGTCGAGTCGTCAGGGCGAGCAGCGTGGGAACCCGCGTCGTCGGGTTCGACATCCACGGCGCCCCGGTTGACAGCGTGCTCGGGGTCACCGGGTCCGTCACCCACGGCAGCAGCGTCTTCCCGGTCACGGGGATCAACTGGGAGAACGTCCCCGACGCCGGGGTCGGCGTCTACACCAGCGCTTGGGCTGACGTCACGACCGCAAGACGCCCTGCCACTTCAGTCGAATGGGTCGTTAAGAAGGGTGTCATCACTGTCGTACGCACTGGCCCGGCCGTGGGGAGCACAGTGGCTCCTCGCACGAGGGTGCTGGCATTTGGCAGGAACTACGCCGGCGCGGCGAAGCGGGCCAAAGTCGGAAGCGCGGTGAAGGTGGTAACCCAGCAGGTCACCTCGAACGGCGTCCCGATGCGAGAGGCCGTGGGCCGGGGGCTGGCCCTGCTCCGAGGTGGCGCCGTTCCTTTTGCGTGCGCACCCACGCTGAACCAGGATCGTCCACGCACCACGGTCGGTTGGACGGCCAGCGGCCAGTGGATGACGCTGTCACTCCCCGGCACCGGTTACGACCGTTACGGCCTGCGCATCGGCGGCCTAGGGCTTGCCCAGGAGGCCAACGTCGCCAAGGCCCTTGGTTTCAGCGGCGCCGTGGAGCTCGACGGGGGTGGTTCGACCACCGCCTTCGTCCGGCGCGCCGACAAGAACTGGGACCGTGTGGACGACGCTGACTCGGCCTATCAGCGCCAGATCCCCAACGCCTTTGTGTTTGTCCCCGCCAAGCACTGAGCCAGCTCGACCAGCACTGGCTAGATTGAGTGGGTGAAGACGCAAGGCACTCGGGTCGCCGTCCTGACCTGTGGGGCGCTGGCCAACGACGTCGCCGAGGTGCTGGAGCGCTGCGCCCTTCCGATGGACGTGCACGGTGTCTCCGCACTCCACCACCTCAACCCCTCGAACATCGTGAAAGACGTCGACGCCAAACTCGCGAAACTGTCTCAGGAGTACGACCGCATCGTGGTGCTGTACGGCGACTGCGGAACCAACGGTCGCCTGGACGACGTGCTCAGTCGCTTTCCGGCGGTCCGGCCGGCAGGCGTGAGCTGCTATGAGTGGTATGTGGGTGAGGATTACCAAATGCTCCAGCAGGAGCAGTTGGGGACCTACTTCCTCACCGACTGGCTCGTCGCAAACTGGGATCTCGCGGTGACCCGAGGGCTCGGCTTGGATCGCTTCCCGTGGCTGAAGGAGACGTACTTCCGCCACATCACGCACCTGCTCTACCTGCGACAGCAGGCCGACTCGGCACTGACGGACAGGGCTCAGCGAATCGCGGACTACCTCGGCGTGCCGATGGAGACCAGGGACACTGGCACCTGGCCCATCGAGCGTGTCTTGATGGAAGCGCTGGGGGACCGGGCTCCAGACTCGGTGCCGCCCTCAGGCGGTGACCCCCGCTAGCTCCCGCGTCAGCCGCACCGCATCCGGTGCATGTTGGGCGTACGCGTCAGCCCCGATCGCGTCGGCCCACTCCTGGGTCACAGGCGCACCACCCACGATGACCTTGACCTGATCACGAAGCCCCGCCTTGGAGAGTGCGTCGATCACGACCTTCTGCTCGGGCAGAGTCGTGGTGAGCAGGGCTGACAGACCCACAACTGCCGGTTGGTGCTGCCTCACCGCGTCCACGATCGTGTCGGTGTCGACGTCCTTGCCCAGGTCGATCACGTCGAAGCCGGCGACCTTCAGCATTGAGACAACCATATTCTTGCCGAGGTCGTGGAGGTCACCTTTTACGGTGGCGACCATGACCCGCGTTCCGAGCTGGTGGTCAGCATTGGCCAGCAGCGCCGGTTCGATGACGGCGTTGCACTGGGTGAAGACCTCGGCCGCGGCCACAACCTCGGGAAGGAAGACGTCGCCGCGCTTCCACATCTCGCCGAGATCCAACATGGCGCGGGTCAGACCATCTTCGAGAATCACAACCGGATCGACCCCCGCCTCGACCAGGGCGTGCGTGGCCGCCAAGGCATCCTCCGGCTCGCCCGCGATCAGACCTTCGCGCAGCTTGCCCAGCAGCTCGTCGCTCATGGTCCTACCTCTTCTCGCGTGAACGCGTCGACGATGGACCGCAGCTCCCGATCGACGTCTTCGGGCAATGGTGTGGGTTGATGGGTCTTGATCAGCTCTCGTGCGCGCTCCCGCGCCCGGTCCTTGGGTTCTCGACGGCCGTCGTGCTCCCATTCGTCCCATGTTGCGGAGCTGAAGAACTTCGCTTGCCACGTCTCGCGCATGTGCTTGCGCGTGTGGCGCGCGCCGAGGTAGTGGCCGCCCGGTCCGACTTCGCCGATCACCGAGACGGCAAGGTGTTCGTCATCAGTCGGGAACCCCTCCAGCATGAGTGAGGCGATCTCGAAGAGCTCGCAGTCCAGCAGGACCTGTTCGAACGAGAACACTCGCGAGCTGTCGATCCCTCCGGTGCATGCGAGGAGGTCGATGTCACCGCATCCGAGGATGCCCATGAGCAACAGGGCTCCCTGCACCCCTGCCTGCCAGTCCTGGGTCTTCGACCCGGTGCCGTTGATTCCCAGACTCACCGGCAACCCGTAACGGCGGCCCATCTGGGCCGCAGCGAAGTTGAACAGCACCGGCTCGGGACCCCATGCAGCCTTGAGATTGCCCGTCAGCAGGTTCATCTCGGCGTTGAACGGGTTGTAGTAGGTGGGTGCTCCTGGGAACAACGTCTGCAGGATGGTGATGCCTGACAGGACGTCGGCGTTGGCGACGACCAGATGCCCAGCGAGAGTTGTGGGCGCTCCCGCAGTCGATACCGGCATCGCTGTGATGCCGCACGGCACTCCAGCCTCCGCGAACACGAGGGCTGCCTCGATGGGCTGGCCGTCCCACGTGAGGGGGCTGATCGAGCAAGCGAAGCTGGACACGACGGGTCGTGCGCTCAGTGCTTCCGAACCCCCGGCGACGACACCTCCCATCTCGAGCACTGCTCTGGCGTCGCGCGCGTTGTAGGTGGTCATCGCAACGACGTGCTTGACCGAGTTCGCCAGCTGGACGTAGGTCTGGTGCACCGCTTGGTCTTGGGGCGGCACGTCAGAGATCGCGGTACACGGCCACAGATAGGTCACCTCGTCGATCGCGTCGGCTACTCGGGTGGCATCGACGAGATCCTGGTAGGTCGCCTTGCGAGGCCGACCCGTGTCGAGGTCGACGATCTCGGCTAGCCCGCCTTCGACGCAGGCATATCCGCGCGACCTGTCCAGCATCATGTCGAAAGCTGGATCGCGGGCCGCCATCAGGTAGGTGCGTGGAGCCGCCGCGAGAGCCTGCTCGACCATAACGGGGGTGAACCGCACGATGTCCTGGTCGAAGTCCACGGACGCACCCGCTTCAGCCAAGAGCTTGAGGACTCGGCCTGAGCGGACATTGACGCCGGTGTCCTCGAGAACTTGAAGGGTGGCTTCGTGGATCCGATCGACGTCCTGCTGGGACAAGACGTCGATGGAGGGCCGGTGGCCTAACGTCCGGGGGCCCTTGGTGGCCGTGATCATTCGTGAACGCCTTCGGTCAAGGTCAGCATCGCGGCTGCCCCTCTCCAGGGCCCTGAGGTGATCTTCGGACGCTACGGGGTAAGCGATGGGGGGCTCAGGGCCTTAGGTCCCGGGGAGGGAGATCGACACTGCGCTCGCCGGTGCACCCAGTGGTTCACCGCCCCGCCGCGACCCGTAAGGAGTCAATTGACTAGTCACTATTGACTAGAGAGTGAGACGCCGTTCACACTCAGCGACGAACCCCAGCCCTCCCTCGTCGTGCCGGCACCTCCAGCTCCCCCCCGGAGACCTCGATGACTGCTTGCCTTACTGCCCCGCCGCTGCGGATCAGCGTCCTCGGGACCGGCTACCTCGGCGCCACCCACGCGGCCGGGCTGGCCGAGCTGGGCCACGAGGTCATCGGTGTCGATGTCGATGCGGAGAAGGTCGCCAGGCTTGCGGCGGGTCGGATTCCGTTCCACGAGCCCGAGCTCGAGGCTCTGATCCTCACGCACGTGCGGTCGGGCCGTCTGCGGTTCACCACGGACCTGGCGACGGTGGCTGACTGGGCCGACGTGCACTTCGTCTGCGTCGGCACCCCTCAGCGTCCTGGCTCTTACGCGGCCGACCTGTCGGCCCTGGATGCGTTGTTCGACTCACTCGCCCGCGCCGTGACCCGGCCTACGCTCATCGTGGGCAAGTCCACGGTGCCCGTGGGTACCGCGCAACGGATGGTCGAGCGACTGCGCTCGGTCGTGGAAACGGGATGCGACATCGGTCTGGCCTGGAACCCTGAGTTCCTCCGCGAGGGTCACGCGGTGTCGGACACGCTTAGCCCGGACCGGCTCGTTTTCGGGGTGACCGACCCAAGCGCCGAGGCCATGCTGAGGCGGGTCTACGGTCCCCTACTCGACGCCGGTGTGCCATTGGTCGTTACTGACCTGCCGACCGCGGAGCTGGTCAAGGTCGCCGCCAACTCGTTCCTGGCCACGAAGATCTCGTTCATCAACGCGATGGCCGAGGTGTGCGAGGTGACTGGGGCTGACGTGACCGAGCTGGCTCGGGCTCTGAGCTTCGACGCTCGCATCGGTGGCCGGTTCCTGCAAGCCGGCCTCGGTTTCGGCGGGGGATGCCTGCCGAAGGACATCCGTGCGTTCATGGCCCGCGCGGAGGAGCTCGGCGTCGACGCAGCCCTGGCCTTCCTCCGGCAGGTCGACGAGATCAACATGCGACGCAGGTCGCGGATGATCGACCTCGTCCGCGAGGTGGTCGATGGGTCGGTGCTCGGACGACGAGTAGCCGTCCTCGGGGCTGCGTTCAAGCCGGACACCGACGACGTACGAGACTCACCGGCCCTCAACGTCGCCGCCGGACTTCAGCTCGCCGGGGCTCAGGTACGTGTCTACGACCCGGAGGCGATGGGCGGTGCGAAGGCGCTGTTCCCCACACTGACCTACGCCGCGTCCACCGAGGATGCCGTGCGTGATGCCGAGGTCGTCGTGCTGCTCACCGAGTGGCGAGAGTTCCTCGACCTCGACCCGGTCTCGCTGGGGGAGCTGGTCACCGAAAGACGGATCGTCGACGGGCGCAATGCGCTGCCGGCCGTCGAGTGGCGAGCAGCCGGATGGACCTACCGTGCGCTCGGCCGACCCTGAACCTCGCGCGCTGGTACGGCGCTCGCACACCGCTTCTCGTCCGATGACCGCCGTCGCCAGACATGGCCACACTCGCTAAGGGGCCCGCTTGTTCGTCTTCCTTCTCCAAATGCGCGACACGCTCCACCAGGACGTCGGGCTGCGGCTCTTCAGCGTCTTCTGCGGCCTGGTGTGGGGGCTCTGGCTGCTCAAGGTGCTGCTGTCGCGCGGCTACCGTCCGGTGTCGGCGCCGTACCACTGCACAACCACGGTGGTCGTGCCGGTCGTCGACGAGCCCATCGACCTGTTCCGCCAGGTGCTGGGTCGCGTGGTCGCTCAGCGCCCCGACCAGGTCATCGTCGTCATCAACGGTCCACGTAACCCCGCGCTTGAGGAGGTTGTCTCGGGTTTCGCATCCATCGACTGCGAGTGGACCTCCATCGCGAGCAAGCGCAACGCCATCCGAATCGGGGTGGAGCGTGCAGTGGGTGACGTGGTCGTCCTGCTGGACTCGGACACGCTGTGGACTCCGGGCACCTTGCCAGAGCTGGTCAAACCGTTTGCCGACCCTCGGGTCGGTGGGGTGACCACCGCACAACGGATCCTCGACCACCGACGCTCGGTGATCACCCGTTGGGCGGACTGGCTGGAGAACAGCCGTGCCAAGTACTCGATGCCGGCGCAGTCGGTCCTCGGGGCCGTGGGGTGCCTGCCGGGACGGACCATCGCCTTTCGTCGTGACGTGCTCGAGCGGGCAATGCCGGCATTCCTCACCGGACGCTTTCTCGGGGTGTTCCTGGAGGTGTCTGACGACCGGACACTGACCAACCTTGCGCTCAAGCAGGGCTACCGAACCGTCTACCAGTCGACGAGCCTGGTGTACACCGACGCCCCACTGCGCTGGCGCACGCTGAGCAAGCAACAGCTGCGCTGGGCCAGGGGCAGCCAGTACAACACCCTTCGCATGCTGCCCTGGATGACGCGTCACACACCGCTGCTCGCCGTGTTCTTCCTCGCTGACATTGTGCTGCCCTTCCTCCTGCTCGGTGCTGTCATCGGAGCTGCCTACCGAGTTTGGTCTGGTGAGGGCACCAACTACTACACGGCGTTCCTTTCGTCATATGGCTGGTCGCACGGGCTTCTGCTTCTCGTGGCGCTGACGGTGACCGCGTCGGCCCTGTCGATGTCGATCCGTCAGTTCCGGCACCTGAGGGAGCGCCCTCTCGACCTGCTCTGGATGCCGGTGTTCGTGCTCATCTCGTCCTTGTTCCTCATGCCGATCCGTTTGCTGGGCTTCTTCCGGATGGCCCATGCCGGGTCGTGGGGAACCCGCAACGACTCCTACACGGCAGGACCAGACCCAGTGCACCAGCGCGAGACCTACGGGGTCGCGATGTCCTCCGACGCCGGGGGGGTAGCGCTCGCCGAACGCGCCCGGATGTCGGTCTTCGTGGGTGCGGCGCATCGGTCGCTGAACGCCTGGGCCGCCGTGCCGTACCTCATCGGGGGCTCAGTGATCGCGTTGGAGGTGCTCTACCGTGGCTGAGCTGCACCCCCAGATGCGTCGGTCGGGCCGTGCCGGCCGAGCGGTCGGGGCCGTATTGTGCGTCGCATTCGTCCTCGCCACCGTCGGGTGCAGTGGTACCCCTCGTGGACCTGCAGCAGGTCAGAGTGCCTCGACCCCGTTGCCGTCCCAGCAAGGACGCGTCCTCGAGCTGTCACGACGGCTGAGCGCACTGCGCGCCGCGGCCGCAGCGTCAGATGCCTCGGTCGCCGAGCTCATCGCACGCAAGGCCGGTCTGGAGCGGCGGATCAGCGCAATCACCGGCAAGGACCCTCTGGACGTCGTCCAGACCGTCCACCAGGTCAAGACCCACCGCGTCGTCGTCCCGATCTCGAACTTCAAGCACTGCTACGACTTCCAGTACCAGCAGGACGCCCAGGCGGTCTACGAGGCCGACCTCAGTGACCCGTACGGACTTGACGGAGCGCCTGGCCCCTCAGATGACGACGGTCTCGCGTGCACCGACCTGCCGTCGGACCCGAGTCGTCCGGCGTCCAACCCGGTCGGTGCGTACGTCGTGCCCATGCCGGTCACGCCGACTCGAGCGCAGCTTCTGCGTCCCAGTGGCGTGCGGTTCGGCATGTACACCGCTCAGGCGCCGTTCAACATGAGCGAGCTGGACATGGTGGCGTCCAGGGTCGGCAAGCATCCGGACACTGTCGGGTTCTTCCTCGGGTGGGACCAGGGGTTTCGCCCGGACGCCGTAGTGAACGCGTGGCAGCAGGGGATGTTGCCGATGCTGACCTGGGAGTCGTTGCCCAACCTTCCACCCAGCGTGCGGACGACGGTCGACCAGGACTACGAGATGAGCAGGATCCTCAATGGCGACTTCGACGCGTACATCGACCAGTTCGCCCGAGGCGTCAAAGACCTTGGGCTACCGCTGGTGATTCGCCTGGACCAGGAGATGAACGCCGACTACTACCCCTGGTCAGACACCATCTCCTACAACCAACGCGGGGAGTACGTGCGAGTGTGGCGATACGTCGTCGACCGGTTCCGAGCAATCGGTGCCGACCGGAACGTCATCTGGCTCTGGACGCCCAACCGGATCGACGACATCCCGCAGAAGCAGATCGCCTCGTTCTACCCAGGCGACGACTACGTCGACTGGGTCGGAGTCGACGGGTACTGGCGGAACAAGTCGAAGACGTACGACTTTGCCGTGACCTACGGACGGACTTTGGCGCTCCTGCGTGCGCTGACCAGCAAACCGATCTTCATCGGTGAGGTTGGAGCCACGGAGGCCGGTGGTCACAAGGTGGCGTGGATCAACTCGTTCTTCGCGGAGCTCCCGAAGAACCCCGACATCATCGGTTTCGGGTGGTTTAACCTCACCGTCGCCATCGGCACCGGTGCATCGACCACGAGCAACGACTGGCGGATCAACTCGACCGACAGCGCGGTAGCCGCCTTCAAGGCCGGCATCAGCGACTCGCGATACGGAGTGGGTGCATGAGCGTCATCCTCACCGTCAGGGCACTGCCGGGGCGCGCGCTCGTCTTCGGCCTGTCCGCGGCGCTGGCCGCGACATCCGGGATCATCTGGTCGTCCCCGCAGCCAAGCCACCCTCCGATGGCTCACGCTGAGACCGGACTGACGCCGGCGCAGCCGTCGCTCACCCCGTCGATCGAGTCGTTGCAGGCGCAAGTCGCCGGCGCGCAGGAGGCCCAGCGGCTTCGTGAGCGGCACGCGAAGGAGCTGGCGGTGCAGGTGGCGGGTCTGAAGCGCCAGCTGTCGACGGTCTCCGGACAGCCCCGGGCCGTTCACACGATCCAGGTCACTGACACGCAGTCCCAGGCCGTCACGGTGTACGAACCGACCGCTTACCCCAAGTGCTCCGACTTCGCCTTCCAGCAGGATGCCCAGGCCGCCTACCTGAAGGACCTCACGGACCCGTACGGGCTCGACGGCCCGCCCGGTGGCCACAACGGTGACGGGTTGGCCTGCAACGGTCTGCCCGTCGACCCGGGTCGCCAAGCGTCTCAGCCGACTGCCGCGTACAAAGCCCCGCTGCCGACGCCGCCGACCAAGGCCGAAGTCTTGGCGCAGAGGAAGGTGCGGTTCGGGATGTACGCGACGCAGGCTCCGTACAGCATGAGCGAGGTCAACATGATCGCCTCGATGATGAAGAAGCGCCCGGACACGATCGGGTACTTCCTCGGGTGGGACCAGGCCTTCCGTGCGGACGCCGTGATCAACTCGTGGCGTCAGGGTGCCTTGCCGCTGCTCACCTGGGAGTCTCACGGAAACGGACCCCGCGAGAGCCGGCCGCCCAACGAGGACTTCGCGCTCAGTCGGATCATCGCAGGCCAGTACGACGGCTACATCGACAACTTCGCCCGAGATGTCAAGAGGACCGGCATGCCTCTGGTCATCCGGCTCGACCACGAGATGAACGGTGACTGGTACCCCTGGTCGGAGGACATGCCCTACAACTCGCCAGGTGAGTACGTCGCGATGTGGCGGCACGTCGTCGACCGGTTCCGTGCCGTTGGCGCAGACAAGTACGTGATCTGGCTGTGGGCACCGACCCGGGTGGACAACATCAAGCACCAGACCATCTCGCAGTACTACCCCGGCGACGACTACGTTGACTGGGTCGGCATGAGCGGCTACCAGCGAAGCGCCACCAGCCAGGCCACGTTCGACGTGACCTTCGGCAAGACCCTGGGGTTGCTTCGGGCCCTCACGGACAAGCCAATCTTCCTCGCCGAGATCGGTGCGACGGAGTCAGGTGGCCGTAAGGCAGACTGGATCACCTCGCTGTTCGACAACCTGCCGCTGAACCCCGACATCATCGGTTTCGCCTGGTTCAACATCGCGGTGACGAGCGGCACTGGGGACACCACGGTGACCAACGACTGGCGCATCGACTCGTCTGGTCCGGCCATCTTGGCCTTCAAACAGGGAATCGCGAGTGCCCGCTACAGCAACCAGCCCAGGTACCACGACTGACCTCAGTGCGAGGCCGTCGCCGCGGGTGAGCGTGAAGCCAGAGCCCCCGGCACCAGAGTCAGCTGAGCCTCGGCGTACTGGCGTACCCACGTGCTGGCGTCGTCTCGGGCGACAAGGTCTGCATGGGCCACGGCTTGAAGCGCCAGGCCGTCGAGGAGCGAGACGATCCGCCAGGCCAGGGCATCCGGCTCGGAGCACGTCATGGCGCCGGAGCGAACGCCGTCGCGGATGAGGTCGGCGACCAGCACCTGCCAGGCCTCGTTGAGCCGCCGGGAGGTCTGCTGCAACGGGGGGCGCCGAGCTGCCTCGGCCCAGGCGTCCAGCCACAGCTGCACCGACCAGTCCTCGTCGGCGCGGACATAGGAGTCGAAGAAGATCGCCAGCCGTTCGACCGGGTCACTTCCGGCGCGCACTGCGGAGACCGTACGTGCAAGGTCGTCGGAGGCTACGCGGCCGAAGGCCTCGGCGAGCAGGTCGTCCATGGAGGCGAAGTAGTGGTGGATCAACCCGCTCGAGGTGCCCATCTCATTGGCCACGTCGCGGACGGTCGTGGCTGCGATTCCCTTTCGGACCATCACCTGCAGCGTGGCGTCAACAATCGCCTCACGTCGTTCTTCGGGCGCCATCCGTGCCACGGATCCCACCGTAGACATCCGTTGCGCAGCTGTCCAACAGCCCTCTAGGGTGAGCGGATCGTCGCACCGGAACCGCGGGAGCTCCCATGGTCATGACCACTCCGTTCCATCCGCGCCTCGCCGAGCTCAACACCGCTCAGCTGTGGACGCACTGGGCCGGGTACCTCTCGGCCACGCAGTACGACGTCGCCGGCAAGCACGAGTACTTCGGGGTGCGCAACGCAGTGGGCTTCTTCGACGCCTCACCGCTCCACAAGTACGAGATCTCCGGGAGAGACGCCGAGCGTTTCCTGGGCGGGGTGTTGGCTCGCGACATCCGAACCTGCCGTCCCGGACGCGCGCAGTACACCATCTGGTGCGACAGCAGTGGGTACGTGCTCGAAGACGGGGTGGTCTTCCGTCACTCGGCCAACGACTTCCTGCTGACCTCCGCAGAGCCGAACCTGTCGTTCCTGCAGAGCCAGGTCGGGTCGATGGAGGTGTCTGTCGAACAGGTCTCCGAGCAGTACGCGATGCTGGCCGTTCAGGGGCCGCGCTCGCGAGCCGTTCTCGCCTCGGTGGCCCCGGAGGTGAACGAGCTCGGCTACTTCGGCCACGTCCAGTCGAAGATCGCCGGCAGCGAGGTGACAGTCAGCCGCACCGGGTTCACCGGCGACCTCGGTTACGAGATTCGCATCCCTGCAGACTCGGCCCTGATGGTCCTGGACGCCGTCCTGGAGGCCGGCGAGCCCCATCGCATGCGCCCGTTCGGCGACCAGGCACTCAACATCCTGCGCATCGAGGCGGGCCTGCCACTGATCGGGGTCGAGTTCACTTCGAGCCGGTACTCGTTCAACGAGCACGACCGATTCACCCCGGATGAGCTGGGCTTCGGGTGGCTGCTCAAGGGGATCGACGACGGCTCGCGGCCTTTCGTCGGACGCAGGGCGATCGTCGCCGAAAGGGCAGCAGGGTCATCCCGTTGG
>JBAPUB010000325.1:0-13124 GCA_049282455.1 Actinomycetes bacterium
CCTCGTCATTGTGTCCCGAGCCGCGTTCGGTTTCGTGACTACCATCGTCGGGTGACCAGCGACACGACAACGCTCTCCCCCGTCGGTCCCGAGGCGACGTCGTCCAATGCGTCGCTTCGTCGGTTCCTCGCGGGGCTCCCCGGTGTCGACGAGGTCGGCGCGCGGCAGCGTGCCACCGCCTTGTCGACCAGGTCGCTCAAGGCCTCGGCCAAGGTGACCGCGGTCGACCTGGCGATCTCGATGGTCGACCTCACAACGCTCGAGGGTGCGGACACCGCCAGCACGGTCGCTTCGTTGTGCGCCAAGGCAGTCCGCCCGGACCTGTCGGACCCCTCCACCCCGTCGGTGGCGGCCGTGTGTGTCTACAGCGACCTGGTCTGGGCCGCTCGAGACTCACTCGCCGCGATACCCGGCGGTGACGTCGTCGGCGTCGCCTCGGTCGCCACTGCCTTCCCGTCCGGGCGTGCGACCCTCGCCGTCAAGCTGGCCGACACCGCAGCTGCGCTGCGCGACGGTGCCTGCGAGATCGACATGGTGATCGACCGCGGCGCCTTCCTCTCAGGCCGCTACCTGCAGGTCTTCGACGAGATCGCGGCGATCAGGGCCGAGTGCGACACGTACCGGCGCGGGGGGCACGTGCACCCTCGTCTCAAGGTGATCCTGGAGACCGGCGAGCTGCAGACGTACGACAACGTGAGGCGGGCATCGTGGTTGGCGATGCTCGCTGGGGCCGACTTCATCAAGACGTCGACCGGCAAGACAACGCCCGCGGCGACGCTTCCCGTCACCTTGGTCATGCTGGAGGCCGTACGGGACTTCCGCGATCTCGGCGGCCACCAGGTCGGAGTCAAGGCAGCCGGCGGGATCCGCACCTCCAAGGACGCACTGCGCTACCTCGTCCTCGTGAGCGAGACCGTCGGCGTCGAATGGCTGAGCCCTCAGTGGTTCAGACTGGGCGCCTCGACCCTGCTCAACGACCTTCTGCTGCAACGCCGCAGGCTCCGTAGCGGCGTCTACACCAGTCCCGACGACCTCACCTCCGGCTAGGAGTCCCCGTGGGCAGCCCGCTGGAGTACGCAGCCGCACCGGAGTCGCGTGACGTCGTGACCCTTCGGCCCAGCTACGGGCTGTTCATCGACGGCGAGTTCGTCGACCCGATCGACGGCCGGGCCTTCACGACGGTCAACCCGGCCGATGAGGAGGCCCTCGCCGAGGTGTCGGAGGGGACCACGGCCGACGTCGAGCGAGCCGTGGCTGCCGCGCGCCGTGCCTACACCCGCACCTGGTCTCGGATGCCTGGGAGGGAACGCGGCAAGTACCTGTTCCGACTGGCCCGCATCCTGCAGGAGCGGGCGCGCGAGTTTGCCGTCCTCGAGACCCTCGACAACGGCAAGCCGATCAAGGAGTCACGCGACGTCGACATCCCCCTGGCTGCGGCGCACTTCTTCTACCACGCCGGATGGGCCGACAAGCTCGACCATGCCGGCCTGGGACCCGATCCTCGACCGCTCGGCGTGGCCGGCCAGATCATCCCGTGGAACTTCCCGCTGCTCATGCTGGCCTGGAAGATTGCACCTGCACTGGCCACCGGCAACACCGTCGTCCTGAAGCCCGCGGAGACGACACCGCTCACCGCACTGCTGTTCGCCGAAGTGTGCCAGCAGGCCGACCTTCCTCCTGGCGTCGTCAACATCGTGACCGGCGCCGAAGCGACCGGTGCTGCGCTGGTGGCAAGCACCGGTGTCGACAAGATCGCGTTCACCGGGTCTACAGAGGTTGGTCGGTCCATCGCCCGAACAGTGGCCGGGACCGGGAAGAAGCTCACCCTCGAACTGGGTGGCAAAGCCGCCAACATCGTGTTCGAGGACGCCGCGATCGACCAAGCGGTCGAGGGGATCGTCAACGGCATCTTCTTCAACCAGGGCCACGTGTGCTGTGCCGGGTCCCGCCTGCTCGTTCAGGAGTCCGTCGCCGATGTCGTCATGACCAAGCTGCAGCGGCGACTCAGCACGCTGCGCGTCGGCGACCCGATGGACAAGAACACCGATGTCGGAGCGATCAACTCAGCAGAGCAGCTGGACCGGATCCGTTCACTGGCCGACTCAGGTGACGACGAGGGTGCCCACCGCTGGACCGCTCCGTGCACACTGCCTGACCGTGGGTTCTGGTTCCCGCCGACCGTGTTCACCGGAGTCCAGCAGGCGCACCGGATCGCGCGCGAGGAGGTCTTCGGACCCGTCCTGTCGGTGTTGACCTTCCGCACGCCGACCGAAGCCATCGCGAAGGCCAACAACACCCCGTACGGACTTTCTGCCGGAGTCTGGTCCGAGAAGGGTTCGCGCATCCTGTGGGCCGCACAACAGCTGCGGGCAGGCGTGGTCTGGGCCAACACGTTCAACCGGTTCGACCCGACCTCGCCGTTCGGCGGTTACAAGGAGTCGGGCTGGGGTCGCGAGGGCGGCCGTCAGGGTTTGGAGGCCTACCTCGATGTCTGACCGGATCGACATCCGCAAGACCTACAAGCTCTACGTCGGTGGGGGTTTCGCGCGCTCGGAGAGCGGCCGGTCGTACCTGGTGAGCGACGCCAAGGGGGGCTTCGTGGCCAACGCCGCACAGGCCTCACGCAAGGACGTTCGCGATGCCGTAGTTGCGGCACGCAAGGCATTTCCAGGGTGGGCCGGCGCCACGGCCTACCAGCGTGGACAGGTGATGTACCGGGTCGCCGAGGTGATGGAAGCGCGCCGCGCACAGTTCCTCGGCGAGGTCTGCTCGGCTGAGGGACTGGCGCGCAAGCCCGCCGACGCCACCGTGACCGAGGCCATCGACCGCTGGGTCTGGTACGCCGGCTGGGCCGACAAGCTCAGCCAGGTCTTCGGCAACGCCAACCCCGTCGCCGGTCCGTACTTCGACTTCTCCGTTCCCGAGCCGACCGGCGTCGTCGGGGTACTGGCTCCCCAGCGGTCGTCACTGCTCGGCCTGGTGAGCGCGCTCGCACCCGTCATCGTGTCCGGGAACACGTGCGTCGTCGTCACGTCCGAGCGTCACCCGGTCCCCGCCATCACCCTGGGAGAGACCCTGGCGACGTCGGACGTGCCCGCAGGCGTCGTCAACATACTGACCGGTCTGACAGGAGAGCTGGCACCGTGGTTGGCGTCGCACCGAGACGTCAACGCCATCGACCTCACCGGCGCCGACCCGACCCACATGACCGAGCTCCAGGTGGCGGCAGCGGACAACCTCAAACGCGTGCTGCGTGAGGAGTCGGAGCCCGACTGGGGTCAGGTCCCGACCACGGCGCGTCTTCGGCACTACCTGGAGACCAAGACCGTGTGGCACACCGTCGGTCGCTGATGTCCTCAGGCGAGCTGCGCGACCAGCGCGTTGCGCTGGTCGTCGGTGAGGAAGGCTGACCGCGCCGCGGTGAGCGTGAAGCTCTTGAAGTCGTCCAAGGTGTAGCCGAAGGCGTCGCGCAGGTGCTGCATCTCCATGCTGACCGAGGTACCACTCATCAGCCGGTTGTCGGTGTTGACCGTGACGCGGACGCCTGCATCGACCAAACGCTTGAACGGGTGCTCGTCGTAGCTGGAGGCGACACCAGTCTGGAGGTTGGACGTCGGTGCAACCTCGAGCACGATGCCTTGGGCCGCAACCCGCCGAGTCAGCTCGGGATCCTCCAGGACCCGGACACCGTGACCGATACGCGACGCTCCCTGCTGGACGGCGTCGGCCACCGACGACGGACCGAACGCCTCTCCTGCATGCAGCGTCAACGGCACTCCTGCCGCGCGCAGAAGTCCGAGCGCATCGGCATGCCGGGACGCGGGAAACCCGGCCTCGGGCCCGGCCAGGTCGAACCCGACGACACCGTTCCCGTGGTGCCGGATGGCCGCCTGCGCGACGTCCAGCACGCTGTCTTCCTGGCGCATCCCACAGACGAGCACGCCTGTCACGATCGACCGACCTTCGCCGGCCGCCAGCGACTCACCGGCTCGCTGCCCGGCCACCATCGCGTCGATGACCTCGTCGAGGCCGAGTCCGCGGCGGGTCGCCAACGCCGGAGCGAATCGCAGCTCGGCGTAGAGGACACCGTCAGCAGCGAGGTCGATGACCGCCTCCGCGGCCACCCGCGCGATCGCCTCCTGTGTCTGCATCACCGCGACGGTGTGCTCGAAGGTGTCGATGTACCGCGGCAGCGAACCCGCATCCGCCGAGTCGCGGAACCACTGCGCCAGGGCGTCCGGATCGCGTGCGGGTAGCCCGGTGTAGCCGGCAGCGTCGGCCAGCTCGAGCACCGTCTCGGCGCGCAGCCCGCCGTCGAGATGGTCATGGAGCAGGACCTTCGGGGCGGCAAGCAGGTCGGGGTCGGTCACACCATGACCCGGTCGATGATCAGCGGAAGCTGCGCACACGGCTGGTCGACGTCGACGGCCGAGACGAGTGAGTCGAGCGCACGCCCGAACCGGCCCTCGTCGTCGGTGTGCATCGTCATCAAGGGCTGCCCGGCAACCACCGAGTCACCCGGCTTGGCATGCAGCTCGACTCCGGCCACCGACGACACCGACTCCTCCTGGCGGGTACGCCCGGCGCCCAGCCGCCAGGCAGCGACTCCGACGTCGAGAGCGTCGAGGCGGGTGAGCGTGCCCGTCGCTGGAGCTGCGACGGTCTGCTGGTGCCGCGCCACCGGCAGGGCCGCTTCGGGGTCGCCCCCCTGGGCACGAATCATCCGGTTCCACACATCCATCGCCTTCCCGCTGTGCAGCACCTCGGCCGGGTCCGGCGCCGATGAGAGACCCGCGGCCTCGACCATCTCGCGGGCCAGCGCAACAGTGAGCTCGACGACGTCGGTCGGCCCACCACCCGCCAGGACCTCCACGGACTCTCGCACCTCCAGCGCCGAGCCCACGGTCAGCCCGAGCGGGGTGTCCATCGCGGTCAGCAGGGCGACGGTTCGCACCCCGGCGTCGGTCCCCAGCGCGACCATGGTCTGCGCGAGCTCTCGGGCCTGCTCGACGTCCTTCATGAAGGCACCCGAGCCCACCTTCACGTCAAGGACCAGCGCACCGGTGCCCTCGGCGATCTTCTTGCTCATGATCGAGCTCGCGATGAGCGGGATGGACTCGACGGTCCCGGTGACGTCACGCAGGGCGTACAGCTTGCGGTCGGCCGGGGCAAGGCCGGGCCCGGCGGCGCAGATCACCGCCCCGGCCACGCGCAGCACCTCCAGCATCTCGGTGCTGCTCAGGTCCCCCCGCCAGCCGGCGATCGAGTCGAGCTTGTCCAGGGTGCCTCCCGTGTGGCCGAGCCCACGTCCGGACAGCTGCGGGACGGCGGCACCGCATGCCGCGACCAGTGGCGCAAGCGGCAGGGTGGTCTTGTCCCCGACCCCACCGGTGGAGTGTTTGTCCGTGGTGGGTCGGTCCAACGACGTCCAGGTCAGTCGTTCTCCGGTTGCGGTCATGGCGTGGGTCCAACGGGCGACCTCCTGGCGGTCCATGCCGTTCAGCAGCACCGCCATGGCCAGTGCGCTCATCTGCTCGTCGGCCACGACCCCCCGGACGTAGGCATCCACGACCCAGTCGATCTGCTCGTCGGACAACCGCCGTCCGTCCCGCTTGGTGATGATGACCTCGACGGCGGCGAACGGCTCGGTCACCGCTGGGTTTCCTCGACGGTGTCGCGGCCGAAGGCGTCGGGCAGCACGTCGCTCAGTGGCTGGATGCCTCGCGGTGTCTCGAGCAGGCAGTCTGGCCCCCCGTGCTCCCACAGCAGCTGCCGGCAACGTCCGCAGGGGACCAGGGGGGCGCCGTGGCCGTCGACCACCGCGACGGCCACCAGCCGGCCGCCTCCGCCGCTGACCAGGTCGCTCACGAGGCCGCACTCAGCGCACAGCGTGAGGCCGTACGACGCGTTCTCGACATTGCAGCCACGGACGACGCGCCCGTCATCGACGAGCGCAGCCGCACCGACCGGGAACGACGAGTAGGGGGCGTAGGCATGGTGCGTCGCCTCGAGGGCGGCGGCTCGTAACCGTCTCCAGTCAGTCATGACGTCGTCCCAGGCAACGCGGTGCACCTCCAGGGTCGGATGGCCCTTGGTCCAAACCTCTACGACAGGGCAAGCAGCGCCGTTCCGACGAGCAGCCGTACACCCACCGGGATCGACCGTTCGTCTGCGTCGAAGCTCCCCTGGTGCAGGTCGCGGACGACGTCGTCGCCAGGCGTGCGCACCCCGAGCCTCGCGAGAGCACCGGGCACCTTCTCGAGGTACCAGGCGAAGTCCTCTCCGCCCAGGCTCTGCTCGACCTCAGCGACGCGGTCCGGCCCCAGCAGCGCATTCGCGGCTTCGGTCATCGTCGCCACCGCCTTGGGGTCGTTGATGACCGGCGGAACGCCACGCGTGTAGTCGACCCGCACACGAACCCCGTACGGTGCCGCCACCGCGGTGACAGCCTCGGTGACCGCCTCCGGTGCGTGCTCCCACACGGCCGCGTCCAACGACCGGACGGTGCCTTCGGCCTCTCCGCTCTGGGGGATCACGTTGGCCGCCCCTCCCGAGGAGATGCGGCCCCAGACGACGGACAGCCCGGCCCGTGGGTCGACCCGGCGACTGAGCACCGACGGGACATCGGTCACGACCTTGGCCAGCGCGTACACCAGGTCGCCGGTCAGGTGAGGACGCGCGGTGTGCCCACCCAGGCTCGACAGTGAGACGTGCACGTGGTCACTCGACCCGGTGATCGGCCCCGTTCGCAGCCCGACATGGCCGACGTCTTGGCGTGGGTCGCAGTGCAGGCAGAAGATCGACGTGACGTCGTCGAGACCGCCAGCGGCGATGACGTCGAGCGCCCCGCCCGGCGTGGCCTCCTCCGCTGGCTGGAAGACCAGCCTGACCCGCCCGGGCAGCCGTCCGGCCTGGTCCATGCGCGCGAGCACGAGCCCCACCCCGACGACGATCGCGGTGTGGATGTCGTGGCCGCACGCATGGCACATGCCCTCGACGGTGGAGCGGTACTCGACGTCGCGCTTCTCGTCGGGAATGGGCAGGGCGTCCAGGTCGGCACGCACGGCGACGATCGGCCCACTCGTCCCGACGTCGCACACGAGGCCGGTGCCGCCAGGCAGCAGACGCGGAGTGAGCCCGGCCTGGGCCAGCCGGTGCGCCACCTTGGCCGTGGTCCGGATCTCCGCCCGGCCGGTCTCCGGGTGTGCGTGGAGGTCACGGCGGAACATGACGAGCTCCTCGGCGAGCTCGGCGAGCCAGACGTCGAGGTCGTGGGCGACACCCGCGAGGGCGGACGGCTCGGCTGGGGTGCTCACGTCGGCGAGGGTATCTGGATCAGAACGCGTCCGTCGGGGAGTAGGTGCCCCAGGTCTCACGAAGGGCGTCGCTGACCTCTCCGACCGTCGCCTTCGCCCGCAGCGCCGCCTTCATCGGCACCAGCACGTTGTCGGTCCCCGTGGCTGCCTTGCGCAGCGCCTCGAGGTGGGCTGACACGGCGTCGCTGTCACGACTGGCCCGAAGCTGCTCGAGCCGGTGCGCCTGGTCGGCCTCGATCGCCGGGTCGACCCGAAGCGGCTCGTACGGCTCATCGACGTCGACGGTGAACCGGTTGACGCCGACCACCACCCGCTCATGCGCGTCGATCTCCAGCGCGACCGAGTAGGCGCTGCGTTCGATCTCGCCCTTCTGGAACCCTTCCTCGATCGCTGCCACTGCGCCGCCGTGGTCGGCAATCCGCCCCATCAGCTGGAGGGCCGCCGCCTCGACCTCGTCGGTCATCGACTCGACCACGTAGGACCCCGCGAAGGGATCGACGGTCGAGGTCACGTCAGTCTCGAACGCCAGGACCTGCTGGGTGCGCAGAGCCAGACGAGCCGCCTTCTCGCTGGGCAGAGCTAGCGCCTCGTCGTAGGAGTTCGTGTGCAACGACTGGGTCCCGCCCAGCACCGCGGCCAGCCCCTGGACTGCAACCCGGACCAGGTTCACCTCCGGCTGCTGGGCCGTCAGCTGGACGCCCGCGGTCTGCGTGTGGAACCTCAGCATCATCGACTTGGGGTTGAGCGCTCCGAACTCGTCGCGCATCACCCGGGCCCAGATGCGCCGGGCCGCACGGAACTTGGCGACCTCCTCCAGGATGGTCGTGCGCGACACGAAGAAGAAGGCCAGGCGTGGTGCGAAGTCGTCGACGTGCTGGCCGCTCGCGAGGGCGGCGCGGACGTAGGCGATGCCGTTGGCCAGGGTGAATGCGATCTCCTGCGCGGGAGTCGCGCCCGCCTCGGCCATGTGGTAGCCGGAGATCGAGATCGTGTTCCACCGCGGGATCTCGGCACGGCAGTACGAGAAGATGTCGGTGGTCAGCCGCAGCGACGCCGCAGGCGGGTAGATGTAGGTGCCTCGGGCGATGTACTCCTTGAGGACGTCGTTTTGGATCGTGCCGTTGAGGTGGCTGCCGTCGATGCCCTGCTCCTCGGCGACCAGCTGGTACAGAAGCAGCAGGACCGCGGCCGGGGCGTTGATCGTCATCGAGGTCGACACCTTGTCCAGCGGTATGCCGTCGAACAGCAGCCGCATGTCGTCGATCGAGTCGATGGCCACGCCGACCTTGCCGACCTCCCCGGAGGCCACGGGGTTGTCGCTGTCATAGCCCATCTGCGTCGGCAGGTCGAAGGCGACCGACAACCCGGTGGTGCCGGCGTCGAGGAGCTGCCGGTAGCGCCGGTTGGACTCGACCGCGGTGCCGAAGCCCGCGTACTGGCGCATGGTCCAGGGCCGAGCCGTGTACATGGTCGGGTAGACGCCACGGGTGAACGGGAAGACCCCCGGCTCGCCGAGCTCGGTGCCGGGGTCCCAGCCTCGAAGCGCGGAGGGGCCGTACACCGCCTCGATCGGGAAGCCGGTCTGGGAACGGGTCGGCTCCGGCGGTTGCGACTCACTCATGGCCGCCAGGGTAGTGAGCCACCCCTCACAGCCGGCTCACAGGCCAGGCTCAGGGGTCGCTGAACGCAGTGCGGCACGGTATCCACCATGAGCGACTACACCCCCCTCACCTACCCGACCCAGCCCCTTCCTACCGAGCCCGTTCCCTCTTTCTCCGACCCCCAGGCGCCCGCGTCGGGCCGCCGTCCCATCGCCCTGGTGGCGACCACCGCAGTGCTCGCCGGCCTCCTCGGCGGAGCCGTCGGTGCGACCGCTGTGGCGGTGACCGACAACAACTCGTTGACCTCACCCGGTTCCTCGACGTCGTCCACTACCACCAACGTGGTCCTGCCGACCGGCTCGGTGGCCGCGGTGGCCCGCAAGGTGCTGCCGAGCGTCGTGTCGATCCAGTTCACCGGTGCCTCCGGCAGCGGTGAAGGTTCGGGTGTGATCTTGACCTCTGACGGCCGAATCCTGACCAACAACCACGTGGCCCAGGGCGCTGCCAACGGCGGCTCCCTCACCGTGACCTTCCACGACGGCAGCCAGACGTCCGCGACGATCGTCGGGCTGGACCCGACCACCGACCTGGCCGTGATCCAGGCCGACAATGTCAGCGGCCTCACCCCGGCGACTCTGGGATCCTCAGCGGACCTCCAGGTCGGAGAGTCCGTCGTCGCGATCGGATCGCCGCTCGGCCTGTCCGGCACGGTCACCACCGGAATCGTCAGTGCCAAGGACCGGCCGGTCGTGACCGGTGGTGAGTCCGGCTCCAGCAGTTCGGGCGCCGTCCTCAACGCCATCCAGACCGACGCCGCCATCAACCCCGGCAACTCCGGCGGAGCCCTGGTGAACCTCAAGGGCGAGGTCGTCGGGATCAACTCCGCGATCGCCTCGCTCGGTGCTTCGGCGGGTGGCCAGTCCGGCTCGATCGGACTCGGGTTCGCCATTCCGATCGACCAGGCCAAGGAGATCGTGTCCCAGCTCGTGTCCGGTCAGACCGTCCAGCACGGACGGCTCGGCGTCACCGTCGGCGACTCGACCGGCGACGTGCTCGGCGCTCAGCTGGGTCAGGTGACAGCCGGCTCGGCCGCCGCCAAGGCCGGGCTGCGCAGCGGCGACGTGATCACCGGCTACGACTCGCAGACCATCGACTCGGCTGACGCCTTGGTCGCCGCCGTGCGCTCTGGCCAGCCAGGCGACCAGGTCACGGTGACCTACGTGCGCAACGGTGCGACCGCCACCACCACGGTGACCCTGGACTCCGACTCGACCCCCTGAACCACGGTCCCGAATCAGCCCTGGACGGCGGAGAACAACAGATGGGTCCCGCCGTCCAGGGCTCCCGGCTCGCTGCAGGCCCGAACCTCCTGGTCGACGAACAGCTCCCAGCGACGAGGATCGGCTGCGATCCGCTCGACCAGCGCCGGATGGTCCAGGGAGGCCCAGTTGCTGGCGCTGGCTGCGAGCACACGGCCGCCGGCGGACGAGACCAGCTGCTGCGCCTGCGACCACCGGTACATCTGACAGACGTGGCCCAGCGGCTGGGTCGGACGCAGGTCCCCCGTTCGCAGGACGGCGTCCATGGAGTCGTGACCCAGCTGCTCGCCCTCGGACTCGACCAGCTCGAGCAGGGCGCGCCACGTACCGAGCGTTGACATGACCGACGCGACGACCTCGCGGCCAGGGACGACCAGCCGCAAGAGCCCGGCCAAGGCCTGCCGCGCGTCGTCGAACACGTACGACAGCGGACCTCCGTAGGCAAGCACGAGGTCGAAGGACCCGTCGCCGAGCTCACCGGTGTCCCTGACGTCGAGGAGCAGCCGGTCCTCGACGGCGTCGGCGCAGCCCGCCTCCGCCACGTAGTGCTCATTCAGGCGCAGCTGCACCGGGGAGACGTCGGTGACGACCACGCGCGCGCCGAGGGCGGCCAGCTCGATCGTGAACCGCCCCGGGCCGGCCCCGATCTCGAGCACCCGGTCGCCTGGCCGCACGAAGCGTGCGAGGAAGCGCCGATGGACCTCCAGACTCACCCGGGCGGACGGATCCTGCACGAGTCGGTGCCACTCGTCGTCGGCGAGCTCGTCGAAGTGTGCACGGATCTGCTCAGCAGCGGCGGCGTCCATGGCACCACCGTACAAACGATGGGCTAGACCTTCGAAGGGATTCCCTGGTCGATGACGGCCTGCGCCTCTTCGAGAACCGTGCCGATGATGTCCACGATGCGGTCGATCACCGCCTCGTCGGCCACCAGCGGCGGGGAGAGCTGCACGACGGGGTCGCCGCGGTCGTCGAGCCGGCAGAGCAGCCCGGCATCGAACATCTTCGCCGACAGCACCTGGCGCAACAGCCAGTCGGCCTCGTCGCCTTCGAACGTCTGCTTCGTCTCGCGGTCCTTCACCAGCTCCAGCGCCCAGAAGTGACCCATGCCTCGGACGTCGCCGACCAGAGGGATGCGGCGCAGCTCGTTGAGCTTGGCCTCGATCATCGGCTCGTTGGCCATCACGTTCTCGAACACCTTGTCGCGCTCGTAGATGTCGAGCACGGCCAGTCCGATCGCCGACGACACCGGGTGCCCGCTGAAGGTGAGCCCGTGCGTGTACGTCGCCTCGCCGCGCACGAACGGCTCGGCCACGCGGTCGTGCAGAACGACACCGCCGAGTGGGGTCAGCGCGGAGGTGGCGCCCTTGGCAAAGGTGATCATGTCCGGCTCGATCCCCAACCGGTTCGAGGCGAACCAGTCACCGACGCGTCCGAAGCCGTTGATGACCTCGTCGGCCACCAGAAGGATCCCGTGCCGGTCGCAGATCTCGCGAAGGCCCTGCCAGTAGCCGGGAGGGGGGACGAAGCACCCGCCGGAGTTCTGGACCGGCTCGGCGATGAACAGCGCGACCTCGTCGGGTCCGGCGTCCTGAACGGCCTGCTCGACCTCTGCCAGCAGCGCGCGGGTGAAGGCCTCGGGGCCCTGCTCGGCAGCCGGGTGGCGGTAGGGGTTGGTCGCGCTCACGTGGCTGACCGGGATCGCCATCGGCAGGAACGGGTCCTTGGCGTAGGGAAGCCCCGTGAACGACAACGCCGCCAGGCTCGTGCCGTGGTACGACAGGTTGCGGGCGATCGCCTTGCGGCGCTGTGGCTGGCCGTTGGCCTCGTGCCACTGGCGCGCGAACTTCCAGATCGCTTCGTTCCCCTCGCCGCCGCCGGTGGTGAAGTAGACGCGGTTCATCCCGGCCGGAGCGTGCTCGGCGATCCGCTCTGCGAACGCGGCAGCGCTGGGGTGCGCGACGTACCACGTCGGGGTGAAGCCGAGCTCGGTCATCTGGCGCTTCGCAGCCTCGCCGATCTCGGCGCCGTAGCTGTGGCCGAGGTTGCTGCAGTACAGACCCGACAGGCCGTCGATGTAGCGCTTGCCGTGGATGTCGATGACCTCGCAGCCCTCGCCCTTGACGAAGATGGGGATCTCGGCGTCCCGGTACACGTTCATGTCGGTGAAGTTGAGCATCAGGTGGTCGCGGACCTGCTGCTGCACCAGCTGGGGGTCTAGCTCCGAGGGCGTCGTGCCGGACATGGTGGTCCTTTCGCAGTCGACCGGGTCGTGGTTGACCCGGTCCTGAACCGTCGGTCAGGATACGCCCTGCCCCACCGAGGAGGGAACCCATGACTTTGGACCGCAGCCTGACCCCCGAGGAAGCCGACGTCCAGCACCGAGTCCGGCAGTTCGTCGACGAGGTCCTGATCCCGCTGGAGGTCAAGGCCGAGCTCGCCGGCGGCCCCCTCCCGGCCGACGACGTGGCCCACGTGCGGGCCAGGGCGCTCGAGCTCCGAGTCACCGGAGGCATGTACTCCCCCGACTTCGGGGGCCAGGGCTGGACGACGTCTCAGTGGTACCTCGCCGAGGAGCAGTTCGGCCGCTCCACCAACGCCATCAGCTGGTACATGCCGACCGCCTACAACGTCTGGAAGGTCGCCTCCCCCGCGCTTCAGGACCGCTGGCTGCGTCCTGCGCTTCGCGGTGAGCTCCACGATGCCTACGCCGTGACTGAGGCGGAGGCCGGGTCCGACCCGTCCGCAATGAAGACCACGGCCGTGCAGCGCGGCGACGGCAGCTACGTGATCAACGGTGAGAAGTGGTTCGTCACCTACGGCTCGGTGGCTGCTGTGCTCATCGTGATGGCGTACGTCATTGACGGTGACCAGAAGCTGCCCACCCT
>JBAPUB010000326.1:0-12916 GCA_049282455.1 Actinomycetes bacterium
GCCCGGGGACGCGGGGGAGGAGCCCGCCCCGGAGTCCCCTAGACTCGGCGCGGCGCCGCGGGGCGTAGCGTAGTGGCTAGCGCGCCTGCTTTGGGGGCAGGAGATCGGGAGTTCGAGTCTCCCCGCCCCGACTGACCACCGAACCACCAGCGGTCGTTGGCGCATGCCGCCGCGACGAATGAGGAGAGAGTCGTGAAGAGCACCGTCGAGAGCCTCAGCCCCACGCGCGTGAAGCTCACCGTCGAGGTGCCTTTTGACGAGCTCAAGCCGAGCCTGGATCAGGCCTACCGGCGCATCGGAGCACAGGTCACGGTCCCCGGCTTCCGCAAGGGCAAGGTGCCGGCCCGCGTGATCGACCAGAGGGTCGGGCGCGGCGCGGTCCTCGAGGAGGCCGTGAACGAGGCGCTGCCCAAGGCGTACAGCCAGGCGGTCGAGGAGAACTCGGTCAAGGTCATCGGACAGCCCCAGGTCGACGTCACCAGCTTCGACGACGGCACGGACCTGACGTTCACGGCAGAGGTCGATGTCCGTCCCGACATCGAGCTGCCGGCCTTCGACACGATCTCGGTCACCGTCCCCGACGCAGTGGTCTCCGACGCCGACGTCGACGAGCAGGTCGAGAGCCTGCGCGCCCGGTTCGCAACGCTGAAGACGGTCGAGCGTGCCGCCGCCGACGGCGATTTCGTCCAGATCGACCTCGTCAGCACCCACGACGACGAACCGGTGGAGGCCCTGTCTGCGACCGGGATGTCGTACGAGGTCGGATCCGGCACCCTCCTGGACAACCTCGACGTCACGGTCCTCGGCCTCTCCGCAGGCGACAGCGGAGCCTTCACCACCACCCCCGAGGCGGGTGAGCTCGAGGGCGAGGCGGTCGACGTCACGGTCACCGTGACCGCCGTGCGTGAGCGTGAGCTCCCCGCGGTCGACAACGATTTCGCCCAGACGGTCAGCGAGTTCGACACCCTCGACGAGCTCAAGGACGCGGTGCGCGAAGAGCTCAACCCCCGCAAGCAGGTCGAGCAGCTGATGGCCGCCCGCGACGCCGTCCTCGACGCCTTGGTGGCCTCCGTCGACGTCCCGCTGCCCGAGAACGTCACGGCGCAGGCCGTTGAGGCCCACTTCGAGGACGGCCACGGAGACGAGGCCCACCGCGACGAGTACGTGCAGCAGGTGCGCGACGCGTTGAAGAAGGACCTCGTCCTCGACGCCGTCGCCGACGCCGACGAGACCCAGGTCACCCAGGCCGAGCTCGCCGAGTACATCGTCCGGCAGTCCTCCCAGTACGGCATGACTCCGGACCAGTTCGCGCAGGCTCTGAGCCAGTCCGGTCAGGTGGGTTCAGTCTTCGCCGACGTCCGTCGTGCCAAGGCGCTGTCGGTCGTGCTCGAGGCCGCCACCGTCGTCGACGCCTCGGGCAACCCGGTCGACCTGAGCCCAGCAGCGGAGACCGACGAGGCCCCCGCTGTGGTGGACGCGGAAGAGGCCCCGGCGTCCTGAGCCGTCGTTCTTCCGTCAGCGAACACCACGGGGTCGTGGATGGACCGGGGATGCTCGGGCGTTAGTGTCGCTGTACCGCGTCGCTGACCCGCTTTGCAGACCTGGAAGGCAAGCCCCGTGAGCCCTGAAGTGACAGCACGATCCCCGCAACCGAGTGGTGCGAGCTTCGACGACTCGGTGTACCAGCGGCTGCTTCGCGAGCGCATCATCTTCCTCGGCTCTGCGGTCGACGACCCGATCGCCAACGCGCTGTCGGCGCAGATGCTGTTGCTCGCGGCCGAGGACTCCGAGCGCGACATCTACCTCTACATCAACTCACCCGGCGGCTCGGTCTCGGCGGGCATGGCGATCTACGACACGATGCAGTACGTCCCGTGCGACGTCGCGACGGTCGGCATGGGGCTGGCCGCGTCGATGGGCCAGTTCCTGCTTGCGGCCGGAGCCAAGGGCAAGCGCTATGCCCTGCCCCACGCGCGAATCATGATGCACCAGCCCTCCGGCGGCCTCGGTGGAACCGCCTCGGACATCAAGATCCAGGCCGAGCAGATGCTCTACACCAAGAAGAAGCTCGCTGAGCTGATCGCCGAGCACACCGGACAGACGGTCGACCAGATCGAGCTCGACTCAGACCGCGACCGCTGGTTCACCGCCGACGAAGCGCGCGAGTACGGATTCGTCGACCACGTCGTGAGCACCGCTCGCGATGTGGCAGGCGCCGGTGGCACCAGCGCGTGATGCGACCCCTCACTGACCACGAACCCCGCCCGACCTCCCGGAAGGACCCACTCGCTGTGAGCACACTGAACCCCGGTGGCAGCTTCGGAGGCATGGTCGGCGCGCAGCCGCAGTCGCGCTACATCCTGCCGAGCTTCGTCGAGCGCACCGCGCAGGGCTTCCGAGAGTTCAACCCGTACAACAAGCTCTTCGAGGAGCGCATCATCTTCCTCGGCGTCCAGATCGACGACGCGTCCGCTGACGACGTCATGGCCCAGCTCCTGTGCTTGGAGTCCATGGACCCCGACCGTGACATCTCGATCTACATCAACTCCCCGGGTGGCTCGTACACCGCGATGACCGCGATCTACGACACGATGCAGTTCGTCAAGCCCGACATCCAGACTGCGTGCCTCGGGCAGGCGGCATCGGCGGCGGCCGTGCTGCTCGCCTCAGGGACCCCAGGAAAGCGATTCGCGCTTCCCCATTCGCGGATCCTGATCCACCAGCCCTACACCGAGGGCGGCGGCCAGGGCTCGGACATCGAGATCCAGGCCAACGAGATCCTGCGCATGCGTACCGAGATGGAGGGGATCCTCTCCCTCCACACCGGGCGCAGCGTCGAGGACATTGAGAAGGACATCGAGCGCGACAAGATCCTGACCGCGGAGCAGGCGCGCGAGTACGGAATCGTCGACTCGGTGCTCGACACCCGCAAGGGCCCGGCCCAGAGCGCCTGAGGTGCGGCCGAACGGGTCACTGTGGCGCGACGCGCCCGGGCAATTCGGGGCCCCCGCGCCCGGTTCGGGGTACGGTCGACTGGTTCGCGGTCCGGCAGCTGCCGGCCGCCCAGGTGAGGAGACCCGTGGCACGCATCGGTGACGGTGGCGACCTGCTCAAGTGCTCGTTCTGTGGAAAGAGCCAGAAGCAGGTCAAGAAGCTCATTGCGGGCCCGGGCGTCTACATCTGCGACGAGTGCATCGACCTGTGCAACGAGATCATCGAGGAAGAGCTCTCCGAGTCGACCGACGTCTCCTGGGACGAGCTCCCCAAGCCTCGTGAGATCTTCGAGTTCCTCGACGAGTACATCATCGGCCAGGACCCTGCCAAGAAGTCGCTGGCCGTCGCCGTCTACAACCACTACAAGCGGGTACAGGCGTCCGCCAAGGAGCGCCCCAAGGACGACGCCGTCGAGCTGGCCAAGTCCAACATCCTGCTGCTGGGACCGACTGGCTGCGGCAAGACCCTGCTGGCCCAGACTCTCGCGAAGATGCTCAACGTGCCGTTCGCCATCGCCGACGCCACCGCGCTGACCGAGGCCGGCTACGTCGGGGAGGACGTCGAGAACATCCTGCTCAAGCTCATCCAGGCGGCCGACTACGACGTCAAGAAGGCCGAGACCGGGATCATCTACATCGACGAGATCGACAAGGTGGCTCGCAAGAGCGAGAACCCGTCGATAACCCGTGACGTGTCCGGCGAGGGCGTCCAGCAGGCTCTGCTGAAGATCCTCGAAGGCACCACCGCTTCGGTCCCGCCGCAGGGCGGACGCAAGCACCCGCACCAGGAGTTCATCCAGATTGACACCACCAACGTGCTGTTCATCTGCGGTGGGGCGTTCGCAGGGCTCGACACGATCATCGACAGTCGTGCGGGGCGCCACCCCATCGGCATCGTGCCGAACAAGTCGCGCAAGGAGCAGGACCTCGAGGCCCAGGGCTACCGGCGCCTAGGCGCCGAGGGTGAGGCCGACGCCGACGACATCTTCGCCAAGGTGCTGCCCGAGGATCTCATCTCCTACGGGATGATCCCCGAGTTCATCGGCCGACTTCCGGTGCTGACCTCGGTCTCCAAGCTCGACCGCAATGCCCTGGTTCAGGTGCTCACCGACCCCAAGAACGCACTCGTCCGCCAGTACCAGCGGCTGTTCGAGATGGACGGCGTCGAGCTGGAGTTCACCGAGGACGCCCTGCTCGCCGTAGCCGACCAGGCGGACCTGCGTGGCACCGGTGCTCGTGGGCTGCGCGCGATCATGGAAGAGGTCTTGCTCTCGGTCATGTACGAGGTTCCCAGCCGTGAGGACCTCGCGCGGGTGATCATCACCCGCGATGTCGTCGTCGAGCACGTGAACCCCACGCTGGTGCCGCGCGAGAAGGAGACCCCCAAGCGCGAGCGGCGCGAGAAGTCCGCCTGACCCGCTCGCCCTTCACCCACCTCACGCACAGAGCCACTCGGCGTCAGAGGGTGACGGCGACCGCGAGCTCGGCGGCACCGGTGTTGGCGACGAGCAGCTCGAGCTCGCTGATCCGACCGGCCGCGCGCAGGTCGTCCGCAGCGACCCGGACCTGCTCGATCTGGTCGGCCGAGCCGGTGACGGTCACTGCTGCGACCTCGGTGCGCATCGACGTCTTGGCCTCAGACTTCGCCTTGCGGACCGCGGCCAGCACCTCGGAAGCCCGCTGAAGCGTCAGCCCGTCTGAGGCCGGGGTGAGTGCGCCGACTTGGTCGGCAACAGGCCACGAAGCGCGGTGCACCGATCCCTCGTTCGTCCAGGACCACACCTCCTCGGTGACGAAGGGGAGGAAGGGCGCGAAGAGCCGAAGCTGGACTGACAGAGCCGTCGCCAACGTCGCCTTGACCGAGGCAGCCGCGGCTTCTCCCTGACCGCCGTACGCTCGGTCCTTGACCAGCTCGAGGTAGTCGTCACAGAACGTCCAGAAGAACGCCTCGGTCAGCTCGAGGGCTCGCGTGTACTCGTAGGCGTTGAGGGCGGCTGTGGACTCGCGGACGACGTCGGTCAGCGACGC
The DNA here is from genome assembly GCA_049282455.1 of Actinomycetes bacterium. Taxonomy (GTDB): domain Bacteria; phylum Actinomycetota; class Actinomycetes; order JAHEKZ01; family JAHEKZ01; genus JBAPUB01. The sequence continues at coordinate 5,022 of JBAPUB010000326.1, forward strand.
GAGCAGCGCCTGGTCCAGGGCGTGCGTCACCTCCGACGTGTCGCCGACGGGACCGAACGAGAGCGCGAACCGGCTGGCGTTGAGGATCTTGATCGCCAGCCGACGCCCGATCTTCATCTGCGCCTCGTCGAAAGGACTGTCCATCCCGGGGCGGGCCCCGGCTGCCCTCCAGCGGACGGCGTCGGAGCCGTACCGCTCCAGGATCTCGGTCGGGACGACGACGTTGCCTTTGGACTTGGACATCTTCTTGCGGTCGGGGTCGACGACGAACCCTGAGATGGCGGCCGTCGTCCACGGCACGCTCCCGTGCTCGTAGTGGGCCCGAACGACCGTGGCGAACAGCCAGGTGCGGATGATCTCGTGCGCCTGCGGCCGCAGGTCCATCGGGAACGTGCGGGCGAACAGGTCGGGGTCGCTCTCCCAGCCGCAGACCACTTGCGGGGTCAGAGACGAGGTCGCCCAGGTGTCCATCACGTCGGGGTCGGCGGTGAACCCACCTGGGACGTCGCGTTGGTCGTCTGAGTACCCGGTGGGCGCCTGCGACGACGGGTCGACCGGGAGGATCGACTCGTCAGCCAGTAGGGGCTGGTCGTGCATCGGCTCACCGTCGGCGTCCAGCCGGTACCAGACCGGGAACGGGACCCCGAAGAAGCGTTGGCGGCTGATCAGCCAGTCACCCTGCAGGCCGTTGACCCAGTTCTCGTAGCGGTGCCGCATGAAGTCGGGGACCCACGTGATCTCGCGGCCACGCTCGATGAAGGTCTCACGCAGCGACTCGTCCCGACCGCCGTTGCGGATGTACCACTGCCGACTGGTGACGATCTCGAGCGGCTTGTCGCCCTTCTCGTAGAAGTTGGCCATCCGCTGGGTGGGGACCGGCTCGCCGTCCAGGTCTCCGGACGACCGAAGGAGGTCGACCATCACCGCCCGCGCGGAGAACGTCGTCTTGCCGCTCAGCTGCTCGTACGCACCCGCCGCGGGCTCGTCGGCCAGCCACTCCGGGGTCTCGCGCAGGAGGCGACCGTCGCGTCCCATCACCGAGCGGGTCGGAAGGTCAAGCTCGCGCCACCAAAGGACGTCGGTCAGGTCGCCGAACGTGCAGCACATCGCGATTCCTGCGCCCTTGTCCGGCTCGGCCGCCGGATGGGCCACGACGGGGACCTCGACGCCGAACACGGGTGACCGAACCGTCGTGCCGAACAGGGGCTGGTAGCGCTCGTCGTCGGGGTGGGCGATCAAGGCCACACAGGCCGCGATCAGCTCAGGTCTGGTGGTCTCGATGTGCACGGCACCGGCCTCGCCGTGGAAGGCGACGCGGTGGAAGTGCCCCGGGTAATCGCGTGCCTCGAGCTCGGCCTGCGCGACAGCGGTCTGGAAGGTGACGTCCCACAGACTCGGGGCCTCGTGCTGGTAGGCCTCACCACGAGCGAGGTTGCGCAGGAACGCCCGCTGTGACGCCGCGATCGACGCGTCGCTGATTGTCGTGTACTTCTGGGACCAGTCGACCGAGAGACCGACGAGGCGCCACAGCTCCTCGTAGGCCGTCTCGACCTGCTCACTCCATCGCTCGCACAGCTCGATGAAGTTGCGTCGTGAGATCGGAACCTGCCTCTTGGCATCAGGCTTGGCCGGCAGCTCGAAGTCCGGCTCGTAGGGGAGCGAGGGGTCGCAGCGCACGCCGAAGTCGTGCTGCACGCGGCGCTCGGTGGGCAGGCCGTTGTCGTCCCAGCCCATCGGGTAGAAGACTTCCTTGCCCTGCATCCGCTGGAACCTGGCCATGATGTCGGTGTGGGTGTAGCTGAACACGTGGCCCACGTGCAGCGCGCCGCTCACCGTCGGCGGGGGAGTGTCGATCGAGTAGACCTCGTCGCGGGTCTTCGAGCGGTCGAAGCGGTAGGTGCCCTGCTCTTCCCACACCTGCGACCACTTGGCCTCCAGGCCCTCGATGGTCGGTTTCTCGGGTGGGCCGCCGGCGTCGGTGTCAGCAGTGGGCTGGTTCATGCCCGTCATCGTAGAGAGGTGGCCACCTAGACTCGCGAACGTGATCCCCTCCCACGACCGTTCGGACGCCGATGTCGAAGGGCGGCTGCGCGAGATCGAGGTAACCCTGACGGCCCGGGCCCCGGAGTCGGACATACAGCCGGGCACCGACCGCGTGGCCGCCGTCCTGTCGGCGATGGGTGACCCGCAACGGTCCTACCCGTCGATCCACGTCGCGGGCACCAACGGAAAGACCTCGACCACGCGGATGATCGACGCGTTGCTACGCGCTTTCGAGCTGCGGACGGGCTTGTACACCAGCCCCCACCTCGAGTCGATCACCGAACGGATCAGCCTGGACGGCGTACCAATCGAAGCGGGCGCCTTCGTCTCCACCTTCGACGAAGTGGCTCCTTACCTCCAGGTCGTCGAGTCCGACGGTGGTCGCCCTCTCACGTTCTTCGAAGTGCTCACGGTCATGGCCTTCGCCGCCTTTGCCGATGCGCCGGTCTCGGTCGCCAGCGTCGAGGTGGGGCTCGGGGGCCGCTGGGACGCAACCAACGTGATCGATGCGCCGGTCTCGGTCGTGATGCCCATCGGGCTCGACCACACCGACTACCTGGGGGACACCGTCGAGCTCATCGCCGGAGAGAAGGCGGGCATCATCGCCCCCGGCCAGCTCACGGTGCTCGCTCAGCAGGACCCGACCGCCGAGGCGGTGGTGCTTCGGCGCGCCGCCGAGCTGGGCGCCACCGTCGCACGCGAGGGGCTCAACTTCGGCGTCCTCGACCGGCGGATCGCGGTGGGTGGCCAGTTCTTGACCCTGCAGGGCATCAGTGGGGTGTTCGACGAGGTGTTCCTGCCCCTGTACGGAGCCCACCAGGCCACCAACGCGGCCTGCGCGCTTGCGGCCGTTGAGGCCTTCTTCGGCGGTGGGCCGGGACAGCTCGACGCCGAGGTCGTGCGCGCTGGGTTCGCCGAGGTCAGCTCCCCGGGTCGGCTCGAGATCATGCGCCGCAATCCCACAGTGATCGTTGACGCCACGCACAACCCCGAGGGCGCCAGCACGCTGGTCGCCTCGGTCGAGGAGGCCTTCGAGTTCAGCCGGCTTGTGGGCGTGGTCGGGGTGCTGAACGACAAGAACGCCGAAGGCATCCTGGGCGCTCTGGAGCCGTTGCTGGCCGAGATCGTGGTGACCCGGTCGCGGTCACCGCGGGCCCTCGACCCCGACGACCTGGGCGAGCTGGCCGCGGGGATCTTCGGCTCCGACCGGGTGGTCGTCGAACCGCGGCTACTGAACGCCGTCGAGCGGGCCATCGAGCTGGCCGAGGCCGACGACCCGCAGGGTGGCGGTGGCGTGCTGATCACCGGGTCGGTGACTCTGGCCGGCGAGGCGCGCGGGATGCTTCGGCGCTGACCCGTTCACCGACTCGTCACGAAGCCGTGGCAGGCTGGCAGACGCCGGGTGCCGTCCATCAGAGCTCAGTGAACGGAGTCGTCATGCCGATCCACTACGTCGGCCGTACCGAGCCCCAGCGTGACTCGGTGTCGGTGAACCCGATGTTCGCCCAACCAGGAGAGACCGCTGTTCCTCGAAACCGGATGCCCGATCACGAGATGCCTCCGGACACCGCCTACCAGATCGTCCACGACGAGGCGATGCTCGACGGAAACGCTCGGTTGAACCTCGCGACCTTCGTCACCACGTGGATGGAGCCCCAGGCTTCGCAGCTGTACGCGGAGACCTACGACAAGAACATGATCGACAAGGACGAGTACCCGCAGACGGCCCAGATCGAGGAGCGGTGTGTTCGCATGCTCGCCGACTTGTGGCATGCGCCCGGCGAGACCGTCGGCACGTCGGCGATCGGCTCGTCGGAGGCCTGCATGCTGGCGGGCCTCGCGTTCAAACGCCGGTGGCGCAACCGTCGTCTGGCCGAGGGGAAGTCGGTCGACAAGCCCAACCTGATCATGAGCTCGGCGGTGCAGGTCGTCTGGGAGAAGTTCTGCAACTACTGGGACGTCGAGCCGGTGTACGTCCCCGTGACCCTCGAGAACCCGGGGCTCACCCCCGAAACGCTACTGCCGTACGTGAACGAGAACACGATCGGTGTGGTCGCGATACTTGGTGTCACCTACACGGGGGCCTACGAACCGGTGAAGGAGATCGCAGCAGCCCTCGACGACCTGCAGGCCCGGACCGGACTGGATGTCCCGTTGCACGTCGACGGTGCCAGCGGCGCGATGATCGCACCCTTCCTCCAGCCCGACCTTGAGTGGGACTTCCGTCTGGAGCGTGTTCACTCGATCAACACGTCGGGGCACAAGTACGGGCTGGTCTTCCCCGGCCTGGGCTGGGTCGTCTGGCGCAGCCGCGAGTACCTGCCGGACGACCTCGTCTTCCACGTGTCCTACCTCGGTGGCGACATGCCCACGCTGGCGATCAACTTCTCCCGACCGGGCGCCCAGGTGCTGCTGCAGTACTACAACTTCATGCGGCTCGGACGCGGGGGCTACTACCGGGTCCAGAAGGCGTGTCAGGACGTCGCCGTGCACATCTCGTCGGCCGTCGCGGCCATGGAGCCGTTCGAGCTGCTCACCGACGGGACGGACATCCCGGTCTTCGCCTGGCGGCTGAATGACGGCTACACCACCAAGTGGGACCTGGCCGATCTGTCCGAGCGGCTGCGCCATCACGGATGGCAGGTTCCCTCCTATCCCATGCCGGCCGACATAGAGGACGTCACCGTGATGCGGGTGGTCGTCCGCAACGGTCTGTCCATGGATCTCGCTCAGCTGTTCATCCACGACCTCGAGCGTTCGGTCGCCTACCTGGATGGGCTCAGCGGTCCGCTGCCCAAGGAGATCGGCAAGTCTGCCAGCGGCTTCCACCACTGACGGTGCGGACTCTCGCAGCCAGCGTGCTGCTGTTCGAGGCCATCGTCGTTGTCCTGGTCGTCCCGGTTGCGATCGCGGTGAGCGACGTCTCCCCAGCGACGGCGATCCCCGTCGGCGCCGCACTCGCCGTCGTGTGCCTCGTCACAGCGGGTCTGCTTCGGCACCCGTGGGCCTACGGCGTCGGATGGGGGGTTCAGGTGGCTCTAGTGGCCAGCGGGTTCGTCGTCCCGGCCATGTTCGTCCTCGGCGGGGTCTTCGCGGTGCTGTGGGGGGTCGGTCTGCACGTCGGACGCAAGGGCGATCTGGTTCGCGCCCAACGACTTGCCGCCGCCGGAGAGGCCGACCCGGGCGCGGGGAGCCCCGCGGGTGCCGGTTAGGGTGACGCCTCCTCGATCAACTCGACGAACCTCGATGAGACACGCAGATGAAGGAGCCCTCGGTGAGTGAGCGCACGCTGGTCCTGGTCAAGCCCGACGGCGTGAGCCGCGGCCTGGTGGGCGAGGTGTTGGCCCGGATCGAGCGCAAGGGCTACACCCTTGCCGCCCTGGAGCTTCGTCAGCTGACCGTCGAGGTGGCCACCGAGCACTATGGGGAGCATCAGGGCAAGCCGTTCTTCGACGATCTGGTGACGTTCATCACGTCGGCGCCCCTCGTGGCCGCTGTCGTCGAGGGTCCCGACGCGATCGAGGCCTGGCGGACCATGATGGGGGTCACGAACCCCATCAAGAGCGCTCCAGGCACGATCCGAGGCGACTTCGCCAACGTGATGACCGAGAACCTGGTCCATGGCTCGGATTCTCCGGAGTCGGCGTCACGCGAGATTGCCCTGTTCTTCCCCGGCCTGTAGGGCGGGCGACCGGTACGAGTTTGTTCGTGGGTTTCCGGAGACGGCCCCCTCGCGGTTAGCATGGGCGGTCGACTTCCCCCGCCGTCCCCGGAAGGCCGCTTCTCCATGAGCAACATGTCGTTCATCGGCCGTGATATGGCCGTCGACCTCGGTACCGCCAACACCCTCGTCTACGTCCGCGGCCGTGGCATCGTCTTGAACGAGCCGTCCGTCGTCGCCATCAACCAGAACACCGGTGGCATCCTCGCGGTCGGGGCCGAGGCCAAGCGGATGATCGGCCGGACGCCAGGGAACATCGTGGCCATCCGTCCGCTCAAGGACGGTGTCATCGCCGACTTCGACACCACCGAGCGCATGCTGCGCTACTTCATCCAGAAGGTGCACAAGCGTCGTCACCTGGCGAAGCCGCGGATTGTCGTCTGCGTGCCGAGCGGAATCACCGGAGTGGAGCAACGCGCGGTCAAGGACGCCGGCTACGCAGCAGGTGCGCGCAAGGTCTACATCATCGAGGAGCCCATGGCCGCCGCGATCGGCGCAGGGCTGCCGGTCCACGAGCCGACCGGCAACATGGTGGTCGACATCGGTGGGGGCACGACCGAGGTCGCGGTCATCTCGCTGGGTGGCATCGTCACCTCGCAGAGCATCCGCGTCGGCGGTGACGAGCTCGACAACGCGATCATCCAGTACGTGAAGAAGGAGTACTCGCTCATGTTGGGCGAGCGCACCTCAGAGGACATCAAGATGGCGATCGGTTCGGCGTTCCCGATGCCGGACGAGCCGCACGCTGAGATCCGCGGACGCGACCTGGTCTCCGGACTTCCCAAGACGATCGTCGTTTCGGCCGAGGAGATCCGCAAAGCCCTCGAGGAGCCGGTCAACGCCGTCGTCGACGCCGTCAAGACCACGCTCGACAAGTGCCCGCCCGAGCTGTCCGGCGACATCATGGACCGCGGCATCGTGCTCACCGGCGGTGGGGCGCTTCTCAAGGGTCTGGACGAGCGGTTGAAGCACGAGACCGGCATGCCGATCCTGATCGCCGACGACCCGCTCGACTCGGTCGCCCTCGGCTCTGGCAAGTGCGTCGAGGAGTTCGAGGCGCTGCAGCAGGTCCTGATCTCCGAGCCGCGTCACTGACGACGACCTGTCGCGCCTGGTCAACCCAGGTGCGTGGCCGCCGCAACGCGAACCGATGAGGGACACCCGCCGCACGCGCATCGTGATGGCTGTGCTCCTGCTCACGGCGATGACGTTCATCGTCTTGGACCTCCGCGGCGGTCAGGGTTCGGTCACCGAACGGATGCGAACGTTCGGGGCGACGGTCTTCGGGCCTGTCGAGAGGGCCGCTGCCGCGGTCGTTCGTCCGGTGGCCTCGTTCGTGGACGGCGTGACCTCGATCGGGTCGAACGATGCGCGAATCGCCGAGCTCGAGCAGGAGAACTCAGCGCTGCGCCTTCAGGTGCGGACCAGCGAGCTGGACCGAAACCGGGCCCAGCAGCTCGACGACCTGCTCAAGATCGCCGGCCTGGGCCGCTACCGCGTGGTTCCCGCTCAGGTCATCGCCGTCGGCAGCGGGCGCGGTTTCGTCCGTACCGTCACCGTCGACGCGGGCAGCCGTGACGGGATCAAGATCGACCAGACCGTCATCAACGGTGATGGACTGGTCGGGCGGGTGGCCAGCGTGGGGTCCAGCACCGCGACGATCGTGCTCCTGCCAGACCCCAGCTTCGCGGTGGGAGCACGCTTGGCCCGCACGATGGAGATCGGCGCCGTACGCGGGCAAGGCCGCGCACCGTTGACCCTCGAGGTGCTCAACCCGCAGGCCCAGGTCAGCGTGTCCGACGCACTCGTCACCCTCGGCTCGAGGGACGGCCGACCGTTCGTGCCCGGCGTCCCGATCGGCGAGGTCTACAAGGTCGAGGCCACGCCCGGCGCCCTGACCCGTACGGCTCTGGTGAAGCCGTACGTCGACTTCACGACCCTGTCGCTCGTCGGCATCGTCGTGCAACCGCCACGGCGCGACCCACGCGACTCGGTCCTTCCACCCGTCCCGGTCACGCCGACCCCCTCGGTGAGCCTGACGCCGTCACCGAGCCTCAGCGGAGCGGGCACCCCGTCGTCGACACCGGCCGCCTCTCCCTCACCGTGAGCGCACCGTGACGCTGGCCCGGGT
>JBAPUB010000327.1:0-7499 GCA_049282455.1 Actinomycetes bacterium
GCCGACGCCAGGAGGGCCAGCAGCGACGCCGGGCTCCCCGACATCGCCGTCTCGCCTCCCCAAGGTGCTCTGCTGGGCCTGCTCGCCTCGATGGTGGGTGCCAGGAGGGTGCTCGAGATCGGGACTCTGGGTGGCTACAGCACCCTGTGGCTGGCCCGCGCCCTGCCGCCCGACGGCCGCGTCGTGACCTTGGAGTTCGACCCGCACCATGCACAGACCGCCTCGGCGACGTTTGCCCGTGCGGGCCTCTCCGACCTCGTCGACGTCCGGGTCGGGCCGGCGATCGAGACCCTGCCCGTGCTCGCCGACGAGTCAGGACGCGACGGCTTGTTCGACCTCGTGTTCATCGACGCTGACAAACCCTCGATGCCTGAGTACTTCCAGTGGTCCCTCAAGCTCACCCGCCCAGGCGGCGTCATCGTCGCCGACAACGTCGTCCGTGACGGGCACGTCGTTGACACCGACAGCGCCGACGACGCCGTGCAGGGCGTGCGTCGCATGCTCGCCCTGATGGCCGCCACCCCCGGCATTCGGTGCACGGCGATCCAGACCGTCGGTTCGAAGGGCTACGACGGATTCGCCCTGGCCTGGGTCGAGCCTGGCCGTGCCGCATGACCGGTTCGCCCCGGGCCCGTGACCTCGGGGTACCCCTCCAAGGCGAGCCGGGTCCCCGCAACGCCATCACCGACGTGCCCGGCGTCACGGTCGGAATGGTGACCCTGATCGACGGTGAGGGCGACCTGGTGGTCGGTCAGGGTCCGGTGCGGACTGGGGTCACTGCCATCCTGCCCAGAGGTGCTGACGGCGTCGGAGTGCCGTGTGCTGCGGGCTGGTACTCGCTCAACGGGAACGGCGAGATGACCGGCACGACCTGGGTCGAGGAGGTCGGCGCGCTCGACATGCCCATCGTGCTGACGAACACCCACTCGGTCGGTGCCGCCCACACCGGCGTCGTGCGCTGGGTCGGCGAGCGTCATCCGGTGGTGGCCGCCGAGTGGCTGCTTCCGGTCGTCGCGGAGACGTGGGACGGCTATCTCAACGACATCAACGGCCAGCACGTGACGCCCGAGCACGCGATGGAGGCTCTCCGCACAGCGTCGGGAGGACCCGTCTCCGAGGGGTCAACGGGCGGGGGAACCGGCATGAACTGCTACGGGTTCAAGGGCGGATCCGGAACCTCCTCGCGGGTCGTCAGCTTCGGCACCGCGTCGTTCACCGTCGGCGCATTCGTCCAAGCCAACTTCGGGGACCGGGCGGAGCTGACTGTTGCCGGCGTCCGACTCGGTGAGCAGCTTGGCGACGACGACCCCATCGCGGACAACGGTTGGCTGCGTCGTGACGGACAGCGTGCGGCGAGGGCCGGCGCAGGTTCCGTGATCGTCATCGTCGCCACCGACACCCCGCTTCTTCCGGGGCAGTGCAAGGCCCTGGCCCGGCGCGTGCCACTGGGACTCGCCCGGACCGGAACAGCGGGCGGTCACTTCTCCGGCGACATCTTCCTGGCCTTCTCCACGGCCAACCCGGGGTCGTTGGCCAGCGGGATACCCACCGACGACGACGGGTCGGTCGCGCTTGAGACCATGACCTACCTGCCCTGGGGTCGGGTCGACCCGGTGTTCACGGCAGTCGTCCAGGCGGTCGAGGAAGCCGTGCTGAATGCCTTGGTCGTCAACCAGGAAATGGTGGGGCGTGACCGCAACCGCACCCCTGCCCTCCCCCACGATGCAGTGCGGCGGGCGTTCGGCGGTTGACCGCTGCTCACGCCTCCGTGCCTGGCGCATCCTCGGTGGGCACGGACTGGTCGCCGCGGCCCACGGCGCCGGCCAGACCCAACCCGTAGCCGACTGCTGGACCGATCAGCACGGCGAACATCACGGTGCCGAGGCCGACGACACCACCGAGCAGCCACCCGGCTCCCAGGACCGTGACCTCGATACCAAGACGCACCGCCACGACCGGCAGCCCGGTCCGCTGGTGAAGACCGGTCATCCAGCCGTCACGAGGCCCTGGCCCAAGTCCGGTCGTCAGGTACAGACCGCTCCCGATGCCGATCGTGACGATGCCGACGACGACCTCGGTCAGCTGCCAGCCGAAGGACGACGGTGTCGGCAACAGGGGCACTGTCACGCCAAGTGCCACGGCGATGACCACGGCGTTGGACACGGTGCCGAGCCCTGGCCGTTCGCGCAGCGGAACCCACAGGAGCAGCACGCACGCGCTGATGAGGAAGGTGGCGACGCCGATGCCGATGCCGACCTGGGCGTCAACCCCCTGGGCGAGCACGGTCCACGGGCTGACACCCAGCGAGGAGTCGACGAGCAGCGCCTCCCCCGAACCGAACAGCCACAGGCCGACGACCAGCACGAGGAACGTGGACGGCGATGCCCGCCACCGTGAGGGCGCACGCCACGCCGTGATCGGCACGCTGCGCGCCGGTCGACCCCGTCGAGGACGCGGGGACGACGACACGGCCACAACCTATCCGCGGGGTTGACGCGTCGTCGGTCTTGACCTAGTATTCGAACACCTGTTCGACTTACGGCCCACTGGATGACTGATCTCAGGGCCGGTGACCCCGAGCTCGCTGACAGTGGCCCCGAGTGGCTGCCGTCCCCGGCGATGACGCGTATGGAGCCTTTCACGACGAACAGGTCGGCCCTTCTCCCGTGTCTTCGACCAGCCGGTGGTGTGCCCATGTTCGTCTCGACGTCAGTCCCGGCGGCTCTACAGCCGTTGCTCGACGGTGTGCGGGCGCTGCCCGAGTGCTGCGAGTGGACCGACGTCACTGCAGCCGATCGAGCCGACTGGTTGGCCGGTTTGCGCGAGCTGGTCGATGCAGCCGAGGCGACGTTCACCACGGTCCTGTACGCGTTCGACGCAGCGGGGGACGGGACTGCGCTGCACGGGGCTGGCTCGACACCGTCGTGGCTGAGAGGCGCTCTGGGTATGGCGCCCGGTGACGCAGCTTCGCGGGTGCGACTGGCCCGCAACACCGATGACCTGCTCGCGGTGCCGCTCAGGGCACTTCGGGCCGGCACCATCACCTACGACCAGCTACGGGCCATCGATCAGGGGGTGACCCGGCTGCCTCAGTGGGCGCAGCGCGATTCGGTCGAGGTCCTGACCGCGCTGGCGAAGCGGACGGACGTCAGTGCCGTTCGCGTCGCCGCCCGCCATCTGCAGTCAGTCCTCGACCCCGACGGGTCCAACGCCGAAGCGGACCAGCAGTTCGACCGACGCTTCCTGAACCTGTGCCCTCTGTTGGACGGCATGACCGTCGTCGACGGTCTGCTGGATCCTGAAGCGGCGGCGCTGCTGACCGCGGCGCTCGCTGCGTTCCTGGTACCTGTCGACGTCGACGATCGTCGATCGGCCGCACAACGCAGAGCCGACGGGTTGGTCGAGCTGGCGCGGACCGCCTGCGACCACGAGGCACTCCCGCAGATCGGTGGCGCCAGGCCACACCTCGACGTCATCTGCCCCGTCTCGACTCTCATCGGTCCCGGTGCAGCACCAGTTCAGGGGCCACCGTCGGACGGGATGGGTGAGGAGGTTGCGAGATCAGGGCCGAGAGACTGGAAGCCGTACCTCTCGGCGACCGGCACCCTGTCCATGACCGCCGTACTCCCGGGAGTTCCGGCGGTCTTCCAGCAGACTCCGTGTGGCGCGTCGCCCTTGAGCGACCAAGCACTGCAACGACTGGCCTGCGACGCCGAGGTCGCCCGCGTACTGGTCTCTGGGCGGTCAGAACCGCTCGACCTCGGCCGTGCCGTCCGTCTCTTCACGGCAGCTCAACGCAAGGCGTTGGCGCTTCGCGACGGCGGTTGCCGCTTCCCGGGCTGTCACCGTCCCAGCGCCCACACCGACGCCCACCACCGGGTTCCGTGGACGCGGGGAGGCCGCAGCGACCTGCTCAACGGGCTGCTCCTGTGCCGGGTGCACCACCGGCTGGTCCACGAGGGCGGCTGGTCGATCAGCGAGACCGACCCGAGGGTGGGCGCGAACGCACGTCTGATGTTCGTTGGCCCTCAAGGACAGCACCTCCCGTCAGACCCCCGCGGCCCTTAGCAGCCGCGCACACCACGAGCCCCGTCGGCGAGGCTGCCTAGGCCTGGCGATCGCGGCGGACCTGGACCTTCTTGCCCTTCACCCGCGTAGCCTGCAGCGCTCGCATGACCTCGGATGCGGCCGCCTCGGGAACCTCGACAAGTGAGAACTTGTCGGTGATCTCGATCGCCCCGATGTCCCGCCCGCTCAGACTGGTCTCGTTGGCGATCGCACCCACAAGGTCCTGAGGTCGCACGCCGGCGGTTCGGCCGGCACCGATGTACAGGCGCGTGGTCTGGCCCGAGCCGGATCTCGAGCCGGCTTCGCGGCGTCCCTTCGGCGCACCCTTCTTGCCCTTCGCCCCTCGAGCACCCGTCCCACCCGGTTCCGCGGCCAGTGGCACGGCTTCGGGGATCTCGTTCTCGTCGCCGACGCCGACGGTTGCGTCGTGAGCCAGCTTCACCGCGGCCATGGCCACCTGCATGACGTCGAAGTCGTCGCTGAGCGTCTCGACGACGACACGGAACCGCTCGACGTCGTCCTCGAGGAGCACCTCGTTCAGCGCGGCTCGGGTGAGCTCGAGGCGCCGAGCGTGAAGGTCAGCGGTACTGGGCAGCTTCTCGACCGGGATCCGCTGCTTGGTGACGCGCTCGATGGTCTTGAGCATGCGGTGCTCGCGTGGCTCGGCCAGCGTGATGGCGACGCCTTCGCGCCCGCCGCGTCCCACGCGCCCGATCCGGTGGACATACGACTCAGGTGCAGAGGGCACGTCGTAGTTGAACACGTGCGTCAACTGCTCGACGTCCAGTCCGCGGGCCGCCACGTCCGTGGCGACGAGCAGGTCCGCCGCACCGGAGCGAAGTCTCCCCATCACGCGGTCCCGCTGCTGCTGGTCCATGCCACCGTGCAGCGGTTCCGAGCGGTACCCGCGACCGTTGAGGGTCTCCGTCAGCCCATCGACCTCAGCGCGGGTGCGGCAGAAGATGATGGCCGCCGCCGGCGACTCGACGTCGAGGATTCGACCCAGCGCCGCGGCCTTGTGAGCACGCGCCACGACGTACGCACGCTGCTTGACCAACGGCACTGTCCCCGCCGCCGGAATGCCCCGGCCGATCTCTATCCGCACGGGGTCCTTCAAGTGCTTGCGAGCGATGCTGCCGATTCGGGCAGGCATCGTGGCGGAGAAGAGCACGGTCTGCCGGCTCGCGGGGGTTGCGTCCAGGATCGTCTCGAGGTCCTCGGCGAAGCCCATGTCGAGCATCTCGTCGGCCTCGTCGAGAACGACCGTCGCGATGTCGTCGAACTTCAAGCTGTTCCGGCGCAGGTGGTCGACGGCACGTCCCGGCGTCGCGACCACGACGTCGACCCCACGCTCGAGGGCATGGAGCTGGCGGCCGATCGGCTGTCCGCCGTAGATCGGGAGGACCCGCACCTCGAGCTCGCGGCCGTAGCGGTGCAGGGCTTGCGACACCTGCATGCACAGCTCCCGGGTCGGAACCAGAACCAGCGCAGAGGGTGCCCCGCCGCGGTGTCCCGACTTCAGCACCTGAAGCAGCGGGAGCGCGAAGGCCGCAGTCTTGCCCGTTCCGGTGGCGGCCTGTCCCAGGAGATCGCGTCCGGCCAGCAGGTGCGGAATCGTCTCGGCCTGGATCGGTGTCGGCTCCTCGTACCCCAGGCTCGTGAGGGCGGCCAACAGCTTCTTGCGGAGTCCGAGGTCGGCGAAGGTCGTGGAGGCCTGGCTCGTTGCATCGTCAGCGGCGTCGGGGGAGGTCACGGCCCTATCGTCGCGCGTGCGAGCTCAGAACGCCTAACCGTCGGTTCAGACGACGAGGTCGGGGTTGGGGATCAACAGCTGACGCAAAACATGACCGGCCGCCAAGTCGTCGAGCGCGGCTTGCGCCTCGTCGAGGGGACGATGGTCGGAGACCAAGGACGCCAGGTCGATGTCGCCTGCCATGAACTCGTCGACGAGCCGCGGGATGTCACGGTGCGGCACGGACGAACCGTAGTTCGACCCGAGAATCCGCTGGTCCGCCTCGGCGAGAGCCATCGGGTCGAACGTCGCCGTCTCACCGTTCGGCGGAAGCCCGACGATCACCGCCGCCCCGCCCATGCCGAGAGCCGCGATCGCCTGCTCGGTCGTGCGGATCGCACCGATCGCGTCGAAGACGAAGTCCAGACCCTCGGGGACGAGTGAGCGCAGTCGCTCGACGACCTCGCCCTCGGAAGCGTCGAGGCTCTCGGTGGCTCCCAGTCGACGCGCCAAGGCCAGCTTCTCGGGCAGGAGGTCCACTGCCACGATGCGTGCGGCACCCGCCAGTCGAGCGCCCTGGACGCAAGACAGACCCACACCTCCGCAGCCGATCACTGCAACGGTGGACCCAGCGCCGACTGCGGCCGTGTTCCTCACCGCTCCGACGCCGGTGGCGACGGCGCAGCCGATGATCGCGATCAGGTCGAGCGGGGCATCGCTTCGCACCTTCACTGCACCCGAGGCCGGGACCACCGCTCGCTCGGCGTATGACGAGACTCCCAGGTAGTGGAAGCACTCGGTGCCGCTGACGCTCAGGCGCGTGGTTCCGTCGAACATCGTCCCGCCGGCACCGACGACCTCAGCAGCAGGCAGACACTGGGCTGGGCGTCCGGCAAGGCAGAACCGGCACTGCCCGCAGCCAGGGACCCACGACAAGACGACGTGGTCCCCGACGGTCAGACTGGTCACGTCGTCGCCCACGGCAGTGACCACCCCGGAGCCTTCGTGACCCAGGACGACGGGAGTGCGGTGCCGCCATTCGCCCCGCACCATGTGCAGGTCGCTGTGGCACACGCCGGCTGCAGCAATCGCGACCTCGACCTCGCCCGACTGGGGCGGCCGGAGCTCCACCTCTCGGACGTCGATTGGCCGGTCGGCATCCCAGAAGACGGCAGCTCGCATCTTCGGAGTCCTACCGCACTGCGGCCGTCGTCACAAGACGCGACGGACCTGCGCGGGGGCGCCCGGCCTACCCTGACCTCATGTGCCGAAGCATCAAGACCCTGCGACCGCCCTTCACCGACGAGGTCACCGACCAGGACGTCCGCGCCGCCGCCCTGCAGTTCGTTCGCAAGGTGTCGGGGTTCCGGACCCCGTCGGGCCACAATGTCGAGGCGTTCGATCGAGCCGTCGACAGCATCAGCAGGGCGACCCAGGAGCTGCTGGCCACGCTCGAGGTGCGAGGGCAGTCCCCGAGGGGCTAGGCCCTCGCCCTCGCCATCGCCACGCGAATCGTCTGGCTGAGGACCATGCGGGCGAGACCAGGTGGCCGAATCGTCGACCGTCGCGAACGACACCCGGACGTCGAAATGCAACGTCGTCGAGAGCCACGCACGGTCGGTCCTATGACCTTCGGCCGATGTGGTCGCACGCTCCTCGACCTAGCATGAAGGTGACGAGGTGGGTGATGAGCATGCCC
>JBAPUB010000328.1:0-1952 GCA_049282455.1 Actinomycetes bacterium
GTCATCAACGGGTCGGGCAACAAGCTCGACTACTACCTGGGACAAGGTCTGGACTACGAAGTCCTCGGATGCAACGCCGACGGCTCGCGCAACACCCAGGTCACGGTCAAGCTCACCAACCATGCGCCCAGGAAGAACCTGCCCCTCTACGTCGACCAGCGGCTCGACCTGCCGTCCACGCCCGCGGGCCTCCCTGCCACTCGGAGCGGTGACAATTTCGTGTTCGCCCAGATCTACGGCACGCAGGGTGCCCAGCTGGCCGGGGCGAAGCTCGACGGCAAGCCAGTCGACGTGGCGCCGGGTCGTGAGCGGGGCAAGGCGGTGTTCCGGGTGCCGGTGGTCGTCCCCGCAGGTCAGAGCGTCACGATCACCCTCGAGCTGCTCGAGCCGCCGGTTCCGGCCGGGGTGGATCCCACCCCGAGGACGTTCGTGTCCCCCCTGGTCAAGCCGATCACCGTTCATGCCGACAATTCAGGGTGCTGACCACGCTGCGCCGGGGCTTGCCGCGCTAGGGTGTGAGCGGCTTGACTGGCCTGGACGTCGTCTGCCCGCCGGTCTGGCGTGATCGACTGACTGCTGGTGCTCGACCTTCTCTCCTGCTTGGGGGTGCGCAGTGAACGTCCGCCGAATCGTCGGACTCACGGCAGCGGCCGTGGCGCTCACCGTGCCGATGGCTGCTCCGGCTTGGGCCGAGCCCGACTACCCCCCGGTCTGGAACCAGATCTCCGCATCGTCGTTCGTCGTCGCCCGTGGCGGCGCTGTCACGTTCAAGGCCCAGACCTTCCAGGCGGGCAGCTCGGTGGCCTACCGGGTCACCGCGGCGGCAGGCACGGCGGCCAGCGGATCGGCTACTGCCGACGCCAAGGGCGTCGTCACGCAGGCCATCACGTTCACCAAGACCGGCGTCAACACGGTCACCTTCAGCGGCACCCAGAAGGATGGCGGCGCGCTCGAGCTGGTGGCCGCCGTCACAGTCACTGCGGCTGACAGCGCCGGCAACGGCTCGACGTCCGGCAACGGTGGCGCTTCGGGCTCGTCCAACGGCAACGGCTCGACCACGGCCAGCAACGCTGTCGCAGGGGGCATCCCGATCATCAACGGTGCACTCCCGCGCACTGGCGCACAGATCGCGTCCACGGTGATGGTGGCTGCTGCGCTTCTGCTGGGTGGCTTCGCGCTGGTCGCCGCCGCCCGTCGCCGCCGCGAGAGCTGACCTCTTCCCGCTTCCGCTGAGAAATCATGCCCTCTGAGGGCGCTTTAGCTCAGCAACGCCCAGGTGGTGCCGCCGTCGGTGGTGGTGAGCAGGACGACCTTGCTCTGGGAGTCCAGGCCGAGCAGTGTGCCGCGGGTCGGTGACGAGAAGGCGACGTCGAACACCTTGCGGACGTTGGCGCTCTTCGACGGGCACGGCAGCCGTTGGAAGCTCAGGCCCACGTTGTCGCTGCGCCGCAGCTGGCCTTCGTTGCACTCAGTGCCGGTCATGAGCACCCACACACTGGAGTCGCCGGCGACGTCGAGCCGGGTGAACGTCCCGTCGCCGTCCAGGCCGGTGAGCACCCGGTTGTCGGTGAGCCGGCTCCAGCTGACGCCGCCGTCGATGGTCCGCGCGAGCAGTCGCTGGTCGGTGGGTGCCTGCTGGCACAGCAGCAGCACGGACGTCGGGGAGTAGGCGGCGACGGTGGTCGGAACGCCGTCGGTGGCGTCGCACGGGGTGGTGTCCGTGGCTGACGGGTTGCTGATCGTGGTGCCGTTCAACGTGTACTTGCCGGCCAGCGTCTGGCCCGTCTTCGTGCCGCGGACGACCCCCCACAGGGTGCTGTCGACCAGGGCGCCGTCGAGCAGGGGCGGTGAGCCGCGTGGCGTGACCCACGTCTGGCCCCCGTCGCTGGTGGTGGCGACGCCGAGTCCGCAGTTGGACGTCGTGCCGACGGCGACGCCGTCGTCGGCGTTGG
>JBAPUB010000329.1:0-16582 GCA_049282455.1 Actinomycetes bacterium
GCGCGAGCTCGCCCCGCTCGAGCGGGTGGCGAACACCGCCCGCCGGGTCCGTGAGCTGCCCCTGTCGACCAGCGGCGTCGACGAGCGCGTGGCCACCGAGGGTGCACCGAGTGAGGTCGCCGATGTCGCCATCGCGTTCAACGACATGCTCGACCACGTCGACGCCTCGCTCGAGGCCCGAGCGAGCAACGAGGAGCGGCTGCGCCGGTTCATCGCCGACGCCAGCCACGAGCTGCGCACTCCGCTCGTGTCGATCCGCGGCTACGCCGAGCTCTACCGTCGCAGCGACGCCGACGCGGCCGAGCGGGCGTCGGCGATGGCACGGATCGAGTCCGAGGCCAAACGGATGGGGGTGCTCGTCGACGACCTGCTTCTGCTGGCCCGACTCGACCAGGGCCGCCCGCTCCTGCGCGAGCCGGTCGACATCGTCCAGCTGGCTGCGGAGACGGCGTCGGACGCCCAGGTCGCCGCGACCGGACACCGCCTCGTGCTGGATCTGCCGGCGGAACCGGTGTACGCGATGGGCGACGCCGACCGGTTGCGACAGGTCCTGGTCAACCTCGTCGCCAACGCCGTCCGGCACACACCCGAAGGGACCAAGGTGACCATCTCGGCGTCAGCTCGGGCGCAGACGCAGCGTGCCCGGCTCGTGGTCACCGACGACGGGCCCGGCGTGCCAGCGGCCCTGCAGCCTCGGGTCTTCGAGCGATTTACGCGGGCGGACGAGTCTCGCAGCCGCAGCGCCGGCGGCTCGGGGCTTGGCCTGTCGATCGTGGCGGCCGTCGTGACCGCGCTGGACGGCACGGTCGGGCTCGACAGCACCCCGGGTCGCACCGAGGTCGTGGTCGAGCTTCCCCTGAGCCCGTCGCCGGTCTGACCAGATGTCCGAGACGACGGCGATCGCAGCGCTCGACCGGTCAGGGCTGTCCTACCGGGTGATCCGGCACGGCCCGGTGAGCAGTCTGGTCGAGGCAGCACTGGCCCGGGGCGTCGACCCGGCCGACGTCGTGAAGACCCTGGTCGTCCGCCGAGCTGACGACGACTTCGTGTTCGTGCTCGTCCCTGGCGACCGGTCCATCGCCTGGCCGAAGCTGAGGGCCTTGCTCGGCGTCAACCGGCTCGCCCTGCCCGACGCCGAGACGGCTCTGCGAGTGACCGGGTACGAACGGGGGACCATCACGCCGTTCGGCTCGCTGACCGCGTGGCCGGTCGTGGCCGACGAGAGGCTCCTGGGTCGAACGATCACCTTGGGCGGTGGCGCACCTGGAGTCGCCGTCGCGGTGGATGCGGATGCTGCCGTCGGCGTCCTCAAGGCCGCAGTCGCCGACGTGACCGACCCTGCGTCCTGAGCCCCTGGTGCCCCTCCGACGCCGCGGGTAGCGTCGAAGACCTGCGTTCCATCCGGGTTCTACCTTGGCTGCGTCTCGCTCCGCACCGTCTCTGAAGGGAGCACCCCATGCGCCATCCACACGGACTCTTCGGCTGGGTCGACCTGTCCACCACCGACATCGCTGCCGCGCGAGCCTTCTACCAGGGCTTGTTCGGCTGGTCGCTCGTCGACATGCCGACCCCAGTGGGCGTCCCGTACACGATGGCCTTCCAGGGGGACAAGGTCGTCGCGGGCATGGCACCCCAACCGCCCGACCAGGCCCAGGCCGGCATGCCGTCGATGTGGAACTCCTACATCCTGGTTGACGACCTCGACGAGGTGCTGGCGGCGGTGGAGCCGGCCGGTGGGACCGTGACGATGCCGGCGATGGACGTGATGACCCAGGGTCGGATGGCCATGATCGCCGACCCCAGCGGGGCGGTCGTCGGACTCTGGGAGCCGCAGGACCACCAGGGGGCCGACCTTTTCAACGCACCCGGCTCACTGGCCTGGAACGAGCTGCAGAGCCGCGACCGAGACGCCGCCATCGCGTTCTACGCCGACGTGATCGGCTGGACCTGGAACAAGTCCGACGACCCAGACAACCCAGACGGGCCCGAGTACTTCGTGGCCGAGGTCGAGGCCAAGCCGGGCGACGACAAGAGCACGGCCGGCGCCATGACCACGCCGGACCTGGTTCCGGCGGAGGTGCCCAGCATGTGGTACGTCTACTTCGCCGTCGGCGACTGCGACGCCTCGGTGGCCCGGGCCCTCGAGCTGGGCGGCTCGGTGGTGTTCCCGGCCATGAAGATGGGTCCGGGGCGGTTCGCCGGGCTCACCGACCCCACCGGGGCGATGTTCATGGTCGGCGCGTTCGACGACATGTGAGCCGGCTGAGCCGGCTGAGCTGTCGGCGACGTGCCGGACCGCCTCAGAGCAGGCTGAGCTTGCCGTAGGGCGAGAGGATCCGGACCCGTCGGGCGCCGAAGTCGACCAGGACGGCGATGCCGTCCTCGATCCCGACCACCGACCCGAGCCCGTACTGGTCGTGGGTGACGCGGTCGCCGATGGTGAAGGTCTCGACCGGAGTCTCCACCGCTGGCTTGTTGAACGGGCTGGTGGGCAGCGGGCGCCGACTCACGGCGAATTCGCAATCATCGTCCCAGTATGCGCTGTCGAGGCCGATTCACCACCAGAACCCGCCATACCGTGCACCGAGCCGTTATGAGGCGAGGCGCAGCCGACTCTCGAAGTCCTCGTGGTTGAGGTAGGCACCGGCCAGCTTGCGGACCCCGGTGTAGGCGGCTCGACCATGTAGTGCCCGCCAGTTGTCGAACAGCATGGCCTCACCGGGAGCCAGGACGTGCCGCCACTGGAGCCTGCGGTCGTTGGCCAGCAGGTCGAAGGCCCGGATGGCGTCGTAGAAAGCGGTCATCTCGTCGTGCGGAAGCAGGAAGGGTGCACGGTCGGCGTTGTTGAACGACACCTGCACGAGGTTGCCGCGATAGTCGTGCCGCAGCACCGGACGCGCCGACATCAGGTGTGAACCGTCGCCGATGTACTGCCCGGGGATCATCACCGTGGACAGTGTCTCGTAGTGCTGGGGCGCATTGTCCTTCAGCTCGGCGGCAACCCGGAAGCCGTCCGACATGGTCGAGTCGCCGCCGGTTCCTTCGAAGAACAGGCAGTGAAGCAGCTGCAGGCCAGGGGCGTCGTGGGAGTACGTGCCATCGGTGTGGGCCAGCAGCTCGATGTTGGTGTACGCGGTGTCGGCCTTGCTCAGGTCCGCGGTGAACTCCCAGAAACCACCGAAGATCGACTCGCGGACATACGCCACACGACGCACCAGAGCCTCGGTCGCCTCTGCGGTCGGCGGGGTTCCAGTAGCCAGGGCGAAGCCGTACTGCGCAACCTTGGTCAGCCAGTCGTTCAGACCTTCGTCGGTGCCCATGATGTCGGCGTACGGGGTCGAGGGCGTGGGCAGGATCATCTCGGCGTCCCACAGGACCGGCGGGACAACCACCCGTGCCGACGGCGCTACCGGAGTTCGGAACTGAGCGAGGAAAGCGACGGGAAGCCGCGACGGTTCGGGCTGGCTGTTCCACGTGATCTCGAGATCGCCGTCGACGACGGCCACCGACGCAGCCGCGATGTTCGGGTCGACCGACGCGGTGTGCAGCTGGCGTTGCTGCGTCACCGGATGCAGCGTGGCCTCGTCAAAAGCGTGATCTCGCAACCAGATCCACGGGTACGTGCTCTCGACACCGTCGTCCCAGGTGAGAAGAAGCTGCGTCGGTCGGGCCTCGAACGTGGAGATGGTGGGCATCTGTTCATGCTAGCCAGGTACGTGTCGTGGCCGGTAGGGGTTCTCGGAGTTCGGGCCGGAGGACTCTGCCGCATCGGACCGCGTCCTCCGACGATGGCAGTGGGAACTAGTGGGAACTAGTGGGAACTAGTGGGAACTGCCGTCGACGAAGCAGTGGCGGAGAGCGAGGTGTCCCATCAACCCGAGGCAACCACCACGCTGGGGGGCGTGGGCACTCGCGTGCGCGGCCGGCGAGACCCTGGGCATGGCCGCCGCAGCGCTCGTCGCCGGGCTGCTCGTGGTCGTGTTCGGTGAACCGGAGAGTCTCCTCACCGGCACGATCACGTGGGTGGCCACGACGGGGGGAGGTGTGGTCGAGGGGCTGGCGATTGCGCTCTTCACCTACCCGCTGCTGCAGGGTTGGCTGCCACAGCTGCGAAGGCAGCGGTGGGTCGGTGCGACCGTTGGGGTCACCCTCCTGGGCTGGGCTCTGGGGTCGGCTCCCTCAACCATCGTCGCCGGTGCGCTCGGAGGGCTCGGGGCCGGTCCTGAACAGTCCGGGTCGGCCGCACCCGCCGAGCCTTCGCTCACCGTGATCCTGCCCGCCGGCGCCGTGGGGGGGCTGCTTCTCGGCGCGGTCTTCGGCGCTGCCCAAGGCTGGGCTCTTCGGCCCCACCTTGCCCATCCCTGGCGTTGGATCCCTGTGAACGCCGTCGGCTGGGCGCTCGCCCTGGCAGTCATCATGCTCGGTGCCACCTCTGCACCCGCAGGGCTGCCCTGGCCCTGGCTGCTCTGCTGGGGTGCCGTCACCGGCGTGCTCGCCGGACTCACGATCGGAACGGTCACGGGGTTCTTCCTGCCCACACTGGACCAGCAGGCGCCCCGTGCGTCGACCTGGGTCAACCGGCTCGTCCTGGGGATCCTGCGCTCGCCGGCTCACCGGCTGCTCTCCGGGGCGCTCCTCGAGATCGACTACGTCGGACGACGCAGCGGAACGGTCTACGCCCTCCCTGCGCAGTACGCCCGAGACGGCCATCGGCTTGTCGTATGGCCAGGTCATCCGGAGAAGAAGCGTTGGTGGCGCAACTTCACGACGCCGACCGACGTCGACGTCC
Organism: Actinomycetes bacterium; assembly: GCA_049282455.1. Taxonomy (GTDB): domain Bacteria; phylum Actinomycetota; class Actinomycetes; order JAHEKZ01; family JAHEKZ01; genus JBAPUB01. The sequence goes on from JBAPUB010000329.1 coordinate 4,790, forward strand.
GTCTTCAGGGTGCTGCCTCTCGCGCGAGTGGTCATGTCGTCGGGCCGGGTGCCCCGGGGTACGCAGGGGACGTGAGCTGCTACGCGGAGCGCTTTCCCAAGCACGCACCTGCTGAGGGGGACCCGCTCGTGGAGCTCGAGCTCGTTCACTCCAGCGGCTGAGGCGGCAGCTCTCCCTGCTGGCCTCCCTGATGCCTTCCGACGGTGACGCCGATGCTGGCAGCGCTGACGAGGACCAGGGCCACCATCTGCCGAACCAGCAGCTGTTGGCCGAGCACGAGGAACCCCGCGATCGCCGCGGCAGCAGGCTCTGCGCTCATCAAGATCCCGAACACCCGGGTCGGGAGACGCCGAAGAGCGGTGAGCTCCAGCCCGTAGGGGATGACCGACGACAGCAGGGCCACAGCGGCCGCCGTCAGCAACCAGCTCGGATGACCCACGACCTGCGCAGCACCCTTCAACCCGAACGGAAGAACCAGGAGAGCGCCGACCGCAAGGGCGACGGCCAGCCCGTCGATGCCGGGCAGGAGGCGCCCCACGCGGGCGCTCGCCAAGATGTACACGGCCCAGAACATGCCTGCCGTCAGTGCGAGGAGCAGGCCGGACACGGGAATGCCGCTGGCCGAGTCGACGCCGAGAAGGACCACCCCACAGGCGGCCAGCACGGCCCACAGCACGTCGAGCCAGCGCCGCGTCTGCACGAGCGCGAGGGTCAGAGGGCCGATGAACTCGACGGTCACGGCCACACCCAACGGCACCGTGCGCAGGGACAGGTAGAAGGCAGTGTTCATGCCCGCGAAGATGCAGCCGAGCAGCGCCGCAGCACCCCACGACGTGCGCGACCATGTGCTCACCTTGGGCCGGACCACGATGAGCAGGAAGACCGCGGCCAGCCCCAGGCGGAGCAAGGTGACGCCCGTCGACCCGAGCTCGGCGAACAGGGTGCGGGCCACGGCGCTGCCGGTCTGCACCGACCCGATCGCCACGAGGACGAGGAGCGGTGCCGGCACCCTGCCCAGGGGACTTCCCGCAGGGCTGCCGGGTGGTTCTGTGCGCATCAGGTGGCCTCCTCGACCACCTGCACCTTGTCAGATCGCCCGAGCCGGTGTGCGTAGCCTGCCTGCCGTGGCCATCCCCGCACCTTTGGCGTTCCTGGGCGTCGACCTTGCCTGGGGCGAACGCAACCGCACCGGCGTGGCCTCACTGGACGATCACGGTCGACTGACGGCGTCGGCCTCGCTCCTTCGCGACGACGAGATCGCGGCGTTCGTCGCCGCCCACGTACCGTCGCCACTGGTCGCGGCGGTCGACGCCCCCCTCATCGTGCCGAACGAGACGGGACGTCGTCGGTGTGAGGCGCAGGTCACTCGGCAGTTCGCGCGCTACCACGCGGGCACCTACCCGTCGAACCGTGGCATGGCGCCGTTCCGCCCGATTCCGCGGGGTGCACGGCTGGCGCAGAGGTTCGGGTGGTCGATGGACCCCGACGCGACACCGACCGACGGGGCTGGGCTGTGTCTGGAGGTGTACCCGCACGCCGCCATGGTCTCCCTGTTCGACCTACCCCGCGTCCTCCCGTACAAGGCACGCCACGGTCGCGACCTGTCGTCGCTCAAGGGTGCGTTCCAGTCCCTGTTCGAGAACATGGAGCGACACCTGCAGCCGCTGGAGCTGGAGCAGTCGGACCGCTGGCGCGAGCTGCGCGACCAGGTCGAGGCGGCCACGCGCAAGTCCCAGCTGAAGCGAGTCGAGGACGAGGTCGACGGCATTGTCTGCGCTCACCTCGCGTGGCTGTGGGTGGCCGACCGTGGGTCACTGGTCGTGCACGGCGACCTCGCCAACGGTTACATCGTGACGCCGAAACCCCCTCACGCCCTCACTCAGGGGTAGAGGGAGCCCAGCCAGCGGCTCCACGCCTCGCTCGTTCTCGCCTCGTCGACGGACTCGGCGAAGGCATGGATGGACAGACTGAGTGGCCCTCCCCACGCGTCTCGCCCGAAGAACCGGTAGAGCGCATCGACCGAGCGCAGTCCGATGAACTGGTCGCCCCAGAAGTCGACGACGGCTTGCTGGGAGAGTCCCTCGGACACCGGAACGGCGATCGTCTGACCGACGGAGGCAGGCCCGCCGATGCCGAGCCCGCGTTGCAGGATGGCCATCGCGTCATGGCCGGCCGAACGCGCGGGCGCATCGACCGACAGGTAGACCGCCCGGCGACCGGCAAAGTGCTCGACGTACTGCCGCAGCGTGTCCAGGTAGAAGTCGGTGTGCCGGCTCGCGCCGTCGTACTGGGTGTCCCAGTTGTCGTCGAAGATGCCGCTGTGGACGTAGCGCAGGACAGCCCCTGTCTCGCCGCGACGCTCGATGACGAAGTCGAGTGAGTTGAACCAGCCGTCAGGGCCCTCGGCACGGTTGGCGAAGTGGTGCGGGGGGTCCCAGACCGTGACAGCTCCACCCATGGTCGAGGTCCCGCCCACTCGCGGTTCGAACTCGATGGGCCACAGCCACCCCCCTTGCCCGGTCGTCACCGCGTCGAAGACCGCCTCGGCGGGCGCAGCGAACTCCACCTCACGTCGGATCTCGAACTCTCTGGCCATGCCTAGCTCTCCTGTTCGGTGGTGACACTCGGGTGCAACGCAACCACCAGCCGGTGTCTGCGGTGACGCGGGGACGTTCCTGCGTCGTACTTGTCGACGAGGGCCTCCAGGGCCTGGGACAGCTCCATCGCGAATCCCGCGCGATCGCGGCCCGAGGCGAACCGGACCTCAGCGTCGACCGCGAAGGTGGCCAGAGGCTGGCCGACAGCCGCGGCACCGCTGATCAGCTGCCCGACCTCCTGGACCAGCCGGGCACCCAGCGCCAGCAGCCATCGAGCCGAGCCGTGGTTGGTCGACCTGCCCGGGTCCGGGGCCATCGCCGGCAACGCGCTGGGGGAGATCACGTAGGACTCGGCGGTGGCCTGCATGACCCGCTCGGTGCAGTTGCCCTTGCGTCGCTCCTCGACCAGCTCGACGAGCCCGTGCCGCTCGAGCGCTCGCAGGTGGTAGTTGACCTTCTGTCGCGCCACCCCCGTCTGCGCGCCCAGCGTCGTGGCCGAGCCTGGCCGGACCAGCGCTGCCAGCAGCCGGGACCGCACCGGGTCCAGCGCCGACTCGGCGGCAGCAGCGTCCTCGATCACCGCGACGTCCATCACCCGCCCAGAGTGCAACCGACAAATTCTTTTGTCAAGACGTGGGTGGCGAGGGTCGCCATACTTCAGCCCATGAGATTCCAGGCGCGCGTCGAGCTCGGCGGCAAGAACGCGACCGGCATCGTCGTCCCCGACAAGGTCATCGAGTCACTCGCCGCCGGCAAGAAGCCTGCGGTCGTGGTGACCGTCGACGGGTACTCCTACCGCAGCACGGTCTTCTCACGCGACGGTCGCTACCTCATCCCCCTCAGTGCTGCGCACCGCGCCGGTGCCGGGCTTGCCGCTGGTGACCCGGTCGAGGTCGATCTCCAGGTCGACACCGCGCCCCGCGAGGTCGAGGTGCCGGACGACCTTGCTGCTGCGTTACAAGCAGCTCCGTCTGCCCGGCGCGCTTTCGACGCGCTTTCTTACACCAACAAGCGACGCTACGTCTTGTCCATCGAGGACGCCAAGACCGACGCAACCAGGCAACGACGCATCAGCAAGACGGTCGACGAGCTCGGCACAGCCTGATCGGGACCGAGGAGCAGGTGAGCCGGCAACGCGCGGTGGACGACGCGCGGATCGTCGTCGTCCTCGAAGGCGATCCCGCACCACACCGAGAGACCATCGCGCTCAGGGGGATGCCCGTCGAGCTGTTCGTGCACACGGCAGCCTCACGGCCACGGTGGTTGGTGGGATCACCAGAGCTCGAGCCCCATGATCTGGGCAGGTCCTCGTCACCACGTCGGAGCTGGCCCTGCTGTCGCACCGACGATGGTTGGGGCAAGCAAGTGGCTGCTCCGGCGTCTGCGTGCGTACGACCCGGCCTTGGCCGACCAGCTCGTCCGCGCACACCGTCAGGCGGTCATCACAGGAGAGGTCGCGGCGCTCGTACGGGCAGCCGAGAGCGTCCTGGACCCGGTGGGTGGCCGGCTGACCGAGGGCTTCCGGGCCTGACCGGGATGGGTCACGGCTCGAACCGGTAGCCCAGTCCCGGTGCGGTGACGAAGTACCGGGGGCGCGAGGGCTGCGGTTCGAGCTTGCGTCGGAGCTGGGCCAGGTAGACGCGCAGGTAGTTGGACTCGGTGCCGTAGGCAGCGCCCCACACCTCCTGCAGCAGCTGGCGCTGAGGTACCACCTTCCCGGGGTGGCGCGCCAGGACCTCGAGGACGTGCCACTCCGTGGGCGTCAGGTGCACTGCGACCCCGTGTCGCTCAGCACGACGCGCACCGAAGTCCGCCTCGAAGTCGTCGGTGACGATGCGCGGCGTCGACGGCTCGCCCGACCGCCCACGACGTTCCGCAGCGCGAAGGCGTGCCAGAAGCTCCTCGATCCCGAAGGGCTTCGTGACGTAGTCGTCCGCCCCCGCATCCAGCGCGGACACCTTCTCCGCCTGCTCCTGACGGGCCGACAGCACGATGATCGGCACCGAGGAGAACGCGCGGATCCCTTCGACGACGTCGACTCCGTCCATGTCAGGCAGGCCGAGGTCGAGGACCACGACGTCAGGATTCTGCTTGCTTGCTGCCTCGAGGGCGCTGGCTCCGTCGGAGGCCGTCACCACCTCGTGCCGGCGGGCACGCAGGTTGATGGCCAAGGCCCGAACGAGCTGAGGGTCGTCGTCGACGAGCAGGACGAGCATCAGTCAGCTCCACCCGTGTCGTTGGAGACCGGCAGGCGCACGCACATGGTCAGTCCACCACCCGGTGTCTCCTCGGCGGCCAACGACCCTCCCATCGCCTCGGTGAATCCGCGGGCAATCGCCAGCCCCAGCCCCACACCGTTGGGCGAGCGGTCATCGAGGCGCTGGAACGGTCGAAACATCGACTCTCGACGATCCGAGGGGACCCCGGGTCCGTGGTCGCGGATGCGCAGCGCCACGAAACCACCGTCGAGCGTCGCGAGGGCCTCGACGGGTTGACCGCCACCGGAGAATCGCCTTGCGTTGGACAGCAAGTTGGCCACCACCCGCTCAAGCAGCCCGACGTCAGCCTTCACCAGGGGAAGGTCGTCGGGAACGTCGAGGACAACCCCTCCCGTCGGACCCTCGATGAGCGCTCGAGCCACGATCTCGTCGACGGCCAGGTCGGTCAGGGTGACACTCAGGACGCCTGCCTGGAGCCGGCTCAGTGCGAGGAGGTTGTCCAGGAGCTCGTCCAGCCGGCTCGCTGACGACTCGATCGTCTCGAGGAGCTCGTCCCGGTCAGACGCTGACAGCTCGACATCGCTGGCCCTAAGGCTCGTCACAGATGCCGTGATGCCGGCGAGTGGGGTACGCAGCTCGTGTCCCACCGCAGCGAGAAGGGCCGACCTGAGCTCGTCGACTGCGGTCAGCTCCCGCGCCTTCTGAGCCTCGCGCGACAGGCGCTCCGATTCCCATGCCCGTCCGGCCGCCGCAGCCATCAGCCTCAGGGTCTCGGGGTCGAGGGCCATTCGGCTGCCTCCCCACACCCTCAGTACCAGCGACCCTTCGGCTGGCACAGAAGTCGTCGGTTCCGAGGGGTCGTCGGGGCCAGTTCGCTCCACGGTGACCTCTCCGCCCGGTGTGACGTCAACCAGCGCAACAGAGGTCATCTCGAAGGTCGATCGCACGTCCTCCAGGACCGCGTGAGCTGTGGCCGACTCGACGGGGCCGCTTGCTGCCCGGGTCAGCAGCCGCGCCTGCAGCAGGGCCCGCTCCTCCCCCGCCCGGCGGCGCGCCGCGATCTCCACGAGCACGCCGACGACGACGGCCACGACGAGGAAGACCAGCAGCTCAACGAGGTTCTGCGGCTGCTCGACTCTCAACGTTCCGTACGGTCGAACGAAGAAATAGTTGACAGCGACGAAAGCAAGCGCTGCGCACAGGACCGAAGGAACGAGTCCCCCGGCGACCGCGACGACGACCACGGCCAGGAGGTAGAGCATCATGACCGTGACGAGAGCGATCTGGCCACGCCATGGGATCAGCACTGCCGACAGGAACGCAAGCATGAAGACCATCAACGCGAAGCCAAGACCCCGCCTGGACCCTGAGAGCGGAGTACGCACGAGCCACTTGTGGCTTGCGTCCGAACCTGACGCCTCCATGCGCCCTTCCTACCGCACTTTCGGAACCGGTTGCCCTTCCTCCGGGGTCTGGGTCATCTGGTCACCCAGGTACCACGGAACGCTGGTCATGGTCACGCCCGGCTCGAAGAGCAACCGTGTCTTGATGCGCAGGGCACTCTGGTTGTGGAGGAAGTGCTCCCACCAGTGCGCCACGACATACTCGGGCACATGCACGGCCACCAGGTCCCGAGGGCTCTCCCTTCGCACTCGGCGGACATACTCGACGACCGGGGTGGTGATGTCGCGGTACGGCGACTCGAGCATGACCAGCGGAACCGGGATCTGTCGGCGCGTCCACTCGTCAGTCAGCTGGTCGATGTCCGTGCGTCCCGCCATGACGTGCAAGGCGACGATGCTGTTCGGCCGAGTCGCTCGTGCATAGGCGAGCGCTTGCACGGTGGGGGCGTTCAGCCTGGAGACCAGCACCACTGCGTGGACCCTGGACGGGAGAGTGACACCACCGGGAGGAGCCACCAGCCGTGCGTCCGTTCGGACGTAGTGCTGCCTGATGAGCTTCATCACGGCGAACAGCAGGGGCATGGCAATGACGACCAGCCAGGCGCCGTGGGTGAACTTCGTGGCCAGGACGATCATCAGCACGACCGCGGTTGCCGCGGCACCGATCGCGTTCACCGCCTGTCGACGCCGGACGCCGGAACGTTCGCGTGATGCCCCGATGACTGCAAGACGCCGCGACCAGTGGCGAACCATGCCCAGCTGACTGAGGGTGAACGAGACGAAGACCCCGATGATGTACAGCTGGATCAGGCGACTTGTGCTCGCATCGAACGCAACGATCAACCCGCTGGCCAGCGTGGCAAGAATGACTATGCCGTTGCTGAAGACGAGCCGGTCCCCCCGCCGGCTGAGCTGACGGGGCAGATACCCGTCCCCGCCGAGGATCGATGCCAGGATCGGGAATCCGTTGAAGGCGGTGTTGGCTGCCAGCACCAAGATAGCCACGGTGAAGCCCTGCACGACGTAGAAGCCGAGCGACCCACCGAAGACTGCTTGGGCCAGCTGAGCGATGACAGTCCGCTGCTCGTAGCCCGCGGGCGCCCCGCCGAGCTGGGTAGGGTCGGCGGCCATGTGTACGTGCGCGATCATCGCGAGGGCCGTGACTCCCAGGAACATGGTCACGGCTAGACCTCCCATGACGGCAAGCGTCGTGGATGCGTTGCGACTCTTCGGCCTCCTGAAGTTCGGCACTCCGTTGCTGATCGCCTCGACCCCGGTCAGGGCGGTGCACCCTGAGGCGAAGGCTCGAAGTACCAGGGCCAGCAGCGTCAAGCCCGAGACAGTGACGACCGGCTGCAGGCTGTACGCCGCACTCTCCGCCGTGACGGGGTGGCCCAGCACTGTCTCAACGAGCCCGGCACCGACCATGAAGAGGATGGACACGACGAAGCCGTACGTCGGAACGGCAAAGGCCGTCCCGGACTCCTTGACTCCTCGTAGGTTCATGACCGTCAGGAGCACGACCGCCAGGACCGAGATCATTACCGCGTGCCGACCGACCCACGGAAAGGCAGAGCTCAGGTTCGCGATGCCCGCGACGATCGACACGGCGACCGTCAGGACGTAGTCCACCAGCAGGGCACAGGCCGCGATAAGTGCGGCCGAGGAGCCGAGGTTCTCGCGACTGACAGCGTAGGCACCGCCACCGTTCGGGTAGGCGTGCACCGTCTGCCGGTACGACGCGACGACGATGACCAGGAGAGCCGAGACTGCCAGCGCCACCGGCCAGGTCAACGTCAGCAGGGCTGTGCCGGCCAGACCCAGAACGAGCAGGATCTCCTCGGTCGCGTACGCAACGGAGGAGATCGGATCGCTGCAGAACACGGGCAGGGCGAGCGTCTTCGAAAGCAGCGTCTCGCCCATCTGGTCGTTGCTCAGGGCCTTGCCGACCAGGACTCGCCGCGGCATCCGGCGTCCGGGGCCGTTGAGCTCGGCACTGGCACCGTGATGGTCACGGGTCGCCGTCGGCACCGGTGAGGCTGGACGACGGGAACGCTTGACGGGGATGATGGTCACGTCGCCACTTCACACCCCGGACAGGCCCCAAAGCAGTGGCGACTACACGCCCCTAACAGGCGGGCCCGAGATCTTGACGCGTTCTTCACATCGGCGAACGACGCCTACGCCCTCAGTCGACAGCACCCCTGGTACGGACGATGCTTCGCTCGACCGGCACGCCGTGGCAGTGCTTCCACTTGGAGCCAGAACCACAGGGGCAGGGATCGTTGCGTCGGCGTTTGGCGTCCTCCAACGCGTACTGCTTCATGATCAGAGCGGGTGCTTCGCCTCGTCGCAGCAGCTGGCCCATCGCCCGCATGGGCCCGTCGACATGATGGAAGAACACCTTGAAGCCCGGACACAGGTAGTTCAGACCCGGGTCCCCGTCCGGTGTGGTCTCGAACCGGTCCTTGGGACAGCCACCGTGACAGGCGAACCGGACGTCGCACTCACGACAGAACTGTGGAAGTGCGTCGCGCTTGTCGAGCCCGAACTGCTGCTGCCTGGGTGAGGCCACCAGATCGAGCATCCGGTCCTCTGAGATGTTGCCGAGCAGGTACTTCGGTTCTACGAAGTGGTCACACGAGTACAGGTCTCCCGTGTGCTCCAGCGCCAGCGCCAGACCACACGTCTCCGAGTGCACGCACAGACCAGGGGGCTCCCCCACCCAGTTTGCCAACGCCACATCGAACATCTGGACGTACACGGAGCCGACGTCGTGGCGCACCCACTCCTCGAACACGTCGACCAGGAAACGGCCGTACTGCTCACCGCCGACCGACCGGTTCGTCACGACGGAGCCATCCTGGACGTACAACGGCCGGTCGCTCCACGATGCCTGAGGGTCGGAGTTCTCTGCGAGACGTTCGATGATCGGGATGAACTGCACATACTTGGCGCCGCAGTCGTCCCGCAGGAAGGAGTACACCTCACGACCGTGAGTGTCGTTTGCTGCATGAACCGTCGTCAGCGCATTCCACTCGACGCCAGCGTCACGAAGGATGCCCAGACCGCGCATCACTTGGTCGAACGACCCCTTGCCGCCCTTGTTCACGCGGTAGGCATCGTGCATGTCGCGGGGTCCGTCGATCGAGATCCCCACCAGGAAGTCGTGCTCGAGGAAGAAGGCCGCCCACTCGTCGTCAATCAGGGTTCCATTCGTCTGAATCGTGTAGACGGCACGCTGCCCGGGCCGCAGGTGGCGCTGAGTCAGCTCGACCGACCGACGGAAGAAGTCGACACCCATCATGGTCGGCTCGCCGCCCTGCCAAGCGATCATGACCTCAGGAGCGTCTCCGTGAGCTTCGATGAGCTGTTCGAGGTAGGTGTCAAGCAGCTCGTCAGCCATCCGGAACCGGCTGCCGGGGTACAGCATCTCCTTGGAAAGGAAGAAGCAGTACGAGCAGTCGAGGTTGCAGATCGCGCCGGTGGGCTTTGCCAGGAGATGGAAGGCCCGGGGGGCGGTCGTCGATTCCATACGGTGATTGTGCCGTCGTTGTCGCGGCGCGTCGAACGCCGAGCTTGGTGCTTGGCGACCCGACTTGGGAGACCCCCACCGACGGGTGGGGATCTCCCAGGATGCCCAGTCGCAGAAGTCAGTGGTAGAAGTACGGGTCCAGCACACTGACCTTCGAGATGCTGTCGATCGGCAGACTGTTGCGGCTTGCCGCACGACGGATCGCCTCGGGGTCGGGGCCGTCGTAGACGCAGAAAGTCTTCTGCTTGTCCTCACTCACGTACGAGTGGACCCAGGTGACGCCGACCTCAGCGTTGTGACCGACGACGCCGAGGCACGCCGTCGCACCCTCGTTGGTCGTCGGTATCGCCAGGCCGTCGGGGAATGTGCGCTCGACCATGTAACGCGGCATCGTGACTCCTTCGAGCTCGTCGGACCGCGACTCGGTCCGTTGCGCTCAGTCAGCCAGTGCGCGGCGATGGTGTCATCGGGAGCCGCTCCCTAAGTTGGGCAGCCGCACTCCCTATCTTTGGGGCGTGGACCCGTCGCGGCGCTTCTGCTACGAGGCGGTCGCCAGCTCGCGGGCGCGCAGAACGGCTTCACCGCGCGAGGCCACACCGAGCTTGGCGAGGATCGAGGACACATGGTGCCCGACGGTCTTCTCGGACAGGTGGAGGCGTTGGGCGATCTCGACGTTGCGCAGCCCCTGGTCGAGCAGGCTCAGCACCTGTGCCTCACGGTCGGTCAGCCCGCCGACGTTCGCGCGAGTGCTCGCCCGGGCTCCCCGAGGGACGCCTTGGAAGCCGAGCGAGCGCGACTTCGCAGCGGTTCGTGCTACCAGCACCTTGGCGCCGAGCCGGTCGAGCTCGACCACGGCGTTGCGCAGGTCCGTCTCGTCGTCGCTGTCGGCAAGGGCAAGCGCAGCGTCGTAGCAGTAGCCACGCTCGACCCAGTACGCCGCCGCAGCACGGTGCTCACCGGCGAGCACCAGCCGGTGCACCTCCGACTGGGTCTGCGGCTCGCTTGCCTGCCGGCCGAGCCGCCAGAGCATGACCTCGAGGTCGCCGAGGAAGAAGCGGTCCGCAGTCCGGCGAGCCAGTTCTAGGACCGGCAGGAGCGCAGCCTCGGCCGCGTCGACGTCGCCCTCCAGCCAATGAGCCTCCGCGCGCGACAGCGCGACAGGAGCCTGGAACTGCAGCTCATAGGCCTCGCGGACACAAAGCTCGGCCTCGTCAAGGGCTGGCCAGACCTCCGGGTCGCCGCGGCGCGAACGGACGAGACCAAGCGCCATGAGCGGCTCGGCCCGGCTCACGCGGCTGATCGCACGTTCTTCCAGCAGGTTGCGCGCGAGCTTCGTCGCTTCGGCCCATTCACCGATCCTCGACAGGGCCGCCAGCTTGCCTGTGAGGATGCAGAGCAACGTGCCGTGCAGGTCGTGGTCGACGCAGTAGGCGGCACCTTCGTCGCAGTAGGCCAGACCTTTCGGGACGTCCAGGTGCCCGAGCGCCTGGCCGGCGAGGTTGGCGTAGCCCCGAGCGACGTCGTCCTCGAGATCGAGCTCCCGACCCAGAGCAACACTCTCGAGCAGCAATGCCTCACCCACCACAGGGTCACTCCCCCATCGGCAGACACCCAGGGTGTTGAGCACATGCACCTCAACGTCCTGCGCCCCGAGCTCACGGGCCAATGCCAGCGCCCGCTCACCCCACTCGATCCCCTGCTCGTACTGGCCGGCGACCATGAAGCTCGACGCTTGGGCGCCGTACGCGCGAGCCAACGTCGGTCCGGGTGGCAGCGCCTCGAGCAGTGTCAGTGCCTCCTCCCGAAGGTCGTCGGAAAGATTGCTGTGACCCGCGGTCCAGTGGACGCGGGACAGCCGCAGCAACGCCTGGGCGAGGCCGTCGCGCCGTGTGGTCTCGCGCAACAAGGTGACCGCCTGGTCCAGGGCGGCAATCGAGTCGGCGAGTGCATCGATGAGATAGCACTCGTACGAGCGCTTGAGCAGAAGGTCGATCCGTGCGTCGATGTCGAGGAGGTCGGCGAAACGCAGAGCACGGCCG
>JBAPUB010000330.1:0-1664 GCA_049282455.1 Actinomycetes bacterium
GGCGTGCTGCTGAACCATGGGGGAGTCCTCGCCGGTGCGGGCGAGGTGCTCGGAGAACAGGGCGGGCGCCACCAGAACAGCGGCGACGACCAGGGTCAGTGCCCCGGTGGCGATCACCAACAGCTGCGCGACCATCAACCGCGCGGCCAGGCTGCTGGGTCGGCGCATCACTGCGACGCCATGCCGTAGCCGACGCCGCGGACGGTGCGGATGTAGGTGGGGTTGGTGGCGTCGTCTCCGAGCTTGCGGCGCAGGTGCCCGACGTGGACGTCGACGACGTGCTCGTCGCCGTACCACTCCGGTCCCCACACGGCGTCGATGAGCTGCCGCCGGGTGAACGCCGCGCGGGGGCGGGCCGCCAGCGTGGACCGCAGGTCGAACTCGGTGCGGGTCAAGTCGATGGGGGTTCCGTCGAGGCTTGCCCGGTGGGCGATGGTGTCGACCAGCAGGCCGCCGACCACGAGCGGCTCGGATTCGGGTTCGGAGTCGGCGCCGCTTGCGGCACCGGTGACGGTGCGCGGACGCCGCAGCATGGCGCGTACGCGCGCGATCAGCTCGCGCGGCGAGAAGGGCTTGACCAGGTAGTCGTCCGCACCGACGGACAGCCCGACGACCTTGTCGACCTCTTCGTCGCGGGCGGTGAGCATGATGATGTAGGCGTCGCTGAACCCGCGCACCTGGCGGCACACCTCGACCCCGTCGAACCCTGGCAGCATCACGTCCAGAACCACGAGGTCGGGCCGGTGGTCACGTGCGGCCGCGACGGCCGTCGGCCCGTCGTGGGCGAGGTCGACGGCGAAGCCTTCGCGCTCCAGGTAGCTGGCGATCACTCCAGCCAAGGCCTGCTCATCGTCGACGACGAGCACCCGTAGCGGGTCAGGCATCTGCATCCTCCAACTCAGTCTTGGCTTGGAGGACGACGGTAGCCCTGGTCAGCTGTGCGGTGTCGGGGTCACCGCGCTGCGGCCCTCCAGCAGGTGACGCGCTTCGGCGTACTGCTCGGCGTCGATGTCGCCGCTGGCGAACCGGCGGTCCAGGATCTGCCGCGGGTTTTCGACCGGCGCAGGCCGCGACTCGCCACGGGTCAGCCGAGCGACCGCCCACACACCCAGGCCGATCAGTCCGCCCCAGACGAGCAGCATGACGATCATGCCCAGTCCGGGGCCCCATCCGTTGTCGTACCAACCCATCATGGCGCGCCTCCTGTGTCTCGCGTTCCCCTCCAGGATGCCGCCGCGTGGTATCGATCGGCCGGGGGTGGTGATGAAGGTTCGATGAAGACGCCGGCTTCATCGAACCTTCATCGAAGGTCCGGGGAACTCACCGGGGGCGTCGTCGACAGTGGTGGTGGAGCGAAGGACGCGCCCCGCCCTGATGGGCGGTCGAAACCGCTGAGGAGGATTGGCCGTGCAGCCCGCCCCGTCTGTCTCACGCCGCCAGATCCTCGCCGGCATGCTCGGTGTCGGCGCGGCAGCGGGGCTAACGGCGTGCGGACTGCGCCCAGGACCGACCCCGGTAGGGCCGGGTGCGGTGGCTGCGGCGGAGTCCGCCCGTGCCACCACCGGCCGGGTCCGTTCTCTCGCGCTTCGGGCCCGACCGTTCGAGGTCGATCTGGGCGGTCGGGTCGTCACGACGTGGGGATCCGGGAATTCCTTGCCTGGGGC
>JBAPUB010000331.1:0-2812 GCA_049282455.1 Actinomycetes bacterium
CCGCTCGGTGAACACGTTCCGGTTGTGCAGACCAGTCAGCGCATCGTGTCTGGCCAGATAGGTCATCTCGTCGGTGAGTCGGCGCCGGTGGAATGCTGACGCCCCGACGGCCGTCAGGGCCTCGAGAGCAGCCACGTCCTGAGACGTGAACGGATGGGCTGACGGCTCCGGTCGGACGACCAGGTACCGGGTGGACCGACCGTCCACGTGCAATGGTGCGCCGAGCTCCTTGCCCTCCGGCGGGTGATCGCGCAGCGAGGCTGTCGTCTGCCACAGCGTGCGCTCGGTCTGGGCAAGCAGCGAACGCTCGATCTGCTCGTCGTCAGCCCACTCGGGGGCATGGGTGGCCGCTTCGAGAAGCCCGACGAGTCGGCGCTGCGCGAGACGGTTGTCACTGACCGTTCGCACGGCCACGAGGATGGTGCCCACCGGGACCAGCAGCAACAGAAGCGTCCAGACTGGCTGATCTTCGTGCAAGAGCGCAGCGAGATAGCCGAGCGTGCCGACGCTGACGAAGCAAGCCAGGCCGAGGGGCACCGAGCGCCACGCAACAACCGTTCCGACTCGGCGGCCGTCTTCGATCGCGATGGAGCCGGCGGTGAGCAACAGGTCGAAGGCGAAGTACAGCGTCGAACCGACCAGGACGGCACCGAGCTCGAGCGCCTTCTGGCCGGGCGAGGGGCCGACGGCGGCAAAGGCAATGGTGAACAACGCTCCGCCGAGGATCACGTCCCCCACGTTGAATATGCGTGCCCGCCACGTCTCCCGGTCGACCAGCATCGCGACCGTCGCCGCGATCGACCAGATGGCGAATGCCTCGAGCCCGGAGCCGGTGAGCAGCAGGTACACGAGAACGCAGGGCTCGAAGCCGATCATGATGTCACCGGACCTGTGGGTGAGCACCAAGGAGAAGCGTGACATCACCACCACAAGAGCGATCGCAGCGACCGCCACCACGTCGAGGGAGCCGCCACTTGCGATCCAGGCGACCACGCAGGGAGTGGCGAGGCTCAAGCCCGCAGCCATGATCAGCACATCGAGCGCAATCCCCACGGATGCACGGTGACCCGGCTCGGGTGACACAAGACCCCCTGGCGCGACGATGGCAGATACCCCGGTGTTGTCGTCGACCGGCCTCGACAGGCGCTTGAACTCGGATCGGGGCCGACGACCGTTGTCTCCCGGCCACAAGGCGCATATCACCCAGACGGAGTAGTGCTTGGCATCCAGAAAGTGTCTGGCGGTTCACCATGTCACCTACCCGCTCGCAGCCGTTTGGGCGAACTGAGGTGGTCGTGCGTCAGTCGCTGATCGTGGCGCAGACCACCCACGGACGAACGACGATGGTGCCGGACGCGCCGTTGTCGAATCCTTCGACGAGCCAGGCGTTCGGAACGATCGAGCTGTCCGGGTCGCCCGGGATCGCGACGCCGACCTCCTCGCCGCCCTGGAACTGGGCAGGCCTGGAAGTGACGATCTGAAAGTCATGCATCGTCGAGAAGGCTTCGTCGCCGGGGCTCAAGCCGCCACCGATGGCCGTCTTGCCTGGCGAACACTGCACCCACGACCTCTGGAGGGTGGCTCCCGCGCCGCCGATCCAGGTCTTGCGCGAGTCGTCGCCCTGCTGAAGGACGGGAAGACCTGGGTACGGCCCGTCCGACTCGAGGCCCTTGAGGCGGCCCGTGTTGAGCTTTCTGTTGAGCGCCACCGCGCTGCCGACGCCTCCGATCGTCACCAGGATCCTCGCGCCCACTATGACGGCACCCGTGCGGCTGTGAACGAACGCTTTGACTGACATTGACATCTGCCTCCTCGGATCGTGTACGTGGACAAACGAGGATTGGGTTTGTCTCCAGCAGACAGCCGGCAACCTGTACAACACCGGGGTCGTCTGACCCGAGCACGGGTCAAACGTGACTAGTCACGGTGGGCTTCACTCGGGTCGTACCTCGAGGCCCAGTGAGGTGGCCAGCTGCACCGCCTGCTCCCAGCCGACCACTGCCCCTTTGAGAGCAACATTGGTCGGGTCGACGCTGGAGAGGTCCGAGCCGCGCAGGTCGCAACTGGACAGGTTCGCGTTGTGGAACGCGCACCCCGACAAGTCGACGTGACGCAGATCAGCCCCCTCGCCGCGCAGTCCCGTCAGGTCAGCCTCGCGCATTCGGACGTCGAAGAAGGTCGCGCCGCGAAGGTCAGCGCGGGGGAGTCCAACGAACGACCAGTCACCGCCGGTGACCTTGAGCAAAGAGAAGGCACACCGGTCGAATGTGCTGCCGACCAGCTTGCAACCGAGGAACTTCGCGTCGAAGAACGAGCAGCCGGTGAAGGTGCAGTTCAGGAACGCCGCGTTCGTGTGCGTGGATGCGTTGAAACGGACATCGCGGAACGTGCACTCGCGGAAGACCCCGCCGTCGTTGGTCACCTCGGTCATGTCCACATCGAGGAAGGTGACCCGTCTCAGCTCCAACCCCGACAGATCACGTCCGTCCCAGTCCTCGTGGTTGACCTGGGAATCCACAGGTGGCGTGGGCCGATCATCTCTGTGCTCGCTCATGGCTCCGTCACACATCTGACTCGGACATCCCGGGGTGGGGCCATGCCGGGGATTCTAGGTCGATCGCTGAGCGGTCCTTCCAGGCGACGAGCGAGGGCCTGTTGCCTAGACTCACCGACATGGCAGACCTGGACGGGCAACTGCCCCGGGAACCACCGGTGGCCGGCGACGAACCCGCCACTCTTCTCGGCTCGTTGGAGCGCCAACGTGCGACCTTCGCGTGGAAGTGCGGGGAGCTGGACTCGGCCGGACTGCAGG